>CAMBMH010000120.1 GCA_945868575.1 Singulisphaera sp. GP187 | reverse complement strand
AATGGAACTACAACGGTAGGGGGATCCTACACAAGCGTTGGCCCTTACGGAACCAAAGTTGTTAGCTATGGAAATGTAAATTTTAGTGGCAAAAACTCCTCAATAAACGGAGGGGCGGACATTTACGATCCAACAGGAATGATCAGATTGGGGGGCGCAAGCTCCACCATGGATAGAACCCAATACCGCCAGACTTCGGATCTTGGGATTGGTGGTTTTCGGGCAAATAACGGCGCAGGTGTTCGATTCAATGGAACAAAATCTGATCTCACGGTTAATCAGGGAGTAAATCTTGGTGGAATGGCAAAATACAACACAAATGTAAGCGCGAATTATAAAGGAATTAACGCTGGAGGAAACATCAACATTTTCGGAGCAAAAGCAAATGCATCAGCTAACGCCAAATTTTCGGGAATGAATTCAAAAATTTCAGTAGAAGGAAAGGTACTAGGAAACAAGATATCTTTTGATTCTGGAAAATTTTCGGGGGATTTTAAAAATGAGGCATCATCAATATCAAATTCATTTTACAAATCAACAATTCCTATATTAAAACAAGACAAAATAGTCACGCAATCATTAAAAATACCAAATGTAAAAATAGAAAATATTAAAACTCCAAGCATGTCTATACCGAAAATTAAGGCGCCTTCAGTAAAAGCTCCTACTATAAGTATTAAAAAAATATGGTAGATAAATTATTGTCATGAATATGGGTACTTTTTCTGGAGCAATAATGCCATCTATCGAATCCCGCTTGGTGGAACGGAACCTCCTTGTAGCCGGAATTGGTTTGATACTTGGTATCCTTAACCGTGACAAAATTATCCGGGTACTCACCGAATGGCTTTTGGGAAAATCCTCCTTTCGCAAAAGACCATATCCGGGGAAAAACGAAACCTGATTGAAGGGGCAGTTGAAGAACAAATCCGGCAGCAGGGCGAAGAGGAGGTTGCGCTTGCATCTCTGAAATATATCAAGATTTGGAAAGCGAGCCGGACAAACCCCAGGATTCGGAAATTGTAAAACCCTAATCACGATCCATTCCATAAGAAGACGACCAAAAAATAACCCCGGTAAGATTAACCCACAACTGCAAATCCCTTCAAACGAAAAAATTCCTTGCGGATCAGATCCTGAGGATCCTTAACAAACAATTGCCGCCGAAAGGATTTTACCAGACGACCAAGAAGGACGATATAACCGAAAATCCTTTTTGGATTCTGGAGCCATCGGTGAAGTATGGATTGCAAATGACAAAGAAATTAACCGCCTTGTCGTAGTCAAAAATATAAAGCCTGATCAGGAACAAGATTCCCTGCAAAAAGCGCTATTTCACCTTGATGAAGAGGTAACCGGTTACCTGGAACATCATAATATCTCCCCGGTATATCGCCTCGGTCAAGATACAAGGAATCGCAACTTCTACGCGATGCGATATTTCCCGGGAAGGAAACTGAAAAGAGCTATTAGTGAGTACCATTCCATTCCATCAAAGGAACGAGAAAAAAGGACTTTTTGATTAGTCGCTTTGGCGAATTCACCAAGGCCGTTAGGTTTCCTCGGGAACTCTTGGCAATCTCTTTTATCCCGTGAAAGAACATAATGGAATACAGGCCCGGCCCCGGGGAACAAAATCACTCGACCCAGTCGACATGCACTTTCAGGCCCATGGCGCTTCGCAAAAGGCCCAGGATCCGATCATGGGCTTTGCGGGCGGCGTTGGCCGTCATCCCAAACATCCATCCTATGTCCGCCCAGGATTCATTGTCCTGATGGCGCATCTTCAGAATCGTCAGTTCCTTTTCATTGAGGATCTTGAGCGATTTGGCCATAAGCTCCAACTCCTCGGCATTTTCCATAATGGCCAGCGAATTGGAAGACCCGGATTCCTCGATCAATTCCACATCGGAATGCTCGATTTTGGCATTTCGTTTCGACGCGAGGAAAAAATATCTTTGCCTGTTGATTTGGGCATGGTGGAGTATGGTCCGGAGGAAAGCCTCCAGATGGTCGTTGTCCGCAAAATGGTGTTTTAGAATGTTGTCATAAAGGACAATTAGCGATTCCTGGACAAGATCAGGGGTATTTTCCTTCCCTTTCATCCGCTGGGAATAGCCGTGTCCCAAATCCATAAGTCGGTACTGGCAAAGAATCAGGAATTGGGAAAGCGCCCCTTCTTCCCCCTGATGCACCCGCTGGAGCCAATCAAACAGCTTTTGAATATGAACCGGTTTGCCTTGCGGAACAGGCATAGTATCCGCGCTGAGGGAGAATCGAATCCTGGAACCCAACCTCCGGATGGATGTCATGCCTGCATTCCTCAACACCGATCCAATGAAATGCAGGTATACAAAACCCCAAATGGTTTGTCAAGCATACTAATCCAAATATTGCATGCATAATCAAAAACACTCAGTCCACAAAAAATGATACATTTTTAATCCTTCTGGCGCCCAATCAATTTCCTTTCAAGCCATGAGGACTCACGCACAAAACAAACACAATGGTCAATCCAGGAAAAAACTCCTGCTGCCTTGCCTTGACCAATCACAGAGAAAAATATTTGTGCTCAAGGGGATTTTCTGAAACCACAAACCGCCCAATGCCTAAAGTATCCTCTCTTGCCGATGGCCGCCCCGCTAAATTAGCTAGCATTAGATATACGAAAAACTTTTTCAGGGTTCGTATGCCTGATTTCTTACCCAAGCCTGCTGTCGATCCCAACAATTGGATATCCGTTGGGAATGTGGAAGATTTGAAATCCCCTGCCGCTGGCCGAACCGTTTCCGATTCCAATACACCTTTGGGAGAGGCGCCCCCTTTGCCGTCGCCTGAGGAATCGGGTTCTGGTCAACCTTTCGGCTTTCTGCATCATGGTCTGAACATTCAGGGGTATCGGCTGGAGGAGGAAATCCGATCAGGCGGGATGGGCACAGTCTGGAAAGCCACCCAATCGAGCAGCAATCGGGTGGTTGCAATAAAAATGATTCTTGGCGGTTTTTCCGCCAAATCGACCGACCATATGCGCTTCATGGCCGAGTCGGTCGCGATGGCTTCGGTGAAACATTCCAATGTCCTGGAAGTCCTGGAATTCGGAAACGCGAATGGCCGCCCGTTCCTGGCGATGGAGTATTTGCCGGGAGGAAGTCTGGCGGACAGAATCCAGGAACAAAATCGTTTGGACCAAAAAACAGCCTCACATTTACTAATAAAGATCTGCAATGGAGTTCAGGCAGCCCATGACCTTGGTATCGTCCACAGGGATTTAAAACCTGAAAATATTCTTTTTGACAACGAAGGCGAGCCGAAAGTCATCGACTTTGGATTGGCCAAACAACTGGAGGTTTCGGTCAATACGGTTTCCCATGTTGTTTTGGGAACACCCTGTTACATGGCGCCGGAACAAGCCGAAGGAAAATCCCGGTTCGTGGGTCCGGAAGCCGATGTTTACGCCCTTGGTGTCATTCTTTATGAATGCCTGACGGGAACCCTGCCTTTCAAGGGGGATAACCATCTTCACATCCTGAGAATGGTTTCGGAAACAACGCCCGAATCCCCCAGGGTTCATGTTCCCTCGCTACCCAGGGATATTGACCGGATTTGTCTGAAATGTCTCGCCAAGGATCCCAATGAAAGGTACCGTTCCTGCCGGGAACTGGCCGAGGATCTGCAACGGTTTAACGAAGGCAAGCCAGTCCTTGCCAGACGGTCGAAACCATGGGGACGAATCTGGTTCTGGGCAAGGAAAAACCGGGTTTTGGCGGCGACGGCTGCATCGGCTTTGTTCCTGCTTTTGATTTCATCGGTGGGCTTTGCCGGACTTAGCATTTGGGCTTTAACAGAGCGCAATAACGCAAGGACCAAGGAATCCCAAGCCACACAAAGCGAAGCACACGCCGTTTCCCAGCAAAATATGGCGGAATCCCAGGTCTATATTGGAAATGTGCAGAGGGCACTCAGCGAATGGAAATATGGCAGGCCACAAACGGCCAGGGATCGCCTGGAGGCTTGTCCCTTTGAAAAACGCGATTGGGAACATGATTTTGTCAACACGACCGTCCGCGCCAATCAGGTGGTTCTTGAGGGACACACCGCCGAGGTTCAAAGTATCGCCTACAGCCCGGATGGCAAATGGATCGCAAGCGGAAGTGACGACCAGGCTATTAAAATCTGGGACGCGGCGCAGGGAACGCTGGTGAAAACCCTCGTGGGGAATAGTGGATTTGTTCGAAGTGTCTCGTTTAGTGGAGATGGTTCCACCCTTGCTGGGGCGACCACCGACGGAATGATCAATATCTACGATGTTCGGACCTGGAACCTGAAAAGACAGGTGGAAGGGCCATCCGATCATGTGGGGCCATTCTTTTTCAGAAAATCGATCGCTCTTGATCCTTTGGGAAAAATCGTCGCGGTTGGGATGATGCAGTCGGGTGTTATCCTATTTTCGAACACGGAAACGGGAAAACAGACCAATATGCTGCAATATAAAACGGATCATATCAATCAGATTGCCTATTCCACCGACGGAAAACGACTGATCGCGGGAATGGATAAAAACACGGTAGTTATATGGGATATACAGACCAATAAAATCCTGCATGATTTGATCATTGGTGGGCGTGACGCGACAAAATGTGTCTGCTTCAGCATGGATGGGAAAAATTTTGCCGCCGGAGGCGATGATACGATGGTTCGAATTTGGGATACCGCAACCGGTAAATTAACACATGTTTTGAATGGCCACTCAGACACGGTCACATCCGTCGCCATCAGCCCGGATGGAAAGTGGCTTGCTAGTGGCAGCGATGACCACACCATCAGAATTTGGAACGTGGAAACCGGGGATTTGGCGCGCGTGCTCAAAGGGCACGGCGATGTGCTACGCGGGGTTGTTTTCAGTCCCGATGGAGGAAAACTCGCCAGCGCGAGTTGGGACAAAACCGTACGCATCTGGGATTATTTGATGGATCAGGGCAACAGAACCCTGAACATAGGCGCCAAAAAATCCAGGGATGTTAGTTTGTCACGGGATGGTAAGCTGATCGCGGCGGCTATGGATGATGGCTTTGTGAAAATTTGGTCCGGTAAAAAAAATCATATTCTCACAAAAACAAACAAAGCAAAAAGCAATAATCATATTTGCGGTACAGATTTCAACCCAAATGGCAATCGTATTGTCGCGGGTGGCGCCGACGCCTTACTATATATTTGGGACACAAATACCCAACAATTAATCCATACTCTGACTGGCCATCAAGCCACTGTTCAAGCGTGTTACCACACGCCGGATGGCAAACGCATCATTAGCGGAAGTGACGACAAAACCATAAAAATCTGGGACGCGGAAACAGGCATTGAACTCAAATCCCTTGACTTGCACAAGGGCCCCGTCCTTGGTCTGAATGTCAGCGCGGATGGGAAATGGTTCGCCAGCGCCTCGGCTGACAAGACCGTAAAAATCTGGGACGCGGGGGACTATTCCCTCAAGTGGGATCTTGGTCAGAATCACACACATACGGTCCGATGTGTCGCATTCAGCAATGACGGTAAGCGGGTGGTCACGGGGGACACCAACAAAACAATTCGCATCTGGGATATGAATAATGGAAAATTACTCAGGACGCTCAAAGGGCATATCGACGGGATCACGCGGGTGGATTTCAGCCCAGATGGAAAGCGAATAATCAGCTCCAGCTTCGATAACAGTCTCAAATTATGGGATGCCTTGACAGGCGCGGAAATTCTCACCCTGGCCCAACACACCGCCTCGGTTCGTTCCGCCAAATACAGTCACGATGGCAAAATAATCGCCAGCGTTGGGGATGATGGCAAACTTGTCTTGTGGGATGGTTCCCATCGCGGTGAATTACAGGCATTCAAAGGTCATGATGGAAACATCCTTCAGGCCGGATTTTGTGCCGATGAAAAATATCTGATCAGCAAGGACGATCGTGGTGTGGTTAAAATCTGGGACCGAACCAATGGCAATGAGGTCCTCGAGAAGGATAGGTATCACTTGAAAGACCCGGGTACCCCCCCTGCGGTCCAAAGTCGCGACGGACGCTGGAAGGTGGAAGCCCGTGGACAGGACCTGTTGTTGGTGGATGTTGGCGCAAGAGAAGCCCGGCTGGCTCTGGACAAAAATCGACTGACCAAATGGGGAAAAGGGATCGGCGAATAGTTCGCTATCTCCTTTCACACCCCAATTCTTCCATTATTGGCAACCATTATTGGCAACCATTCTACCTATTGGCATATATTTTCAACAAATCTGTAAAAACAAATATCCCCACGCAAAAGAGAATTTTGTGGGGGAGGGTATTGCTTTGAATTCTTCCAAAATCGGATCCTAGGAATCCGGCATAATCTCGATAACGGCGTTGCGTTTCATTTCGGCCAGTAAGCGCTTGATTTCCAGGGTCGCGACTTCGTTGCGTAATTTGTCCCGGATTTCCTTTTGGGCCACCTCGTTGAAAGGCTTCATTCCGGCATACTGGCGTTTGGTCAATTGGATGATGTGATAGCCGGCTGGGAGTTCAAGGACCTCGGCGACTTCGCCTTCCTTCATGGACAGCAAAATGGGTTCGGCTTCCACGGGGCGTATTTCCCCGGGGTGGTGTCCGAGGCCATCCCCATCACGAAGGGCGCTGTCACCATGGCAATATTTGCGGGAAAGCGTGACAAAATCCTCGCCTGCCTTGATCTGCTGGACCACCTCTTCCGCCTGTTTGCGGGCCTCTTCGGGAGTTTTATATTTCACCTTGGCGATAAAGATGTGTCGCCAATTTACCGAATCCTGAATTTTGAATAGTTCGGGATGACCGTCATAGTATTCGCGCAAGTCGCGGTGGCCGATCCGGTCCATTGCGGGCATAACCCGCTGTTGGAGATATTGCATGGAGACGAAATTCCGTTCGGTCTGGCGCCTCATCAATTCGTACGAGACTCCCGACTGCCGGAACATCGCCTTGAGCTCATCCTCGTTTTCAAACTTGTTTTTTTCCTTGATGATGCGTGTGTAGCGGCTAAATTCCTTTCCGCCATATTCATACATCTTTTCGAGGAATTTTTTCCCTTGGGGACTTTTGCCCAATTTTGCTTCCGCGTCGAGAATGGCAACCTCACGGTCGATCAGGGTATTGAGGGCCTGGCGGCGCCTGTTCGGATTGAGGGCATCCTCGGCCCCCGATTGGACCTGGGCCAAACGGAGCTCCTCTTCGAGAATGGCGGTTCCGTTTACGGTCGCAACGACATGGCCGCCATCGTGCTTGCGGCCCAGATGGTTTGCCCGTTCAGCCAGAGTGGGAATATCCAGAAGGTTGGTCTTGGTCAGATTGGGTTTTTCTTGTTTGGACCCATTGGAGCCCCTGTCCGGACTAACCGAAGGAATCGGGCTGACTCCGGTGTCGGTGTTGGCAGGCGGGGCTTCGGGCTCTGCACCCCGGGAAAATATCCCCCCCGATTTGGATTCCGCGGTTGGAGGTTCTGGGGGCGTGTGGCCTGTCGAGCCGATGGGCCCACCCTGTTCCCTGGCAATCCGGTCAGAAATATCCTCTGGAAGGACACCCATTTTCCGCAAATTGCGCATTTGCGGGGTTTGGCACCCGGTAAATAAGATTGCTGCGGTCAAAGCAAGGGCGCACCCGAGGCGTGCAACCGCTCGAAACTCGGAAATCTGGTGCGCAATTCGTTGAACCATGGCCGGGAACACCCCTGAGATGAGGCGCTCTATAGCGACATCACAATCCCCGAAACAAGGCCAAACGAAATATGCCAAATCCGTCTGCCGGGAAAGGCAGTGCCCCGCGATCGGAGACAGGAAACCCCAGGATTCAATCGATGCAAACTTGCTTTGCCAAAGGGCTTGGCATAATGGATACAAAAATACGAATTTTTGTCGGCGGTTTGGTTCTGCTTTGGGCAACCACAAGAACAGGTGACTGGGAAAACTTTTGGCGGATCGGGGGATAGCGCCTCATGGAGCGGAGTGTTTCCAAGCAATTGGGGTTGGTCGTCCTTAAGGGGCTATTGATCGTATTTCTCCTTTGGAATGGTTCGGCTGAGTCACAAGTTTTGGCCCAACGGGGGGGACGAGGTCGGGAAACGGACGACTCGGCCAAATACGGTTGGCACGCAAATTATCAGGAGGCAAAAGCGCTCGCCAAGAAAAGTGGTTTGCCTTTGATGGTTGTGATTCGCTGTATTCCCTGAACGGATTGCCATGAATATGACGGGCAGGTTGTCCGTCTGGAAAAGATCAAGAATGAGGCGGCGCAGTTTGTGCTCGTGCGATTGCCCCGTATTGACAGTTGCGATCTCAATCTGTTCGAGTTCGATTACGATCTGACTTTCATGGTGTTTTTCATGGATGCCAATGAACGGATCTATGCGCGCTATGGTGGACGGGATGCCGAAAACGCCGATAATCGGCAATCCCTGGAAGGGCTAAGGCAGACAATGCTTTCCGTCCTCCAAACCCACAAGACAGAGAAAACCCGGGTTGCACCCAGGACAACAGGCGGTCCCAAGTTCATTCGCGAAGGGAACCAGATGGGTGGCGGGCGCTGTATGCACTGTCACGACATCAAGGAAGAACTTAACCGTCAACTTGTCGCTCAGGGGGATTGGGACCGGGATCAGGTCTGGCGGTATCCGCTTCCTGAAAATGTGGGTTTTCGTCTTTTTGTGGACAAGCCAAACATAGTGGAACGGGTAACCCAGGGCTCCCCGGCGGAAAAAGCGGGTCTTGAGCCAGGCGACCGGATCCGCCAGATGGGCGCCATCCCGATCCACAGCTTTGCCGACGCGCAAACAGCGCTCGACCGGGCCCCAGTATCCGGAAAACTGTCGATCGTTTACAGAAGATCCGGCAAGGATCAAAATTCGACTCTGGAACTGGCTGAAGGATGGCGCAAAACGGATCTTACCTGGAGGACATCCATGCGCCGGATGATCCCGAGATTTTCGCTGCCGGGAAAGGACCTGACCAGCGACGAGAAAAAGGCGTTAGGTCTTGCGTCCAATGTGCTTGCCTATCGACTGGCGGATACGGTTTCGCAAAGACTCAAGGATTTGGGTTTTGAACCCAAGGACCTTGTTCTTGGAATCGAAGGAAAACCCCTTCATCTGAGCGCATCAGAGTTTGTCGGTTTCGTGGAACGGGAATATTTGGTGGGGGATTCGGTGCGTATCCTCGTGAACCGGAATGGCCGGAGCGTGGTGGTGCCGATGGCCCTTGCCAACAGGTAAAAAGGAGATCCCAATGTTTCGATATGTAAGAGCTTCATGGGTGGTTTTGGCTTTTGTTTCGGCCTCATTTGTGATGGCCCAGCCTCCCCAGGGTGGAGAGGGGCGTGGAAATCAGGGGCGCGGGCCGGGTGGGCCACCAAACGGTAATCAGGGGGGCCAAACCGCTTCCGCCCGTTTGGCAGCACTGGAAAAAGACAAAGACGGAAACATCGTCCGTGACAATGTTCCCGAACCCCTTCGCAGGGCCTTTGATCGGGCCGACACCAACAAGGATGGTAAAATTTCCAAGGAAGAATTAAGCGCCCTGAAGGCTCAGGAAGCCGCGCTTGCCGGTCCCCAAGGAGGTCGGGGTGGTCGCGAGGGCGGACGGGAAGGTGGAAGAGAAGGCGGGCGCGGAATGGAACGGGGTGACAGGGGCGGATTCGGTGGGCCGGGCGGTCCTGGAGGCGGAATGCGCCCTTTTGGCGCTCCAGGACAGATTTTGCCCCCCTTCATGGTGGAAATGCTCCGTCTGGACGATAGCCAAAAGAAGCAGCTCGAAACCCTCCAGAAGGAAACCAACGACAAGCTTGACAAGGTACTCAACGAAGAGCAACGCAAACAACTAAAAGAAATGCGCGAGCGTGGTCCTGGTGGACCAGGTGGACCAAGTGGACGGGGCGGCTTCGAAGGTCCAGGCGGTCGTCCAGGCTTTGATGGCCAAGGTGGACAGGGTAGGCCCGGGGGTCGTGGTGAAGGTCGTCCGGGCGGTCCTGGCGGCCCTAGTGGAAGGCCTCCAATCGAAGGACCCGGAGGCGAGGGACGCCCTCCAGCCTAGACCAGGTTTTCACTACTTTTCCCCATCCCGCCGTCCCAATTCGGATCCGGTGGGGACATTCGTCCAAAACCAGGTCGCCTCCCCAGTGGAATCCAGGGAGGCGCTTTTTTTATGTAGGGACCAAGGAGTTTAAGCCAGAAAACTTTGGAATGGATTCGACGCTTGGGAATGTGTTAAAACAGACTGGTAATTTGCCGTTTCTGCCCAGGGTTGCCCCTTTTGGGAGTTATTTCACGATGTCATTGACACTTTCCAAAATTCGTTCTGCGGGTCGCAAAGTCCGGCAAAAACTGAAACTTTGGGCGACCCTGATGAAGTGGCGTATACCCTTTTTGAAAACCATCAGCCAACCGCTGGCTTCGGGAACCTTGGGGAGTTCCACCTCCGGGAGCTTCCATCTGGAAATTCTTGAGTGCGAACGGACCCTGCGGGTTTCAAGCACCTTTGGAATGGTGCTTCGCATTTCCAGCAAGGATGAATTGACCAATGAGCCCCAATCGGGGTCGGTGGTACTGCGTTGGGTGATCCTTCAAAAAGAGGATAACGCCCAGACAGAGGTTCCGATGGGGGATTTCGTCGTGGGCTCCTGGACGAGGCCACCTCGTGGCAAAAGCTTACTGATTCCCGTAACCGCGCCTGTTGGCCTTAACGGTGTTTATGATGTGGCGATCGAAGTCGACCTGCGGGATGAGGCGGGAAAATCGCTCGGGACCAACTGCTCACTTCCCCGGATCTTTCGCAAGGTTAAAGGACAAAACGCGGCAAACGCATCGGCGGATTTTGATTATGTCGATATTTACGCCAAGGTCGATCTTGAAAAAGACTATTGGACCGTGGTGGGACCGGCAACACGCGAAGCTTACGAGGAACTTGGTCGCGGCAAAGCGAAACAGCTTCTTGATTTCGGAATGAAACCCGACGCCAAGGTTCTTGATGTGGGTTGCGGCACCGGACAATTGGCCGAACCACTTTGCAATATCCTCAGTCCCAAAGGGGCATACTATGGAACCGATCTGGGCGCCGAGGCGATCGCGTTTTGCAAGAAAAAGTTCCGCCTTCCCAACTTTCATTTTCTTACCAACACAATGACCGGCCTTCCCCTTAAGGGGATCCTTTTTGACGCGATCTACCTGGGAAGCGTCTTCACCCACATGTACCCCAAAGACATCCACGCCATGCTCGGCGAACTGCGCCGCCTCTTGGCCGATACCGGTTTCATCCTTGTGGATGCGTTTGTGTCGCCCGATGTGAAAGACTATGTCGGATCGATTTCCATGATCCACCTGAACGAGGCCAACCTCCACAAAAGCTTCCAGGAAAATGGATTCACTTTTGAAGAAGCGGGGGTGATTCCCTGGAATGAGCATTGCCGCCGGGTAATCTTCAAATTGACCGCATCAGAGATTTCGAAAAAAGCGGAATGGAAGGGTCCCAAGTCGCTTTCCGCAATCCTCGAATCCCGGTCCGCCAAGGTATAATTACCAGGTTTTTCCCTGATAAAATTACATTGGGCTTGCCTGGGGAATTTAGCCCGGGCAAGCCCAATGGTTTTTGTTGATGGTTTTGAATCGCTTGAGATTTATTGACCAACCGGCAAGTTGGCCGCCTCGGTCAAACGGTTGAAAAACGACGCGTTGCAAACATGATGGACGATT
>CAMBMH010000119.1 GCA_945868575.1 Singulisphaera sp. GP187 | reverse complement strand
GATATTACAAGGATGCTTCTGGGGTTCGGAAACGGGCCCCCCGTTGGTATGCCGACTTTCTGGATGCCAATGGAATACGGCAAAAGGTTCCGTTAGTTGCGAACAAAGAGGCCGCAAAAATTTTGCTTGCCGACCTGGAGCGACAAGCCGACCGAACAAGGTCCGGGTTGTTGGATCGTTTCGAGGAATGGCGAAAGGTTCCCCTGTCCAGGCATCTGGACGATTGGAAGCGGGCCCTGGAATCCCAAGGGGTGGCCGATGGTGGGAGCCTGACCACAAAGCGGGCAAGGGCCCTGTTGGGCGAATGCAAGGCCGCCCTGATTAGGGATCTTGTCCCAAGCCGATTGATGGAAGCCTTGGAGCGATTGGCCAAGCGGGAAGACCTGAGCCTTCAAACCCAAAACTTCTATCTGGGATCGATCAAGCAGTTTGCCCGGTGGTTGGAATCCGATGGGCGGATTGAGGCCAACCCACTCCGGCATTTGAAGGGAAAGAATGTTGCCCTGGACCGTCGGCATGATCGGCGGGCCTTTTCCCAAGAGGAGGCGGCATGGCTCCTCCAGGCCACAAGGAAGGCCCAAACTAGGGCAGGCCTGACCGGGGAAGACCGGTTTTGGTTGTACCGGGTGGCCCTTGCAACGGGCCTTAGGGCCGGGGAGCTGGGAAGCCTGAAGCCAGAAGCCTTTGACGATGGCTTTGTTGTCCTTGGTGCCAAGCAGACCAAAAACAGGCGGGAGGCTTGCCAACCCCTGCCCAAGAGCCTTTGGGAGGAAATCCAGGATTGGCTTCAGGGCAAACCCAAAGGGGAGCTTGTTTGGCCGGGGAACTGGGTCAAGAATCGGTCAGCGGGAAAATCGTTACGGGAAGACCTCTCGGAAGCCCGTCAAGCATGGCTCTTCCAAGGTGGGAACCCGGAAGCGGATACCCTGCTTTGGGAGGACTCCAAAGGCCTTTTTGGGGATTTCCATGCCTTGAGGCATACGGCAATCACTTGGGCCGAACAGACAGGGGCAACCGTCAAGACGCTCCAGACCCTTGCCCGGCATTCGACGGCCGCCTTGACCATGAACCGATACGCCAAAGCCCCCAAGGCCTTTGACCTGATTGGATTGGTGGAGCGGATCCCCGATCCAAGCTCCCTCCCCCTGGAGGCCATTGCATCGGTCAAAATGGCTACCGGAACCTTTGGAGTTACTGCCCCTTCCACTGCCCCATTGCTGCCCCAAAAACCTGCTATTCAAAGACACGGATTGAGTATGATTGACCATTCTCCCCGAATGGGTGAAGGCTTCTCAAGTCCCTTAAAACAAGTGGTTTCATCGAAAAAACAAGCGGAAGGGGAGGGATTCGAACCCACGGATGCCTTGCGACATCTCCGGTTTTCAAGACCGGTGCATTAAACCGCTCTGCCACCCTTCCGTGCAGAAACATCCCCGATAGGGGTCTATTTGATATTGTTGCAAGACTTGCGGGATTTTCCAAGATCGGAAAAAGTATTGGGCCAAGGCAAAGGCGAGGAAAAGGAAATCGCCGGAAATTTGGGTGGACAAAATGGGGTTTTGGTTAATAATTGTTTAAACAAGTATCCGGGAGCGTTTCAGGTATGTCTTCAATCTTCGCAGCAGGCCCCGCTGAAGCCATCCTCTTTCCCCTTTTGGCGCAATTGGTGGTTATCCTTGTTGCGGCGCGATTTATGGGCTATTTGGTCCGTTTCCTGGGCCAACCCGAGGTGGTCGGAGAAATTGCCGCCGGGCTACTGATGGGCCCCTCTTTCTTGGGAATGTGGTTTCCCGAATTCCAGGCCCAGCTTTTTCCAACGGTGGTTCCCGGTGTCGCGCCTGGGGTCATCCCCGCTTTGTTGACCATTATCGCGCAGTTGGGTTTGCTCCTTTTGCTTTTTCAGGTGGGGCTCGAGTTTGATTTCAGCCATCTGAAATGGTCCGGACTGGCCACTTTTTCCATTTCCGCCACCGGAATTGTTTTTCCCTTTGGTTTGGGTCTCCTCCTCGCCTGGTTTGTCCACGATAAGGTGGGTTCAAGGGCCGATGGCACCATGGTCGATTTTCTTCCCTTCTCCCTGTTCATCGGGACCGCAATGTCCATTACCGCGCTCCCGATTCTGGGTCGACTCCTGATTGAATGGGGAGTCACTCGGACTCGTCTTGCGACCATCACCATTTCCGCCGCAGCTATGGATGATGCTGCGGGCTGGATCATTCTTGGAACTGTTGCGGCCATCGCCACTTCCGCGTTTGAACCCCTTCGGCTATTCGGGATGATAGGCGCATCGATCGGTTTTTTGCTTTTGATGATGTATGTGATAGCGCCTCCATTGAGGAAGTGGCTTGGACACCTTCTTGAGCGCAACAATGGGGAAATATCGATTTTGGCCCTTACTATTTGTCTTGTAACTGTTTTCCTATCGGGAATGGTCACAAGCAAGATCGGGATTTTTGCCATATTCGGCGCGTTCATAGCCGGAGCCGTGCTTAGCCCACTTCCTGGATTGCGGGAGGCGGTCGCCCGAAGGCTCAGGGAATTCACCACCGCTTTTTTTCTTCCTGTTTTCTTCGCCTACACCGGACTTAGAACCAATATTGGCTCTTTGAACGAGGGGTATTTGTGGGGTGTTTGCGCGCTCGTCTTTGCCGCGGCAATCATTGGAAAACTGTTGGGATGTGGCTTGGCCGCAAAATGGTCCGGTTATCCATGGAGGGAATCTGTCATCATCGGAATTTTGATGAATACCCGGGCGCTAATGGAACTTATTGTGATCAATGCGGGTAAGGACCTTGGTGTCCTGCCCGATTCTCTATTCACCATGTTTGTGCTAATGGCCCTATTTACCACCGTCATGACCACACCGCTTTTTTTCCTGTTTAACAAGGGAACAGAGGTGGAAGGCGCAAAACGACTGTCCATTGCGGACCGATAAATCGAAACGAGTGCTGCCCCGATTTTGGGCAATTTCAAAAATGGCAAAGACCCTGGGCGTCTGCTTGCCGTTACATTGTCGTTTCAGGGTGTGTGGTTTTTAGGGCTGTTTTTTGTTCTTTTCAATTTCAATAAGTTCGCTGTCGTTCCAACAATCCGGTCGCTCGATCGGTTCCAGATGAAAGGAAACCTCAGCGGGACCGAGTTTCGCGATAATTTTTGAAACAAGCATCTCGCCAAGATCGTGCGCCTCTTCCACTCGCATTTGTCCGGGAACCAAAAGGTGGAAGTCAACAAAACGCCTGCTTCCCGCCTGTCGGGTCCGAAGCGCGTGAAATTCCGGAGTAGCGCCTTCTCTTCCGGGCCTGAGGCCTTGCTGTATCGCTTCCCGGATGGATTGAACCTCCGAGGCGGGAAGTGATTGGTCCATAAGGCCCTGAAAGGATCTGTAAATTAGGCGAATACCCGTTACCAGAATCAGGATTCCAACGAGGAGCGCCAGGAGAGGATCGACCCATTTGATTCCGGTGAACCATTGCAATCCAAGCCCAACCAGGATTCCAAAGCTTGTGACGACATCGGTCAACAAATGATGTGCATCTGCCTCAAGCACAACTGATCCAGCCATTTTTCCCCGAACAAGAAGGATCCGGGCAACCGCCAGGTTTATCAGCGAAGCGACAATGCTGAGGCCCAGGCCCCAGTCGAGTTTGGCGAGATCGCGAAGGTAAAAAAAACGGTTGGAGGCAGCGCCGATGGCGCCAAGGCCCGCAACAAGGATCAGGCCACCCTCCAAACCACTAGAGAAGAATTCAATTTTTTCGTGGCCGTAAGGGTGGTCGCTGTCAATCGGATGGGAAGCGTACCAAAGTGCGATCCAGGCGACTGTTGCCGCCGCGAAATTGACAAGGGATTCGGCAGCATCACTAAGGAGCCCAACAGAACCGGTCAATTGCCATGCTGCGGTTTTAAGCCCTGCCGTCAGGACGGCAGCACCCATCGACAGGAGCGCAAGTTTTCTCAGAGAAGAATTGCTCATTTGGTAAGCATCGGGATATATACCCGTCTTTCAACCACCATGGAGCCATTCCCGAAAACCGGAATCGCTTCTCAGGCCACTTTTTTCGTGAACTGTTTTTTTTCAGAGAGGATTTTTGCCCTTTCCAAAAAGCGTTTGCCAGCGGCTTCAAGGGAAAGGACCCTTTGGATGTGGGCTTTTGCGCGTTGGGCCATTTCCCTCGCCTCGTTTGGTTTTTCGAGGATGGAACGCATGGCTTTGGCGGCATGGTCGACGCTTGGATCGGCCCAGCGCATTCCCTTGCGATAGACAAGCCGGGTCTCGTCGATGTCGATCATTGCGTGGGGAATCAGCATGGCTGTCTGCTCAGTCATGAAATCCATGTTGCCCGAATACCCGGTAGCAATAACAGGTTTGTCCATGAGCATGGCCTCGGCCATGGTGAGTCCAAACCCTTCCGAACGATGGAGCGATACATAAGCATCGGCGCAATTCATGAGCGCATAAGCCTCATTGCGAGTGTAGGTCCCATCAAGCAGGATCCCTCCAATCCGGTCCAAACCAGCGTGAAGGGCATTTAGTCCTTCGGGATTGAAGGATCCACGATTGACCTTGATAACCAGACGGGGGCGCGTCGTTTTGGCATTTTTGGGAAACGCCCGCTCAAAAGCGGCGATAACCGCCAAAGGATTTTTGCGCTCAAAGATTGAGCACATATCGAACATGAAAAGAAAAAGGAACTCCCCTTCTGGCAAGCCGAAGTGCGATCGGGGCAGGGGTGTGACTGGTTCGAGTTCCACGCCTGGCAGCAAGTCGATCACGGGGACATCAAGCGTCTTGCGCATCGCATCGGCGATGAAGCGGGTCGGCGCCCAGAGTTCGGTAAATTCCCTTGCGCGAGGAACCCATCCTTGAGGCACTTCCTCGAGTTCCCAATACCAGACTGCGACACGGTCACGACCAGTCGGCATATCCAGGCCAGACCACCAGGAGATTTCACCAAGGGTCTGATCCGGGGAAAGAACGCAAGCGGTAACGGGCCATGCCTCGGTGCCCATGTATTGGTCGCGAACCGCAAGATCTGCCTCAACGGATGCGGGGAAATCGCGGAGGCTGATGCCTCCACCAGCCCGAACCAGGGCGCGACCCATTTGGACGGCCGCTTCACGGAGACCAGAAGGATAGCAGAAGTGACCTATGATGTTGATTCCTGGCCCTTTTCCATCGAAACGGGCATTACCCTCCAGATTACGGACAGTATCAACGGGTCGAACCTGTGCACCGGGATCCAGATTCCATCGGTCACGAAGCTTGGCAAATCCCAATTCCAATTTGGGAAGTTCGCGTTCCATTTTCGGGCAACCCCCTGGCTTTAGCGCGTCGGGCCATCGCTTTTGCCAATCGCGCGAACGCAACCAGGAATCAATAATTCCAAACGAGGGGTCCTCGCCTGCCTCGACCAGAAACCAGATGACATCTTCGACCTTGATGCCGTGAACTGGTATTCCGCTGCGAATCAGCCATTCCGCAAAAGCCGCCCAATAGGGAGCGGTAAAAGCGTGGGGGATGCGTTCGCGCAAACCATTATGGTGATCATAAAGTTTTCGTGCATGGGCCCCGGGATGGCGCTGGAAGGCTTTTTTCAAATGCGCAACCACATTCGAATCCAGTCCAAGCTCCTTCGCACCGGCTCCGGAAAGCCAGGTCGCAAAGGGTCCGTTGGCTCCATGGTGTAGCGCCTGAGGAAAGCGGTCGCGCAAGTCGGGACGATCAATCAGAATGGCCAAGATGAGCCGTTCCGCCATCACCTGGTCCGATGCGGAAGCGGAAATCAGGAATGGAACCGTTTCCAGTGGAGCCTGTCCAAACTCCACCAAAAGCTTACTCATCTCCGTTCGGGAATGGGGATTAAGCGCTTTTTCCCGTCGGGATTTCCACCAAACTCGAATACGGCCATATCGCTCCCTCATTGGGGTGATATAACGATCGCGAATTTGGAGCATCGACTTGAAAATTGGGGAATTCGGTGTGATCCCCAACATTGCGACGACCTTTCGGATTTTTTTATCAAGCTGCAACATTTTTCGACTCCGACTGGATCGTGGGCATTTGGGGCAAGCCACGGTTCAGGGAAGGTATCCCGGGCTTGAGCCAAAGTGTGTTGAACATACTGGTCAGGTATGGACTGTGGAAAGGATCGAATTCGGCCATTTTGCCCCATTTGCGAACAAAATATTCCATTTCGCAATTCATCCTGGCACGCTTGGGCGGCGTTAGGTCCTGGCCTCTTGTGACGCATTCGTGGTGGATGAGCGAAGCTCGGGCAAGATAAATGTTGCGCAGACCTGCCCGGGTTAATTTGAGGCAAAAATCGATGTCATTGAAAGTCAGGCCGAGATATTCATCCATCCCGCCAACTTCGAAATAGGCCTTTTTGGTTACCATGAGGCAAGCTCCCGTGACCGCGCTGATTTGGCGTGTGACCGCAAGGAAATCGCCATAACCCCGGGTTTTTGGATCGGCAAAGCGGAGGCGGTGTCCGACGGAATCCTCGACGCCGAAGACGCATCCGGCATGCTGGATCCGTCCATCCGGATAGAGTAGCGTCGGCCCAACGGCGCCGATTCCCGGTTCCTGGGCCTGTTCAACCAAACGCATAAGCCATGAGGTGTCCGTGGCAGTCACATCATTATTCAGCAAAAGCAACAGTTCGCCTGAGGCATTTTGTGCGGCGTAATTGTTTACGCCGGAGTAATTAAAGGATTCGGTCCATGGGAGAATGCGAACCTTTCCGGTTGCTTCAAGTTCGCGGTAGAGATCGTGGGTTGCCTGCTCGCGGCTTCCGTTTTCCACGATCAAAATTTCCAGATTGGGATAGCCCGTCGCGAAAAGGGTGTCCGTGCAATCCTTTAGCATTGTCGCCTGATCCCGGTTGGGAATCATAACGCTAACCCGAGGCTGGCGGGATTGGGCCGGACGAACTTCGCAAGTTCCTTGGAAAATCCCGGGATTAATCACGATATTGCGACCAAGGAGGATTGCCGCCTTTTGGGCAGACTGGACCATGGATTGGGTATCCCCATGCGCAATTGGGCCTGACCGGTGCAAAAGGACCTGATGGATGTGCTCGACATTTTTTCCGGTCGCAATTAGCTTCCAAAAAAGATCCTGTTCGGGGTCGGAACCGCAAGGGTCTGCATTCCAGCCACCTGTGTTGCGAACCAGATCGGTTCGGACAACCCATGAGGAGCCCAGGGCCCGGGTCTCCATTAGGGATTCCGGATCAAAATCGGGTTTGAACCAGGGGCGAAACCTTTTTCCCCGACGATGTTCCAGCTCATCCTCATCGGAAAAAAGAATTCCGGCATGAGTACATTCTTCGGCGCGGGCCAGGAATTGTTCCAGGGCTCTAGCATGAAGGCGATCGCCTGGATGAATCAGACCCAACCAGTGCTTCTGGTCGGCTTTTCCCTCAATGAGGTTCCACGCCCGGGCACGCCAGTCCTCTCCGGGCCCAAAGGAAACAACCTTTAGTCTTGGGTCCCGGACATGGGCCCCCAGCTCCGTTTTTTGCGAAGCCTCCACCATGACAATGGCGGACCATTCGGAAATGGTTTGTTCCTCGATGCTTTGTAGGGTGCCAAGCAAATCACTGGCGGAATGATGATCCCCTGGCGCGAGTCGCGATGGAGCGATCACCAGGGTGAAGGATCCTGTTTGGCCGGGTTTGGACAAACTGAGCGAGGCCGCCTCGACCTCGCGTATCCACGCCTCGTAACCATGTTTCATGGTCCGTCGTGAAAGTTTCCTGTTTCGATGGACGCTGGTGATGTGGTCGTAAAGCCCTGTGAGAACATCGCGGGCCTTGTCCACCATGCGGCGGCGAAAAGTGCCCGACGGGAAGAGCCCTTCGCGCAGGTTATAAAGTCGCAAAACGAGATCGCGATCAGCGCTTGCTATATGCTCTTCCCACCGCAATTGGCAATTGAGGTGAAGCTGTCCCAGCGTGTCTCTCTGCCATGCCTTGAAATCTGCGGGGGTCATCGGAACCGCCCTGCCCAGTTCTCTGGATATTTCTGATCCGGATTGTCTCCAAGAAATCAGTTCGTCTTTTTGCCCGCTCATGCTGCGTTTCCTGACAATAGTTTTTTTCTGGCTGATCGGGATGGACTGTCCAGCAATGCTTGGTAAGCCCGCAAGGTTTGCCGGGCACACGCCTCCCATGTGTAGGGAGCGGCGGTTTCCCGGGATTTGATTTTGAGCCCTTTCAAAAAATCGTGGTCGGTTGCCAACCGGGCAAGGGTATCCCGCCAGGTGGAAATATCCCCCGAACGGATGAGGTGGATCCCGTGTCCAGCGATTTCCTCAACTGCGCCAGCCGGGGCGGCGATTACAGCGCCTCCGCAAGCGAGCATCTCGATAACGGGCATGCCGAAACCCTCATCATGGGAGGGAAACGCAAGGGCCAGGGCCCCGCCATACAAACAGGCTAAATCCCGCTCGGGTACATAACCCAGATGGACTAGCCCTTTATCCTTCAACCGGTCAATCCATTCGATTTCCTCGCGGTCCTTCCAGCCTACGGCTCCCGCCAGAACCAAGGGGTGTCGCTCGCGGATTTCCGTGGGAAGGTCTTCCCAGGCTCGCATCAGAAGAGACAGGTTCTTGCGGGGTTCGATGGTTCCCACATGAAGGAAATAGCCTGGTTTGAGTCCCAACCGGGAAAGGCCTGCGGTCAGTTCGATGGGGGATAATGGTTTCAGATTTTTGCGAACGCCGTTATAGCTGACATGAATCCTTTCCTCGCTGATACCCAAATGTTGTTTCATTTGGTTTTTGACATGTTCGGAAACGGTAAGGAAATGGGTTGCCGAGGGAATCAGTCGGTCGAAAAGTTCCTCGTGCATTCGCACCCGTTCCGCCGGATGCCAATCCGGATGAAGGATTGAGGAAAGGTCGTGAATTGTCACAATCGTAGGGAGTTCACAAGGTACAGGAAAATAGTTCGGTTCGTGGTAAAGATCAAAATTTGCGGGGTTAAAAGCCGCTCTCAACTGCTGGGAATAAACACCTTTGGCCAGCCGGGCTCCCTGACGGAAAAGCCAAGGGGCGCGCTGGCGTCGGGTTTGGTCCTCGATCTCATCGCTGGTCGGTTGGCTAACTTTTGCCTGGTAATCAACATGACCATGCGAAACGGAGAAGGTCGCATTTTGGCGTCCTTCGAGGGGAGTGGTCGCGTTTGGTTTGGGGCTTCGACCCAAAAGAGAACAAAGGCGTCGCTTCAGGGCCGGGGCGTATTCATACCAGGTCCGGACACCCTCAAGCAGCAAAGGTCCAGGGAAGGTGCCAATTTTGCCGCAAAGTTCCAGTTCACGAAGGGCTGCAACCAGTTCCACCGTGTGATGGCCGATGCCTGCTTTGCGATGCTTGAGGCAACGAACGCCGACAAGGACCCTCATGCGGCCTCCTGCCTTGCATGGTTGCTGGGAAAATTCTCTAACCTCACAGTATTAACGGATTTGAGGGGAAGGTGTCAAGCACCAGGATTGGGGGGAGAGAAAGGCTTGAGGCAATCCTCGCAGCGGTTCGATTTCTTCGTTGGATGACTAAAAACAAACAAACAATTAGATATCTTAGTGTGTTTTTTCTATATTAAAATAGCAAAAATTAGCTCATTCGCCCTGTTTTCCCCAAGCTTGTAATTTCATTTGGGTAATTTTTCTGGTCCGGGCATGTCCTGAGCCTTTAAAGGGGCATCTTTGACAGGGGCGGTTTGTGCCAGGGCATTTGGGCTACGCAGCCCTTGAAGCCTTATTCTGGGTTGGATTGGTTTGAACCGGATTTTTGAAACCAAGGATGTCGCGGGGTCTTACGATTCGTGGTATCCGGGTTTCAGATCCAATTTCATTTCTCCAGACGCCCTCCAGGCTGGAAATGTAAAACTCCACAAAAACATCTGCTGGGGCATTTTCAGGAACCGTTGAAGTTGCCTCAATCCATTCGGAGTCACCCGGATGGAGGCAGGGGAGACGGTGGTTCCAGGATTCGATCAGGAGGGAATCTGTTCCATCAGTTTTGGGGGTGGTCCATCGCAAATGAATGTCGATTTTACCATGTTGCGGCCAAATACCATTTTCCGAATTCCTGACCCGGATCTGGAAATCGAACGGTTTTCCCGCAACCAAGTCGTAATCGAGTTTGAGGATATCCACGGTTCCATAAATGTCGGCGAAAATCGAGTAGGTGGCACTTAACTCAGGGGTTCCCCACCAAAGTAAGCCAAGGATCCGTTTGGGAAGGCTTAGCAGCGAGGATACTTTCGGCTTGTTCGGACCGGATTCGTGGATAATTGACCCAGCAAAACGGGACATCGTTCAACCCTCCCAGGGGAATGGGTAAGTCGAGAAGCTTTATGAATATTGTGTGTAGAGGGAGTCAAGGTCTCTTTTCGAAAATGGGGCAAAGATTTACTTCCGGCATACAAGGAGGTTTGGGTAAGAAACCTTTGCCTGCTTAACTTTATCGGCAATTGCGGAGCAAAAAAGGAACTTGGGGTCGGGAAATGATATGAGCAAAAAAAAATCTCTCAGGAAAGACTCCTGAGAGATTTCAGTTGCGGCGACAGGATTTGAACCTGTGACCTCCAGGTTATGAGCCTGGCGAGCTACCCCTGCTCCACGCCGCGATCATTTTTTCCCAAGAAGCTTGTCCTTGTGAGTTGATATCTTACCCCCGATGGCCTGATAGGCAAGCGGATGGAGCCAGATTTCCCGAACTACCCTGTTTTCCCCGGGTAAACAGTAGTTTCTTTTCCAAATCCCACGGCACCCGGAGGCAAAATCCGCCGGTTTACCTTACATTCCGAAAAACGGAACAGGCAAAAGGAAGGCGTGTTGTTCATAAAGGCTTCCGATTCCATTCCAGCTTGTATATTGTGAAAAAAATACAAATAATAGATAAATCAGTATAGCCGGAAGTAGGGGCAATCTACCCGTCCAACGAAAAAACCAATGGCGGGGCTTTTCCCTCTTCAGGGTTCGCCCAACCGCCCAGCCTGTGATCAACCGGGCTGGAAAGATAAACAGGATGAAAAACAGAGTGGGCAACCAGAGGGCCTCTTGCGGAATCACTTCAATTTTGAGCAAGTAAAGGGGAAGGGCAAAAGCCAGGGTCAAAATGAGGGCAAAACTACATGCCCAGGGTGCCCGGGTGTAGGCCCGTCTTGCCCCCCAGAAATCGAACACCGTGCGAAAACGGTTTTCCACAGCCATTCGGGTTTGGAGCAAAGGGAGGTGTAGAACCACAATCGCCAAAAGGAACGCCCCAAGGAATCCAAAAATAGGAGCAATCGGCGTTTTGGCCTGACCAAACGCCAAAAGACTAATCGGGATAACCAGCCATAGAAAAGCTCCTGCAAAGCCGCGAATCCCAAGCCAAAAATAATAGGGAAGCCTGAGCGCACCGATCTGAAAAAGGGTCGTATCCCGGGCGCGAGAATAGGCTTTTCCTTTACGAATTTCCCTGTAAACGCCCAAAAAATTGAAAGGCCAAAGGAAGTGACGAATTCGCCCGCCTCTTGCCAATGCGAACACAATGTGACAACCGACCAATATCGTCAGAATTAGTGCCCAGAACCGGAGTATCGCCGCGTTTCGGCCATCGGGATTGATAATTTGCGCCGCGAATGCAACATCACTCAGGTAACGCAACGGGAGAAGTAGAATCCAAATGGCAGACACCGCTTTGCCGACCTTTGAGGCGGTTCTGATACCAATAAATCCGTCCCGTATTCGTCCGGAGCGTGCCACTCTCGCCGCGGATTCGAGCATGTATCCCAAACTGAGGAACT
>CAMBMH010000118.1 GCA_945868575.1 Singulisphaera sp. GP187 | reverse complement strand
CGTCCTTCATCGAGAAGGGCGACAAGTGAATAGCCTAGGCTGATCGCGGTATGCGCCATGGGATCGATGCAGAAAAACTCTGATTTGGGACCTAAAATCGCTGTCGATTGGGTCATACGCAAAGCTGTCTCCTGACGACCAGATGCCGCCCCGAGGGTGATCAGGCGCAAGTGGGGGCCGATGGCGCACTGTTCCATATATAGGTCCAGATCGCCGTTTCGGACGATGGCGTCCTGTCCGCCCGCTTTTGCATCGTGAAGGGAAAGCCTTTCCCCGCCACCGGGAAGAATTTGCGACTCGAGATCGCCAAACCCCAGGAACACACACTCCTGCAAGCGAACAATTGGTTCGGAATTGTCAGGATTGTCCAGATGCAGCGAAGCCAGGCGTAGCCGATCGTCCCTGGAAGGGCGCGCCTGCTGGAAGACACACCTTCGAAGGTGTGCCTCGCGACGGGGGCGCAAGCGCAGGGCCTCCATGTTGTCATTGGCCAAACGGGCATCAATGACAAAGTGGACATCAAGAATCTCTATTGTTTCCGCCTCAATCCCCAAAGCAACAATATTTTCCCCAACAACAGTAGATGATCCCTGATGGCGGTAGATAATCCGTGCGGGGCGCGATGGATCCGCCGCGCGAATGGCAACCCGTTTGGCCTGGATGACCGGGCTGGATTTGGAGTTTTCCGAACCCGAAATGTCCAGATCGCCGTTCAGGATCAATTCCAGTTCGGATGTCGACTGTTGAGTGGCGAGCCATTCGTTCAAATCAGCCAGCCGCGGAACCAAGGGTTGCCACCGGGCAACTTTGGCCCGGACATCCGCGGCGTTCCGTTTTGCCACCGGGGCTTCCGGAAGCAGGGCTTCCCCTTCGTTGACACCCTGGGGAGGGTTTAGAATGCTGTTGGCTGCAATGGCGCCGACGAAAAGCAAAATTGCCAAAGCCAGGCTACCGACAGCCAACCGGGCGGATCCGTCCCGTTTGACCGGGCCGACGATGCCAGGCCATACGGATTTCGCGGATTTCCAAAAGCGTATATTGGAAGGCGCGTGCGAACGAATCCCGTTCACCCGTTCGAGCAGGGCGCGGGCGCTTTGAGGTCGCAGTCCCGGATCCTTGTTCATCATGTCCGCAAGCAGGCGGACAAGGCGCAAATCCAGGCTGGGAACAATCTCACGGGGATCACGGGGCATGACCTGTTGGTGATGTGCGAGCTTCATCGCGGGCGGGCCATCCGGAACAGGACATTTGCCCGTTAAAATGTGATAAAAGGTGCAGCCAAGGGAATAGATGTCGCTGCGGGGGTCGGCCTTGCGCGGATCAAGGGCTTGTTCAGGCGAGATGTAATCGAAAGTCCCAAGGGTCACCCCGGATTGGGTCAAACCGTTGTCACGCGGACCAAACGACCGGGCCAAACCCATGTCCAAAAGTTTGGCTTTGCCATTGGGCGTGATCAGGATGTTCGAGGGTTTGATGTCCCGATGGACGACCCCCCGCTCGGAGGCATGGTCAAGCGCAAGGGCTAGCTGTTCGAGATAAACCAGCGCCTCTTCCTCGCCCACGCGCCCCTTGCGGTCAAGCAGCGCCTTGAGGGTCTCGCCTTCGACAAATTCAAACGCAATAAAATGCAGCCCCTGATCTTCACCACAAAAGAAAACCCTGACGATATGGTCATGGTCCAATTTGGCGGCGCTGCGAGCCTCCTGTTGAAAGCGAAGGATGCTTTCAGGATCGGCTGCGTTATCAGGGGGGAGAATTTTCAGGGCGACCTGTCGGTCCAATTGCGTGTCACGGGCCAAAAGGACCGCAGCCATACCGCCCGAGCCAAGTGGGCTGATTAACTCAAAATGGGCCAGCCGGGCGCCTTTAAGAAGCGCGGCAATGCCAGTCTTGCTGGGCGCCGACGGATCTCCGGAACCCTTTTTGGAAACAACGGTTGGGGAATCTTCGGTGGAATTCACCGATTTTTGGGAATCGGATTCGGCCGACTGGGAGGAATTTGTGGTTACAACATCAGCGGACCCAAACTTTATGCTTGGGCTCAGGGTTTCGTCCTTATCGGGACCCTGAATCATTTTTTCTCCGTAACCTTGCTCTGGCCAACACTTTGGGTAATCTCAAAACACAAGCAAAGCCCGATTGGTTCCTCCTGAACCAGCCTTTGAAAACCATCCTTGGAGCGCAAACCAGGTTAGATTTGACTGGTCACGCGCAAATTCTCTATTTGATTCTACGATTTATGGCAATGCTTTGTCAATCAATTAATACTTTAAATGGACCGCTTTCGGTCGGGATACCGGGAAGGATGGCACCTGTTAACTTGTACAGGTTATAAAGTGCCCTATTGAACAAAAATTCGCCAGAACCGGCACCGGACGAGGCAATGTACGGCTCCGTCCCATAGCCGCCCTTGGCAATGGCCTCAATGGTTGGGAAATATTGGTGATATTCATTGCAATATCCCAGCGTAAGCACCCGCGCCGAGGGGAAGCGTCTTTGAAGTTCGAGCGCATGACTGCAAAAGGGTTCTCCGGCAATTCCCACAAAAGCCAGTCCTGAACCAAGTAGCGCAACTTCCAACGGGGTTGTGATCCCTTCGCGGTATTCGCGTTCATAGTGGACCACAAGTTCCGGATAAAACGCCCTTCCAAGTGTAAGCCGAAAAAAAGGGTTCCGTGTATCCATTCGAACCGGAAGGTGTATCCGTTCCCGGTGGCCTCGGACAGTTCCCGGATTGAGCGGCTTTGCCAGGGGAATCATTTCACTCACTTTGTTGGCCATGGCCAGGCCAAAGTTTTTCCATGTCGGTTCCTTGGGGTCAAAGGCCGTTGCGCCTTGCTGGGAAATGGCCCCACCCATGTTTGGGGACAAGTCCCCCGCTGCCCCCTGGAGGAATAGGACCGGGGCTTTTTCGCGATCTTCCAGAATACGGGCCATTTCTCCAGGCCAATCAGGCCCAAAACGAAGGTCGGTTCCCGGGGTGAGCACCGAGTGGGCGGAAAAATGGACTGCGCGAGCAAGGGGCTTTCCCGCTTCGGAATCGACCACCAAAACAGTCAGCCTCCCATCACGGGGGGGATTTGTTCCCTTGTCGTGACGATTGCGATTGAGGGGCGTCTCTTCTGAGGCGACCCTGATGGTACATCCGGTCAGGTTTTTCCCCGCTTCGGAGATCACCTGATTTAGGGATTCCTCCAACTGTTCATGCCATACCTTCCATTCCGGCCATGCCCCGCCCTGTTCGCTTTCCATGGCGGGGCCGTGATGGGTGTGGCTTCCGACAAGAAAGAGCGATGTTATGCCATATGTCTTCGCTTTTTCCCGAATCCGTTTGACAATCGGATCCACGGGTGCTCGTCCAAGGTCCAGCGATACCAGGGCAATTGCCGATGTTCCATCATGGATGACCAATGCCCGGGCCTGAAGGGGCGCGATCGTTCCTGTTGCGCGGGTTTTTCCCCGTGCACCATACCCCCACATGGGGCCATAGGTTTTTGGTGTGATATCGACTTTTGCCGCGCCAGCCCGATAAGCCACAGGTGCCAAAACGGCCTCTGCGCCAAAGGAGTTTCCCGTTCCCCACACGACGCCCATCAAAAAAAATAGGCCCAAAAAAAGTGACTTGCTCATCGGTGGACCCTTGGATGAAATGCTCCGGAAATACAAAAGGCTCCGGGAAAAATTCCCGAAGCCTTTCATGTTTCAATGGTTCAATTCAAAATTATTCGCCGGGGTTGATCATCTTGCGGATATCGTCTTCGGTTACCTGAAGCTGAACGCTTACAGACTTTTCCTTGGAGTCAACCTTCAGGGCGTCAAGAACCTTGCCAACATTCTTGGCGTTCTTTGGATCGCCGGAAGACATCAGCTTGGCAAAGGGGATACCTTGTTGGGTGATGAGGTCCTTGATTTTGCCAGCGGTCTTTTCGTCCTTGGTGAAAGCGGTCATGGACATCTTGGCAACATCGGTGAGACCGAGGGTCATGGTGACTGAATCAAGGTTTTCGCCGATTTCCTTGAATTGGTCATTGCTTGCCATTTGCTTGCGCGCTTCTTCGGTGATGATCGAGACGCTCCAGAGAATATCCTTGCCTGAAAGCTTGGCAAGTCCGGCTTCCATCGAAGGCGCGAACTTCTCGGAGGAACCACGACCACCCTTGAGGGCGGAGATTACATTGTCCTTTATGGTCGAAGCAACGATTGCATTGTTGTCCACGAACGCAAGAAACACTTCCTGGCCTTGGGCGGCAGCGGTCCAAATCGTTTTGCCACCTTCGTTGATCTTCTTTACTTCGGTTCCGACTTCCTTGGCCTTTTCTTCGACAGTCTTGGAAATCTTGTCGGGATTGAATTTGCCTCGGAGAATCACAACCGCCTTGATACCCTTTTCGGGGTTGCCGGAGCTGCTAATGGTCAGGGAGTCGATGTCGGTGAAGGGGTTGATGCCAGTTTGCTTGATAAGCTTTTGGGCATCTTCGTTGGCTTCAACGGCAAGACGGGCAAGACCATCAATACCGAACTTTTTGAGAATTGGTGCTTCAAGAATTTGCTTGAACTGGATGCTGACTACGGATTCCGCATCGGCGGGAATCAGCTTGTCCACATCAACCGCGTGGGCGGGGTTGGCCAAAAAGCCGCCAAGAGTGGCAACAGCAACGGCCGAGTAGAGCCAGGTTTTGCGAACAAAGTGCAGCATTTAGTGGTACATCCTGAGGGGGCGTTTGATGATGACTTGGAGCTCGCAAAACGCCCAGTGCGGCCCGGCCTGAAAACTGGTACCTATCAAGTTCCAGTCTGGAGTAATTGTAAGGTGGCAAAAGACTAGTATGCCGTCAACATCAGTTTAGGTAACAAACCCCATAAAGGACATAATTTCCTATTTTTTTCACCTGTTTCCCATGATTGACGGCAAATTAATTCTTCCCAAACTTCCCATCTATCTTGATTTGTCCAGAACCCGCATTATCAAGCATTTCAGGTAGCCCGATTCCCGGCAGGTGATCGATATGGGATGGTCCGGCGCGGCTCCCGTCCTCGACAGGAGCTGGACTTCCCTTTTGAGGGTGGTTGAGACCTGTTGGACGATCTCCTCAAGTTGCTCCATAGCGATTAGCCCTGAGCAACAACAAATGACCAGATAGCCCTCGGGCTCAAGAAGTTCAATTCCCAAGGTTTGCAGGCGGCGATATCCCGCAAGGGCATCTTCCACCGCGCCCCTATGACGGGCGAATTTGGGCGGGTCCAGGATCACCATCCCATATTTCTCTCCAGCTTCCTTGCGTCTGGCCAGTTCGGCGAAAACCTCGGCCTTGTGGAATTCGATGGAGAAACCGTTGTGCGAAGCGTTCTTCCGGGCCAGGTCCAGGGCGCCCTCGGACTGATCGAGAGCGACCACCGATTTTGCTCCCGATTTTGCCGCATGAAGTGCGAAACCACCGCTATAGCAAAATGCATCCAGAACGGTGCGCCCGTGGGCAAGGCGACCCGCAAGTTGCCTGTTGTCGCGCTGATCGAGGTAGTAGCCTGTCTTTTGACCCTCGGTAAGGTGGGCAAAAATCTCCAGACCAGCTTCCTTGATTCGAACCGGGCCTGTTGGCTCTTCGCCCCAAACCGGACCATCGCGAAGGTCGAGTCCTTCCAGTTGGCTCACACCCTTTTCGGTTCGTAAATAGATCCCCCGAGGCCGGACAATATCCAGGAGGCATTCGACAATCATATCCTTGCGCTTGGCGAGGCCAAGCGAGGTCAATTGGACTGTAAGCCATCCACCAAATCGGTCGATGGTCAACCCTGAAAGCCCATCTCCCTCCGAGTTGACCAGGCGGCAGGCACCATCGGGATCCATGAGCCCAAGATCATCGCGAAGGCGCACGGCTTCGCTGATTTTTTCGTGAAAAAAGGCCCGATCTATCGGAAGCTCTGGTTTCCAGGAATAAAGTCGAACACGCAGCTTGCTTTGGCTGTTGAAAAATCCCCTCGCTACGGGTTGGCCACCGTGGGCGATCAGGATCACCTCATCCCCATCCTCGGGATCTCCTTCGATATGGGAGATGGCACCCGGGAAAACCCAAGGATGGCGGCCATAAAAGGGACGGGCCTTTTTGGGCAATAAAACAACATGGGCGACGGACATGTCCGGGATCCCCAAAAAAGCGGGAAAAAAGGAAAGGGTGGGCTAGGCTTTGCCCGTTTGAACCGCTTCAAGGAAACCGAGAGTACGCTTTAGGTCGGAAGCACTGGAATCAACCGAAAGTAACGCCTTGACCCGAAGGATCAGGTCGCCTTTGGGAATTGGTTTGGAGATAAAATCGTCTGCTCCGGCTTCCACCGCACGCTCGGCATCCGCGTCCTGGTCAAGGGCGGTCACCATGATGACCCGGGTGCCTCGGAGCTTTTCATCGGCGCGAAGGCGCTTGCACACTTCGAAACCGCTGATTTTGGGCATCATAATGTCCAAAAGAACCAGATCGGGCCGAAAGGAGTCGACCTCTTTCAGGGCCTGTTCGCCATCATGAACGACTTTGGTTTCACAGGGAAAACCAGCAAGGTAGACTTCCAGAAGCTCCGCGCCCTGGGGATTGTCATCTGCGATCAGGATTTTTGGGATCGAGGAATTCGTCATGCCAGTCCGGACTTTCCTGGGGATGCCTGATTTCGGCTTAAGGATTTTGGGCTGGAAACGCATTCGACAGGAAATCTTCCCGAAATACGCAAAAACTTCCACCCACTTCCACAATGAAAGATTAGGCTGCAACGGGTCCGGGGGCAACAAGCGGGGCCCGCATCTGCGAATAAGTCCCGATACAAAGTTCCTGAATCATAAATCTCTGCCTTTTTCATTGCTTTCGCGGCGGGATTAACGGAGCAAAGTTCCCTTTTGGGCAAGAAGACCTGCGTGAAATCGGGGATAGCTGTAACTCCTTTGCGCTGCTGCATGGCTTTCACGAATCCGGTATTCCGATCGCTTCTTGCGTTCCTGGGTTGAAAAAGCGGGTTGGCCGAACAAGCCAAAGCATCCTGAAAGCGAATACTATTTGATCCCTGATCAAATGGATTTGATCATAAGGGACAAGTCTATGGTTTGGAAAAGGAGGCTTTGGATTGTTCCCGAAGAATCGGGCCAAGGACCGAGTTCCAACGGGCATATCCCTTTTCGGACAGGTGTAATCGGTCTTCCTGGTAATCGTTCAGCCATGGTTTGCCGTTTTCGTCCAACAAAGGCGAAAACATATCGACAAATTGGACAGTGGAATATTTCTTGCAAAGGGCTTCCAAAAGCTTGTTGCATGCGCGTTGTTTTTCGATCAGGATCATGCGGCTGGGGCTCGGCTTGACCGACAGACAAAAGACCTTGGTTCGGGGAAGCTCACGACTCAAAAGATCAAAAAGCTCCTGGTACTTGTTGGCGATTTCCTCTGTAGAAAAACCAACCGCAAGTTCGTTGTCCCCTTCATAGATCACCAGGACTTCCGGTTTGTGGCGCAAGACTAGGCTCTTTGCGTTCTGGACCAGTTCAGAGGTAATCGACCCGCCAAACCCATGATTGACCGTTTTCAGGTCGGGAAACGCTTTTTGCAGATCCCAGAGTCGGACCGAGGAGCTTCCCGTGAAAAGTATCGTTCCTTTGGGGAGGGGGATGGGTGTTTTCGCCAACTTTTCCAGTTCATCTGGTAATTCCTTGCCTCGTTTTTGAGCATAGGTTTCCCGCGTTTTGGTTTCACCTGTGAGTTCCATCGCATCAAATAGGGAGTCCGCGATAACACGCATCCCATTGTCACCCGGATGTCCGGCCACGCCTGCATGGTCGAATTTTCGTTCCGAGCGTGCCGCAAATTTCTCAACCAAATCTGTCCGACACATGTCGACATAAACGCCTCCGGCCTGGAGGCATGCTTCTTTCATCACCCCTTCCTTGATGGGGGAAAACCAGAACTCGGAACGGACAAAAATCCTTGGTTTGTCCCAGGACTGAATCTCCTTAAGAAGTGCCTCAAAAGCGGCTTTCCAGCGGGCTTTGGCTTCGGGGGTTTCCGGATTCGGGGCATTGGCGCCGATGGCAACAATCACAATATCCGGACGGAAGGCGCGTGCGTCGGCAAGGCCTTTTTTCAAATCAAAATCGGTCTGTTTGCGTTCGAAATCGGCGGTGTTTTTTGCAAGGAATTCGGGTTGGCCTCCCGCTTTTTTGGCGATATCAGCAATGAGAAGATGAACGAAGTCCTTTTCCTCGGCGCTTGCTGCCATTCCCCAATTGCCGGTCCAGCCTATGTTTGGGGCAGGGGGATGGAGAGTGACGCTATTGCCCAGCACCAGAATCCGGTTAACGGGGAGTGTGCCCAATTTCAACGCTTTGGGTTTCGCGCTTTCCGCTTGCACAAAATTGTGGACGAAGGAGAGAAGACAAACAAGGAGTGAGCCAAAAAGGCGATTAACCGGAAAGTATGGATACATCAGAGGGTCCAAAACAGGAGGTAGTTCTTGTCGTTGGGTTAGAAAGGATCCGTCAGATTTGCACCGTAAAAAAGAAAGACCATAACGGAAAGTTTCCGCCATGGCCCAAACCGGAATCCATTCCGTCCAGAGTAGTCCAAAGGACCTTACTTGGCGTCCTTTTTCTTCCCTGCGGCGACTTTGACTTCGGTGACGATGTCCTTTTCGCCCTTCTTTTCGGTGATTACGGTTACTTCGCGGCCACCCTTTTTGCTGGCTTTGGCTTCGAACAACTTCTTTTTGGCTTCTTCGTTAAGTTCTTTTCCCTTGGCGGATACAAACTTGGTGTCGGAGTTGTAGGTGAAGGTCTTTTCGTCTTCTTCGACTTTGATGGTGATGGTTTTCGCGGTGTCGTCGATCTTGACGAGCTTGCCTTTGACTTCGGCGGCGATGAGGCCAATGACGCCAACAAAAACAACGGCTATGGAAGCAACAATACGGCGGAACATTGGGGAACTCCTTTGGTGAAATGGATTCGCAACGCACTTCCCTAAACAGGGATGCATTGATGACTATCTTATTCAACCCGGACGCACAGCTAAGGTTTCGAATAAAATTGAACCCCTGAAGAATATTCCAGGAAATATTCCAGAAGCCCGCTTTGGTATGTGATGGGGCTTGAAGGAAATTCAGCTGCCAGAAATTCCCTATGGAGCGCTTGACAAGTTTTGTCTTAAACCGTTATTTCGTTTGATTTTAAGAATAATTGTTCCTGGACAGGCGACGGTTTGTGATTTGGGTGCCATAATTGTCAAAGGTCCTGCACCGGTGCGCCGTGGTGGGATCGGCCGCATTCTGCGGCATTGGGCTTATTGGTGGTGGGCCGGGACCAACCTCGACAGGCTAAACCACCCCGCATTGCAAGGCGGGCCAAGTCCATGGACCTCTCCAAAAAGGTCCAATTCCAGGGTCCAAAGGCGCCGGGCGCGCTCTGTTTCGCAATTATTTGCGAAGGTGGAGTTGGAGCACCCGAAGCGCACGACGCCAAGGTTCTGGTGAACATGGGGCCGGGAATCCCCATGTTCAACTGCTTGAGGGGGAACTCGGCCGTCCGGTCCAGCCGAGCCCCCATAAGTGGCCCCGGTAATATTGCGCCCATCAGGTCCTGGCAAAAAACGATCTCCTAAAGCGCAATTAGTACCCTCTTGACTAAACCATTCAACCGACTTTTAAACCAAAAAAACAAAGCTGAGGCGATTTGGCACCATCCCGCGCCGTGGAACGCAACCCTGTTAGCGACCCGGTGGACGATTGGGTGTGTTGGTAATGGTCATTCCCGCAGGAATGTATTTGCGGACGATCGATTTCGCCTCCAGTGTGGATGGGCTGTTGGGATATTTATCCTCGAGTATTTTAAGATTATTTTGGAGTACCAAAAGTTGATTAGTCGCTTGAGGGGGAAGGATTCCCCCCGCGGTCTGGATCCGATCCAGAACACCTTTGGCTTTGCGAATCAAATCAAGGTGGACCTGTGCTTTGATTTCCATCTGGACATCGGGGTTGCCTTTGATTTCCTCAGCCAGATCCTTTGCCTGGTTTCCTACATCAAGATTTTTATAAAAGCCCGCGATCCGGTTTAGCTCGCCATAGACCTCCGCAGGCGCGTCCTCGGTGTCCTTTTCCAGTTCTTCCAATCGTTTCGTGATCGGTTTTTCCCAGAGGGACATCACCTTTTTCGCCTGCCTGGCCAGGTCATCATCAGGAGACTTTGTGTATTGGGCGACAAGGCGCATAACCGAGGGCTGGTCATCACCCCTTTTGATGTTGGTCCGTACGCTCGCCCATTCGGGGCGTTCCTTTGGGGTCATCGACTTTTCGGGCCCCTCCTTGTTGATTGTTTCGGTTGGTCCCGCATCTGCCAACGCTTCCTCAAGCCTGCTACTCATGGCCAGTCGCCGAAGCAACGATTCCGAGGCAAAGTCCGGGCCTTTGTAGATGGCTTTCCCCTGTGCATCAAAAACAATCAAAACAGGAGGGCGAATCGGTCCCACCGCGACCTCCCCGGACAGGCCCGAACAGGCGGGAAGGGTGATTCCCCTGTCCTTGAGTACCCTTGCGGAGGTTCTTGGGCTGGAATCGGCGGGACTAACAAGGAGCATATCGATCCCCATTTCGGGAAGGCGTGCCTGGAGGTATTTCAGACGATCCAGATCCTGCAAGGTCGAAGGCTGGCTGTCCAACCAAAACGCCAACGCCAAAAGGTTCCCCTTTCGGTTGGTAAACGAGGGTGCGTTGCGCTGTACCGGGGTGCCGGGTTCGGTCCCTTTCAGGTTGAGGGCGGCCAATTCCTGTAGCTGCGGGTCTTTTTTTGTGCCTGTGGTGGATTTCGCCGATTCGGCGGATGCGGAACTGCTCCAGATCCGTTCGAGGAGTTTGAAGGTCGCGGGATCATGTTTTTTGAGGTCACCCCGATTTCGCGGAAAGTGGTCGAGGCGGTCAAGGTAGGAGCAGGTCAGTTCCGCGAAAAACTCCCTTGCCGAGGAGGTCATGTAAAGACCTGGCTGGTACAACTTGCGATTCATCGCCTGGGTGAATGCGAGGTTGATATCCGGGTTGTCGAAACCGATGATTTGGTCATGGACGGCGTGGGCCACCTCGTGGAGCAGGATACATTTCCCCGAATCGATTTCCGGCTGGTGGAGTCGGGTCAGAGTCTTGAGATTGCAAATGGTGATGGTCCGGGCGCGAAGTGGGTGTTCGCCTCGGATACGAGCCATCCGGAGGTCCGCGGAAAGGTAATAGGCAATCACCGTCGCACCTCCCGTGTTGGTGCCCTCGGGTGCTTCGTCCCATTCGACCCAAAAAGGGAGAGTCTGTACTTTGGCCAAAGCCCTTTTGTTGAGGATCTGGCCGAGCATTTTCAGCTCGAGTTTGAGGACCTCCATCGGCGACTTTTTGAATTCGTCTTCGTGCTTTTTCGCGTCGGGATGGATGAAGAGTGTGAACCCATCCATTTTTTGGGTTTCGTAACCGGGAATCGATGGGGTTTTGTTTTGCGCTTGGGCGGATGCGGCGATTTCCTCGCTAATAAAAAGAAGGAGTGCCGAAAAGACAAAGGGAAACAAAATACGAGCCAAGGGAGACATGGGGCGACTCCGCCAAAAGGGTAACCGAGACACTATTCTATGCCCGGCTCCCATGCTCCCAAATGGGGATATGGACTGGATTATCCCCGATTTTGTCTCGCCGCCAAGGCATCTGTGCGGTCCTTGAGGCTCACAATGATTGCCAAAACGACAAGGAACAACTGGGATAACCAGAATGTGGTACAGCCTGAAGCTAGCGCATTATTGAAGCCATAGGCATGAAGCCCAACCCCTAGTTGATT
>CAMBMH010000117.1 GCA_945868575.1 Singulisphaera sp. GP187 | reverse complement strand
AATCCCATTTCACCAGGCTCCACCCCCGGGAACGCTTCTCCCCCCCGGGGAACACCAGTCCCAATTATCTTGAGACGGGTTGAAGTGCTTTTCCGTTTTGGGAACCGCTTTGCGATTGAGGCCGGGTTTCTGCAAAATCCCTTTTCGGTTCGAGCCGATGTTCCGCCCTCGGTTCCGTTCGGGAATTCATCTCGCGCCGGGGAGTACCATATCCGCCACCGGAAGGCGCCGCCTTGGAGTTGCCCCCGCCATTGGAATGTCCCCCACCATTTTGGGAGTGGCGGACAAACTGTTTGCGAACCGGATCGAAGTCCAGCCATTGGGGTGTTTGCCGATGCAGATATCGGCCAATGCCAAACTTCACCGCCGCCCGCTTGAGCGCATCGGAAAAAGCGGCTTTGCGGCGGTCGCCTTCGTCAGGCTGTTCACTCGGTCCCCCGACATCCACCTTGGTGATCCACTCCTCGCCCACCCGAATCCGGAGTCGGCAAATGACCGATCCATCAGGCAAACACTCATATTCGTCCTGCCAATGAGCCAGACCCATAACCTCATCCAGGCGGTCCTGGATGGCGCGGGCGTCGAGATAGGGGATCGCCAGAGCGCGACTCCCCGAGACAACACCCGGTTTGTGGCGAATTTCGTTTCCTTCAAAAGGTGCGGCCAAGGCTTCCATGACTTGGTCGTGCGAGACGGGACGAGACATTGACAACACTCCATGAACAGGTGTTTAGGCAGGTACCTTTGTACAGTGTACACCTGATCAAAAAGCTTGTCAAGGGATCTGAAGATTTCCGTCCAGCCGCTTTACTTAACCCCTAGTCATGAGGTTGTTTGCGGAATGGAAATTTCCGGCGCTTTGGGGCGTAGGCGTGGACCATTTAGCAGCCGTCCAATCACCGTGTACCTCACCAAATATTGGTAACTGATCAGCAAAAGTACCGTGCAAAGGGTGCAAATGATCAGGAACTTGGGCCATGCGGCCAGATCCCAATCCCGAACTACTACCTGCATGTACACAATGAGTGGAAGATGCGCCAGGTAAAGCCAATAGGCGGAATCGGACAAATAGCGCACGGTTTTGTTTTCCTGGGTCAACAACCGGTTGAATAGTCCAATACATCCAATCGATACCGACCAGGCATAGATGACCTGAAACACCCCCGACACAAACACATTGCCAACTGTCACCAATCCCAACGGAAACACAACCAAAATCGACAAAGGCAAAGCCCATTTCCAATATTGGCCAAGTTTCCCATCACGGTCATCACAATCGTAGTAAAGAACCCCAAAACCAAAAAAAACAGCATAATAAAAAAGCACATGAGGTTGGGGAATCAGTCCAACAGAAGTATCTGGACCAAAACCAGGTTGAAATACACCCATAAACAATTGCGGTAACATCGTCAAAGGCAGTATCCATAGCCAGCGCAATGGGGAGATAAGCCAACTGGAAGGTATTGCCAGGTTTGGAAAAATCTTATGAATTACGCCGCCAATCGCTATGAAAACAACAAACAACAAAACTAACCAACAAAGAAACCAAAGAAACCAAAGGTGATGGAAAATGGACGTTAAAACGAGATGGAACGGCTCCCTGCCACCACCGACATTGATCAGGAATCTTTCCGAGGAAAGCCAGCCCGCATAACCTTTACGCGCCTGATCGAGTCCGTTTTCAAAGACTCCTTTTTCCTTCGCGGAATTGGCGCCGGGTTTTTCCTTGGTATGGTGCGAAAGCAATTTGCGACATTCCTCCCGATCACCTTGCAACTCGTCTTCCGAGCGGAGGGGAACCCGGAGGATATTTGCGATAAATGTGGTTGTTCCAAAGTCGGCCCGGGTCGAATCCATCGGCGTGTCGTTCTGTTTGCCCAACGCGTTGGCGTCTGCCCCACTTTGCACCAAAAGTTCAACAGCCCGATAATGTCCCAGAAACGCCGCGCTATGTAGCGCTGTGTACCCATCACGGTCACGCGCATTGACATCCGCCCCTTTGTCCAAAAGCTGTTTGATAATTTTTGGATCTCCGTACCTGGCCGCCCATGTAAGAACAGGCGCCCCAAATTCAGGATCACTCTCGTTGGGATTGGCTCCGGCACCAAGAAGTCGACCGATTCCCTCGTTATCATCTTTTCGAATTGCCTCGAGCAACTCGGATTTTTCGGTCGTTTTTCTTCGACTGGCATCCTGTTCCCGGGATATTTCCCCCGCTTTCATGGACACCCAACCAAGAAGGGGAATGAATGTGACAAGTCCGATCAAACAAGGAAGCAGCACGCGCAATCCGCGTTGTTTCAAAAGCGCAGCCATGCCGCGTTTACGCCACAACATCATTGTGAAATATCCACTCAGCAGGATAAAAAGCTGCATGCGGAATCCATGGATTGTCATGAACACCAACATGAAAGTTCCATCAGGCCGAAGATCCTGGACGATCCACGGAATTCCCGCAAACGATAACGCGCCATGAAGCGCGATACCCAATAGCATGGCAAACGCTCGCAAGGCATCGAGCCCGTGTTGTCTGGGTATTCTGTGTAGGTGGGATTGTGATTCGCTCATGACACGCCTTTGAAAGGAAAGGATTCACTAGAAATTCTATTTATTGGAGAAAGAGTAGGTTTTTTTTCCAATAGTTCAAGCAAGCGCATGACATTTTCTCGTGGCATTTTGGTAAATTGGCTTGTAATCTATTGCAAACCAATTTTTCAATTCGGGCCGCAAAAAGAGCGTTTATAAAACGGATTAAAGGCAATAATTAAGGTTCAAATGCCCCACTTTCGTTTCAAATTCCAATTCAAAGTGTAAAAATTTACGGGCCGGTTTAATTTTGCAGCGAGGCAAGAAAATCGATCAGCGAAACAGCCTGTTCCGGAGTCAGATCGCGCAAAAGCATTTCGGGCATTTGCGAAGTTTTCTGGACATCCATGGAAACGATTTGTTTCGGGTCAAGCCGGATTTCCTTGTCCTGGGCCGTGCGAAGGACGACCTCCTTTGGGGTTCGGCTTGCCAACAACCCGCTTACCACTTTCCCATCCTGTGTTTCCACAAGATAGGTCGCATATTTGGGCTCAATGCTTTTGGAGGGTTGCAGGATGCTTTCCAAAATCTGCGCCCGCGAATATTTCTTGCCAATTCCGCTTAGATCCGGGCCCAGTGTGCTTCCTGTTCCTTGGATCTTGTGACAAGAGGCGCATTGCAATCCACCCGCCTTTAAGAAGAGGTCGCGACCTTTGGCGACATCCCCCTTCAGCGCAAGGAGCCTTTCCGGCTGGATTGCCGTGCCCAATCGCTTGACCCGTTCTCCCTCGGGTAAAAAGCGCTCAAACAGATCGCGCACTCCGGCGTTGTCCGAGGTTTTTGCCACCACCAGGATTTCCGCTCGTAGCTCATCAGTGATCTTTTCCCCCCCCTCTTTTTGGTCAAAAGCGCTGGCAAGCATCAAGGCGCCACTTGTGGATCCCAGCAACGCCGACAAGGCTTCCTTTCGGGTGGTCTTTTTTGAAGGGGCCGTCGAAAGCACGGTTTTCCATTGGTCCACCAACAATTGGTGCTGTTTATAACCTTCAGGATCCCTCTTGTCTGTTGGAATTCGTTCAATCCAATCGCGTACAAGGCCCAACCCCCGCGAATCGACAAGTTCTGAACCGATATGAGGCATATGCCCCGGGCCGGTCTTGGCCATCCGGTAATAGAGCGTCGAACGATACGGATCCCCTGGCGAGATAATTGAGGCGGCAGGGATATTGAACGCCCCCTGCACGGGATTGACCCCCAAGGTTTTGGTTTCTCCATCCGGAGTGCTTTTGCGCAGATCAATCACCACCGATCCCCCTGCGTTTGGTTGATGGCAATGGGAACAATTGACATGCAGATACGACCTTGCCCGGTCGGCAAATGAAGCGCCTGTGTCATGGGGATTGGCAAATTGGTGGTGTGAGGGCACAGGGGGAAACGAGTCGATTTTTTTGTTTCCGTTGGCTTGATACAATTCCACCAATCCCAACTGTTTCAACTGGGTTAATCCGTCCATTTGTTTACCCTTCGCAGTCCCGTTGGCGGAGGGTTGGCTTAACTGGAGCGGATTAAAGGCTAGCGCATAACCGACCCACGGATTGTGACAGGTGATGCACTGGGCCCGACTCGGATAATGCCATGTCTGCTGGCGCCTGCCTCCCGGGGCATCCGGATCCACAACGCTGATCGCACGATCCATCCCCGATGCGGGGACAAGATCCGCGTCGGTTTGGGCATCGTTCCAGGCATAGGTGTAGGCATTCCAGTTTTTGCCATCAAAATGGAGCAATTGGGTCTCCAGACGCCGACGGGTCGAAGGATCCCCCACAGCCATGTCCATGGAAAGGGTTTTTACAAGGACTCCATTTTTGGGCAAAAAGACCTGCCCGCTAAAAAACACCTCAGGGATGGGCACGAAACCATCATAGACCTTGGCGGAACTTGTTCCGGGAAACGCGACAAACCGTTCGGCAACCGCGTGATCAGACCATCTCTCCGCGTTAATGGCAAAAGGATACACCCCAGGCGAGGGAACCTGTTCGGCTGGTTTCGAACCTGCCATGCGGAAGATTCCGGTTTCGCTTAGCTTGCGGGGGAAATTGGGGCGATAGGATTTGACCGCTTCGTTAGGGACCAGTTGATGGATCGTTCCGACTTCTTCGTGGTGAAGGAAATAGAGCTCCTGATCCTGATCGACCCCAAAAGCAATAACACGCTGATTCCCCTGGGCGATCTCCTGATGAGAGACCTTTTTCTCCCCATCAAATTTGGTTCCCCAAAGCTTGCGGGTGACCCAATCGCCAAAAATATAGGTCCCATAAAGCTCTTTTAGCCGCTTGCCACGATAAACAACGCCACCTGTGATCGAAGCCGCTTCTGTATGTTCCAGAGCGATTGCCGGAGGTGAGATGGGCGTTGGCCCACGCAAGGAGTCGGGACGGACAGGTTGCGGCCCTTCCATCACCGACCAGCCATAGTTCCCGCCACTTTTGACGCGATAAATCATCTCCCACAATTCCCAGCCCACATCCCCCACCCATAAATCGCCTGTCGGGCGATCAAAACTCATCCGCCATGGATTTCGAAATCCATAGGCCCAGACTTCAGGCCGTGCTTTGGGTGTTTTGAGAAAGGGATTGTCGGCAGGAATGGCATAATTGCGCTTGGGATTGCTACCCTGATCTTCGTTGTCGACATCAATTCGGAGTATGGAACTGAGCAGGTCGCTGATATCTTGCCCCGTGTTAAGGCCATCTGGCGGAATGGGATCGGTGGCATCGCCTGTCGAGATATAAAGGTATCCGTCGTTGCCGAAATGAAGATCGCCTCCGTTGTGCCCGCCTCCGCGCCAAGTGAGGAGGATTTTCTCGCTTTTTGGATCACAGCGGGGTGGATTTGTATCGGTAACCCGAAACCGGGATATGCGGGTTCCCTCAGGAACCTGGCCCGGTTTTTTGCCCCGGACTACATAGCATATATAGCAAAAGCGGTTTTCTGCGTATTTGGGGTGAAAAACCAATCCATAAAGGGCATCGAGTCCCGCGATGGTTTCCTTGTCCCAGGAAAGTTCTGTCGCCACATCCAGGAAAAGATCCTTCTTTTCACACGATTGGTCGTTGGGAAAGGAGAAAATTTTGCCGCCTTGTTCTCCGACAAAAAAGCGGTTGGCTCCCGGAACCGGGGAATGCTTGGGCAAGGAGGGCATCGTCAAAAGTAGGGGATTCTGAAAGGACAAGCGGGAGAAAGCGCGTTCGACCCGGTAGGGATGTGGAGGTTCCGGTGAACCCTCAACGCGGGATGTTGTCCAGGGGATCCGCTTTGTTTCGTCTGCGAAAATTGCATTCGTGGCGATCCCGCTGAGTCCAAACAGGAGACAGGAAATTCCCCATAGGATGTTCGATTTCATGAAGATGTCCCCATTTTGGAATATTTGTGATACAAAAATGTGTTGCTAGTCTTTTGCGTAGTAGGATCCGGAAAAATCCCTATTTGGTGATTCGTTTCACAAAAGCCAGCAGTAAGGGAAATCCCGGCCCTGCCATACCACCATGATCGTAGCCTTGAAGCTCAAAAAGTTTTGTATCCGGGTGCTTGACCTGATTCATCATGCGCCAGAGATACGCATTTTCCTCGTAACGCCCCAATAATTCGAGATTCCTGTCCCCTGTGATGAGAAGCGTTGGCGGGGCATCCTTGCGCACATGAAAAACAGGGGCAAGGTCGTCAATTACCGCTTGGGTATCTGGAATGCCCCGCTCCTTGCGGATGGTGAAGTGGGTGATTGCCTGTCCGCTTAAAGGGATCAGTCCGGCGATTTTGTTGGCTTCGATCCCCTCCTTCGCAAGATATTTCTTGTCGAGGCCGATCATCGCGGCAAGATACCCACCCGCCGAATGGCCGCTAACAAAGATCCTTTCAGTCGATCCACCATACCTGCCAATATTTTTGAAGGCCCATGCCACCGCGGCGGCAGCGTCCTCGATATATGCCGGCGCCTTGACCTTGGGGCTCAGGCGATAATTTACCGCAACCACAGCGATGCCCTTACCTTTTAGCTCTGCGGGTACCGATCGATTTCCACCGGTTAGCCCACCGCCATGAAACCATACCACTGTCGAAAAATCTTTCTGTCCCAAGGGATAATACACATCCAGACGACATCGCTCACGAGAGTAGTCATCAAGATTGTCTCCTGTGCGATAAAGTATGTTGTTTTCGGTTTGGTATTTTGGCGAAATTTTCTCATCACTTATCGGAATTTGGCGACCCCACAAGGGGTTAATTCCTGAAAAAATCACCAGACCGATCATCAACAAAACACGAATTACCGACATCCTGGCCTCTTGTAAAGGAATTGAGGAGACGACATTTTACGCGGTCCCAACCCCCAAATTACTTCTTTGTTTCGTTTAACCACGAAATCATTTTACGAGTCACCAGTTCAGGTTTGTCACGCTGGATAAAATGGCCCGATCCGGGTATCGTGACAATGGTCAACTCCTTCTCGACCCACTTCCATGTATCATTGAGTGCCCCAGGAAGGAGCGCCTTGTCATCGAGCCCATGAAGAATCAAAACCGGGCATTTGATCGGCGGAAGTTTTGGTCCCTCGACATAAGGCGGTTTGGGAAAATTGGCTTTATAGTAGTTGAGCATTCCTTCCATGGAAGATGCTTTTAACGCTTCCACATAGATTTTGCGCGCCTCGGGTTCCTTTACCCAGCCGGCCAACATCTCCGGTTTGATGAGTGATGCGGCTTCGGGCTTTTGAAAGTTTCGGGCGTACGCGCTACTTTTTTGCTGTTCGGGATTGTTCGCCAATTCCCGTGACAGACCAGAAGGGTGTGGCAGGTTGAGGATGATGAGCCTGTCGACCTTGTCCGGATGGGCCATGGCAAAATTCCAGGCAATGATTCCGCCCCAATCGTGACCTACGAGGACCATTTTCTTCTGCTTGAAATGGTCGAGGATTGCCCCGACATCTCCCACCAGTTTTTCCATCTTGTATTGATCGATCCCTTCGGGTTTGTCGCTTTTGTTGTAACCCCTAAGATCGGGCGCCACCACCTGGAATTGTTTGCTGAGTGCGGGAATCTGGTCGCGCCAAGTGTAATGAAAATCGGGAAATCCATGCAACAGGACAAGAAGCGGACCTTCGCCTTTGGTGACATAATGGAGTTTGACACCTTGCGAATCGACGAATCCCGATTTTCCAATCTCCTCGGCGCCTTGCAATCCCTCCATGGACGCAAATTGAAACCGCAAGATGACAAGGAAAAAAAAGACATGTCGCATGGGTAATTCCTTTGGATGATGGGACCTGTCGGCTCAAGGAGAATCTATGGGAAACGGTGTCCACAGAAAGGCAACTTCCCGATCATTGCCCGTTTGCGGGATGTCGGTATCGGCTGGTCTCATCAATCGTTGATAAACAAGATCTTCCAAAACAGATAATAGGGTTGCCGGACCGGGGAACTTTCGCGACCGGCAATAAAAAAGGGCCAGGAAAAACCTGGCCTTTGTGGGAACTGTTTGCCCGTAGGCAATTGTTTCTATCCGCCTCTTATACCAATTCGCGCATGGGCGATTGGGCGATGAGGTGCTGAGGGCGACCGGTCGGATCCAGGACGGTTGTGGTCATGGGGTCAAGACCCATGCTGTGGTAAAGTGTCGCGATGACTTCGCCAAATTCGACAGGACGGTCCTTTGCGTATTCACCCAGACGATTGGTCGAACCAATAACCTGGCCGGTGCGCATGGTTCCACCGAACATCAAAGCGCCTGCAACCTGGGGCCAGTGATCGCGACCCGCATCCTTGTTGATGCGTGGGGTGCGTCCGAATTCGCCCCAAACCACAACCGCCACATCCTGGAGCATGCCCCGTATTTCGAGGTCGTCGATAAGGGCGCCGAGCGCCTGATCGAGCTTGCCGCCATGGTCGCGGACGAGGTTGAAGTTTTGGCCGTGGCTGTCCCAACGACCATAGCTCAAGGTCACAACCCGAACGCCCGCCTCGACAAGACGGCGAGCCATCAGTATATGCTCGTTAACGGTGGGGGATCCATCGTACTGGAACTGGTAGGGCTTGCCATCGCCATAGCGTGCGCGAACCTTGTCCGATTCCTTGGAAAGATCGAGCGCATCCACCAGCCTGCTGGATGTGAGCACACCCAAAGCGCGTTCGGTCAGGTTGTCCATACCTGCGATTTGGCCACCCGCGTCAATATCCCGCTTCATGTTGTCGATCGAAGCGAGCAGCTGGCGACGGTCACCCAGATGTTTGGTGTTGATCCCTCGCAATGTCAGGTTCGCAAGTCCTTGTCCATCCGGTTTGAATGGACGATAGGAGGGCCCAAGGAAACCGGAAGTACCCGGATCGGACCATGGACGGTGTTGGGTATTATCGGCAAGCCCCACGAACGGGGGAATCGAGGGGTCCGTCGGTCCCTGAAGCTTTGCGGCGACTGATCCAAGACTCGGCCGACCACCCAAAACGCTTAGCGAGCTTGGATGCCAACCCGAAAGGCACTGAATCCCGTCGTGTCCGCCTGCCGCACCGACCAGCGAACGAATGACGACACACTTGTCCATGCGGGCGGCAATTTGGGGAAAGGTCTCGCCAATCTGAATCCCTGGAACATTGGTCGCGATAGGCTTGAATTCGCCCCGGATTTCTGCGGGAGCGTCTGGCTTGAGGTCGAACATGTCCTGATGGGGAGGGCCACCACCCAGGAAAATGTTGATCACGGATTTGTGGCGACTGGTCGAAAGACCCATCGAAGCCCGAGCCGCTTCGGCGCGGTTGACATCGGCGAGGGTGAAGGCGCCTGCCCCCAAACCCAAGGCCCCTACCTGCAAAAAGCTGCGGCGATTCACGCCATCGCAAGATTTGCCCATTGGACGGCCGAGGAGGGTAAGCATGGCAATTCTCCGGTTACGGCAACCTCGTGTTCCACTCACCGGTTGGCTTAGGCTTTGGAAAGGCAGCAAAATTGCCTTGGCAAAACCTTCCATTTGGCCGGAAAGAGATATCGTGTGGATCCGGGGACCAAAGCGGGGGGTCCCTTTCACTCACAAACAGAGGCACTCTCAAACACTGGGTTGTGTATGCCCTTAAGTCTACCTTCTGCAAGGTTTGCGGTCAAGAAAACCCGGGGTAATGGGGCATTCTCCCCTGGGAATTCCAACTATTTCCCAATATCGACCGGTTTTCGGGGTCCAAACCAACCAAAATGCCCCATTGGGTTATCCGATCGGCCTAAAATCGCCTCCTCAAAGCCCGGGAAAGCCTGATCCGCACTTGCACCCCCCCTCCTCACAACGGTATAGCCCCGGGAAATTCGTTGATCGCCAACGCTTCAGGGGGAGCAAACCATGCCTTGGAAACTATCCGCTTACGGCCTGGCGGCACTTTTGCTTGGTTTTGGGGCAAGCCAAGGAATTGCCCAGATTCCCCAGCCCGCCAAATTCCCCGTTTTCCCCGGGGGTAAGGCCCCAGATTCAAATCAGATATCAAATACTATACCGATATCAAATTCTCTAGAAGGGCCGATCCCTCAAACGAATGGATCCTTGGGCCTCATTGTGCCTGCCTCTGCAACCTCCCAGACGGATACTGGGGCTTTGCCCACCCCTAATCTATTTCCCGAACCCGGGCCCAATCATTCCGGGCCCAGCTATCAGGGAGGCCTCCGGGTTCTTAAGGACCAAAGGGGCGCGGCTTTCATTTTGGTCACGGACAACAATGGCAATAACGAGCGGATCGGTGTCGACTTCATCACCGATGATGCTGAATTTGACATGTCCACGACTTCTGACAAACCCTACCTGAATCTGGAAGGCGAGTACCTCCTCTTTACCCCTCGCGGAAATCCGTCCGCCGTTGCCGAAACCCGTCCCGGTCCAGGAACCGGGCAATATTCCAACACGGTATTCATCCCGGGTGGATTCGAAAGTGGTTTCCGCTTCGGTGGCTCCTTGGTCGATCCTGTCCGCGATGTCGATTTGGCCCTTCGCTACACCTATTACAGTTGGCAATCGGATATCTGGTCCTACTCGAAGGTTTCCAACCCGCCCTTTTATTATCCTTACTATCCTAATCCCGCCGCCATGTCAGGAACATCGAACTCGTCGCTGGTCGCTCTCCCTTCGGGTGGTATGAACCCGTTGCTGATGGCGCCCAACTATGTCGGCCCGGTCGCCCAGGTTTCCGCCCAAAGCAATATTCTTTTTCAATTTGGCGATCTGGAATTTGCCAAAACATTCCGTCCCGAGGAGAGGATTGATGTCCGCCTTTTTGCCGGTCCCCGTTATGCCTATTTGAGTCAATCGCTCCAGGCCCAATACACAGGCGGATCGGTTACGTCCGCAAATTACGGTTCCAAAGTTATGTTCAATGGCGCGGGCATGCGGGTCGGAGGCGATGCCCATGCCAGACTCCTGAAACATTTGGGCATTCGCCTTTGGGGTTCCGCTTCGGTTCTTGCCGGAGCCTACGAGGGGCGTGTCGATCAAAGCATTAACGGCAACAATGTCGCCTCGATGAGGGAAACCGTGCCAGGAGCCGTGCCGATTCTTGATGGGGGTATAGGACTCTTTCTTGGAGATCAACGCTACGGCCTGACCATAGGCTACGAGTTCCAGAGCTGGATCAATGTGCTTCAGGGGTACACAGGGACCTACGACACCTACCAAACCCGCATGCAACGCCAATATGGCAACCTCGGCTTCGATGGCTTTTCCGGCCTCGGCGTCCAGGCGCGAATGTCCTGGTAAAGCGATTGGGTCATGGGTCCGATTTTGGTTCTTGAGCCCGGATAGGCGACCTGACTTCCGTGCCCGATGAACACACTAATGACCTTAATCGCCCCGTTTAAGGCAAGTATACTTGCCTTATTTGTCCATTTTTAGACAACAGACCGAATTTTGGTGCAATTTTTGCCCAATTCTTCACCATCCGCGCCACAGACTTAATCTCCGCAGCTCTGCGTGAAATGGCTTTTCAATCCCTCCCCAGAATGAAGCATCCCCGCTCAGGCGATGACCCAAAACCGCCTACCCCTCATGAAAAATTTCCCCCCATTCCCTGAAATTCCCAACCGTCTCGGGAGTATCACCCATAGCCCCGGAATGCTCCGGGGATAATGTCTTAGGCCAAATTGAAAGACGGGTGGGATATGAGTGAAGGTTTTTCCAATGTTGAAGGCTACTGGTCCGCCGCCCCTTCGGGCCCCATGGATCCCTACCTGCGTGAAAGGGAAATCACCCGCAAACTTGCAGGCATTGACGAGAACCAGAGAGAACTCCGAAATATGGGTTGGGGTTACGACAATAACCGGCCGAAAAACTAGACCTGCTCCAAGGTGATTTCCTTTTTCGCCTTCGTCTCTGCGTGAGCTGGTTTGAGGATTTAACATAAAAATCGTCTGTTACCCCCCCCGACCCCTTTTGCCAAGGTGGGCTTAAAAAATGGGGTATGCTTGAGCTGG
>CAMBMH010000116.1 GCA_945868575.1 Singulisphaera sp. GP187 | reverse complement strand
TGCCAACTCCTCGACGATTAGCCACACTGGAAGCGTTTCTCCAGGATCTGTGGTCATGGTGAATGGCAGCTTTACCTACACCACGGGGACAACACCTTCGGTTCGAGTGGATTTTGGAACTTATTCCGGTGGTACCTTTTCCCCATTTTTTATTCCTAATTTTAGAAATGCCAATGTTGTGGTTGTGATTCCTCCTTCGGGAACCTTTTCCATTACCCCAGGGTATTCGGGGACAGCCGGGGTTCAAGTTGCCTTTAAAAGCACCCTTTATACTTTAAACTCAAAATTCCTAAAAGTGGATGTCGCTAATACGGTTGGGACCATTACTCCTTAATGATCATAAAAATTCCTGGCATTAAATCTATCCTAGAATAAAAATGTCCCATTGATTATTTTCGGAGTTCAATCATGCGTCGTGGATTCACCTTGATTGAACTCCTTGTTGTCATCGCAATATTCGCAGTGCTTCTTGGGTTGTTATTGGGCGCGGTCGCTCAAGTTCGGGCCGCCGCCTACTCCATTCAATGCCGCAATAACCTCCACCAGATCCTTCTGGGCCATGTATTATGGTTCAATGAAAATCCCACAATCAATAGTGAGGTTTTGGATAAGGGAACTCCATCAGCACCTTTTCCTGCGATTCTCGTTGCAATAGGTAATTCAATCAAGCCGGGCCCAAATGCGGGAAAGGGAGGTCCGCCGACGATTATTCCGGATATGCCCATGTTTCGCTGCCCTTCAGACCCCACGATTAGCCCCTGGTTCGGTCAAATCTTATATAACGATTTAATATCCTACCCATTTAATGCCAGAGCTTTTGTTGAGGGAAACCATCTGCCTGGTTCCATTTCCGATGGGACCTCCAATACCTTTGGATATGGGGAACGATACGCGTTCCTTTCCAAGTCCCAATTTGACATGAGTCTGGGAGGGACCTCGGATCCATTAGGGACTCAACCATGGGTTCGTCCGGCATCCTTTGCGGATTACCGTTACGGGGACACCTTGCCTGTCAACGCCAAAGGCACCAACCAATGCCTTGGTTCCACGACCGGGATTAATTTCCTTATCAAACCGAATCCCCTTACAACACTACCAGGCAATCTGATTTCCTGTCATTCGTCGGCCATACCGATGGGTTTTTTGGATGGATCGGTTCGGATGATCGGGGAGGGGGTTTCCCTGTCTGTTTTCTGGGCCCAGGTTACCCCAGCCTCTGGGGATTAGCCCCGTAAAAAGTTTTTGAGCCATGATTGGCATTTGCGATAAATTTTGAAAATTCTATCCGGAATGTTACATTCAGGGCTTGTAATCGCCATTATCGAGCTTTATGCTCACCATGGTGGGGCAGGGACTTTTCCGGCCTCCTGTCCTCCGGCCTCCTGTCTTCCGGCCTCCTGCCTTCCAGCCTCCTGTCTTCCAGTCATTTCAAGGAGATTTCCTATGTTTGCGTTTCGCCCTATGATCCCCATGGTTGGTTTAATTGCGTTAATTGCTACCGGTTCCAGTGCCAACTCCTCGACGATTAGCCACACTGGAAGCGTTTCTCCAGGATCTGTGGTCATGGTGAATGGCAGCTTTACCTACACCACGGGGACAACACCTTCGGTTCGAGTGGATTTTGGAACTTATTCCGGGGGAACTTTTTCTCCATTTAATCCGGCAATCTACAGAGATGCCACGGTTGTGGTGGTAAATCCACCTTCGGGAACTTTTTCCATTAGCCCAGGGTACCAGGGAACCGCAGGGGTTCAGGTCGCCTTTAAAAGCACTCTTTATACCATGAATTTCTTTGGTGTTAAATCACCCGTCGCCGACTCTGTGGGCACAATAACACCTTAATAATGTCATTGTTTGCTAGCGCAAAAACATGAAGTTCATATTTTTGCGCTAGGTTATTTTTAGGAAAATAGAAATGCGCCGTGGATTTACTTTGATTGAACTCATGGTTGTTATCGCCATAATCGCAGTGCTTATTGGGTTGCTACTGGGCGCGATTTCCCAAGTTCGTTCAGCTGCGTATTCCATCCAGTGTCGTAACAATCTTCACGAGATCCTACTGGGCCATGCATTGTGGTTCAATGAAAATCCAAAAATTAATTACAGTAATAGGAGAGAACCCGCCCCACCTTTTCCAGTGATTCTCTACGCCATGGGTCAAAGAATCAATATAGATCCTGTTAAGGACAATACCGTTAACCCCGTTCCAAATACACCAATATTTCGGTGCCCTTCTGATCCAACAATTTCTTCACTAGTTGGAAATTACTGTTTCAATGAACTAATTTCTTATCCATTTAATGCCATTGTTTTTATGGAAAACAACCAGCTTCCGGGCTCAATATCGGATGGAACCTCAAATACTATTGCTTATGGGGAGCGATACGCGGCGCTTATCGGATCCCGTTTTGACCTGAGTTTGTCAGGCACCTTGGATAAGCTGGGAACTCAACCGCCAGTTCGTCCCGCATCTTTCGCGGATTACCGTTACGGGGACACCTTGCCTGTCAATGCCAAAGGCACAAACCAATGCCTTGGTTCCACGACCGGGATCAATTTCCTTGTCAAACCAAATCCTTTTACAACACTACCAGGTAACCTGATTTCCTGTCATTCGTCGGCCATACCGATGGGTTTTCTGGATGGATCGGTTCGGATGATTGGGGAAGGGATTTCCCCGTCTGTTTTCTGGGCCCAGGTCACCCCCGCCGCTGGGGATTAGTCCCATACAAAGATATTTTTTTATGATGGGCATTTCGGATAAATTTAAAAATCCTTTCCGGATTGTTTTATTTAGGGCTTGTATTCGATATTGTCGAGCCTTATATTGACCTTGGGTTTAAGGGAGGGTCTCCCCCCCCTCCTGTCTTCAAGCCTCCTGTCTTCAAGCCTCCTGTCTTCCGGCCTCCTGTCTTCCGACCTCCTGTCTTCAAGTCAATTCAAGGAGATTTCCTATGTTTGCGTTTCGACCCATGATCCCCATGGCGGGTCTGATTGTGTTAATTACTACCGGTTCCAGTGCCAACTCTTCAACCATTAGTCATACCGCATCGGCTTCACCCAGTTCCGTTGTAGTGGTCAACGGTAGCTTTACCTACACCACGGGGACAACACCTTCGGTTGTTGTCGATTTCGGTACCTATTCTGGCGGTACATTTACACCTTTTTCTCCACCAAATTCAAGAAATGGGAATTTGTCTATTGTCACGCCCCCAACGGGAACCTTTTCTATTAGTCCCGGGTACCAAGGGTCTGCGGGTGTCCAAGTCGCATTTAGAAGCACCCTAAAAGAAAAGGACTTTTTTAATATCACACGAAATGTCGCAAATACTGTTGGAACAATTACTCCCTAATGCAAATATTTCCAGGCATATTTTAACAAAAAAATGCGAGGGTTGCCGTATGCGCCGTGGCTTTACTTTAATCGAGCTTCTGGTTGTTATCGCAATCCTCGCGGTCCTTTTTGGCTTGCTATTGGGGGCAGTCGCCCAGGTTCGGGCCGCAGCATATTCAACACAGTGTAGGAACAATCTACACCAAATCCTTTTGGGGCAAGCTATCTGGTTTAACGATAATCCAACCATTACATTTGGATTTAAAGGAGATCCAGCACCCCCTTTTCCGGTGATTCTGTACGCCATGGGAAATCGGATTACGGATGGGATTGGTCCGGATGGACCAATCAATATTATTCCTGATACTCCCATCTTTCGATGCCCTGCCGACCCTACTCTATCTGCACTCACCAACCAAAATTTCTACACAAGCCTGACCTCCTATCCCTTTAATACCCTTGTTTTCTTCTGGGGAAACAGGCTTCCCGGGTCCATTTCCGATGGGACATCAAATACAATTGCATATGGGGAACGCTTTGCTTCCCTTACCGATTCCCGATTTGATCTCACTCTGGCAACTACAGTGGAAAAACCACCCCGTGTCCGCCCCGCATCCTTTGCGGATTACCGTTATGGGGACACCTTACCTGTCAACGCCAAAGGAACCAACCAGTGCCTTGGTTCCACGACCGGGATCAATTTCCTTGTCAAGCCTAATCCTCTTACAACACTACCAGGTAACCTGATTTCCTGTCATTCATCGGCCATTCCGATGGGCTTTTTGGATGGATCGGTTCGGATGATCGGCCAGGAAGTTTCCTCGTCTGTTTTCTGGGCCCAGGTTACCCCAGCCTCCGGGGATTAAACTTGCGAAAAGGTTTTGTACCGTCATTTTCGGCTTTCCCAACCTTCTGGAAAACCACCTTGCCAACTCGGTAATTTTGCCCATGCTGTAATCGGCAGTTTCGGAGAAACCACCCAACCGGGTCGATGATGAGGGTTTTTTTCGCCCACTGTTCCTGGTGAGGATTCTTCTTGCCAAAGGTTTGGGCCCGGAAACCATTTCAACCCTTTTTGTGGGCCCTGTCAAAAATCCGGGTTTCGATCCACTTTGAAAGTCCTGCTGATTCGTAGAGTAATTAAGATGCTTAACCCGAAAGCGAGACCTTCGATGTGGGCCCGATTCTCCTGTTTGGTTTTGGCCAGTCTTTTTGCTTTTCCCGCTTTCGGGGGAAATTCCAAACCCAATGTCGTCCTGATCTATGCCGATGACATCGGCTATGGCGATGTCTCGTGTTACGGGGCCAAACGGGTATCCACCCCAAATATCGACCGGATCGCCAAGGAAGGGATCCGCTTTACCGATGGGCACTGCTCTTCGGGAACCTGCACCCCATCGCGGTTTTCGATGATCACCGGGACCTACGCCTTTCGCAAGAAAGGGACAGGCGTGCTGCCCGGGGATGCCCCCCTGATCATTCCACCCGACATCACCACCCTCCCCAAGGTTTTTCAAAAAGCGGGATATCAGACAGGCGTGGTAGGAAAATGGCACTTGGGTCTTGGTGGATCCGGAGGTCCTGACTGGAATGGAGTCATCAAACCCGGCCCTGCCGAGATCGGCTTTGGCGAATCGTTCATCATTCCTGCCACAGGCGACCGGGTTCCCTGCGTCTATGTCGAAAACGGACGGGTCGCCGGACTCGACCCCAACGATCCGATCCAGGTCAGCTTCAAAAAGAAAATCGGGAACGAACCCACGGGCAAGGAAAACCCCGAACTGCTTACAAAAATGCGCTGGCATCATGGCCATGACATGACCATTGTCAAAGGGATCAGCCGCATCGGTTGGATGACAGGCGGCAAATCCGCCCTGTGGGATGATGAGACGATGGCCGACACCCTGGCGGCAAAAGCCACCTCTTTCATCGCCCAACACAAGCAGGATCCCTTTTTCCTCTATTTTGCCCTCCACGATATCCATGTCCCCCGCGTTCCCCATCCGCGCTTCGCGGGAAAAACCACTCTTGGCCCCAGGGGCGACTGCATCCTTCAGGCGGATTTTTGCGTCGGCGAAGTGCTAAAAGCCCTCGACCAACAGGGCCTGGCGCAAAACACCATCGTAATCTTCACCTCCGACAACGGCCCGGTGATCAACGATGGGTACTATGATGATGCCGTTGCCAAATTGGGCGATCACAAACCGGCGGGCCCCCTGCGCGGGGGGAAATATTCCAACTACGAAGGGGGCACAAGGGTCCCTTTTGTTCTCCGCTGGCCAGCAAAAGTAAAACCAGCCACCTCACAGGCCCTTGTCAGCCAGGTCGATTTCCTCGCGAGTTTTTCCGGATTGCTAGGCCAAAGTGTCGATAAGGAAACCGCCCGGGACAGCCAAAACACCCTGGACGCCTTTCTGGGAAAGGATCCCACCGGGCGCGAATATCTGATCGAGCATGCCAACAAGCTTTCGCTGCGTCATGGCTCCTGGAAATACATCGAACCAGGAAAGGGTCCCAAAAAGGCCGCAGGCACTGATACCGAACTGGGCCTCGATCCGTCGGGGATGCTTTTTGATCTCTCCTCCGATTTGGGAGAGACCAATAACCTTATTGAAAAGCACCTCGACCGGGCCAAAGCAATGGCAGCCAAACTTAAAGAACAAAGCTCTGCGAAATGGAATCCCTAATTCTCCCAAGGAATTCGCAATTATGAGACTCGTTTGCATACTTGGTTTTTTTCTGACAACGACTTCCCTTTTGGCCCAGGCACCAAAAGGGCCCAATGATACCAAAACTCCTGCCACACCTCAGGAGACGATCGACCGTCTGGTTAACGAGGCCATCGATGCCAAAAAAGTCCCAGGCGTCCTTGTTCGGGTCCAGCAAGGCGAAAAGGTTCTTCTTGAAAAGGCATGGGGGAATCGCGCGGTCGAACCAGCCGCCGAACCGCTGACGCTTGACACGATTTATGATCTCGCATCACTTACCAAACCGATCGCCACATCTACGGCCATCGCCGTGCTCGTCGACAGGGGAAAACTCAAGTGGACTGACAAGGTGGTCCAGCATTGGCCCGAATTCGCTCCCAACGGCAAGGACAAGCTGACGCTTGAGCACCTGTTGCTGCACACCTCGGGACTGATCGCCGACAATCCGATGAAGGACTATGAAGGCGATCGGAACCAATCGCTGGCCAACATCTGCAAACTCAAGCTTGTCTCCCCCATCGGCGAAAAATTCCGTTACAGCGATGTCAACTTCATCGTGCTTGGGGAAATCGTGGCGCGGGTAAGTGGCAAACCTCTTGATGTTTTCTGCCAGGAGGCAATATTTGGCCCTTTGGGAATGAAAGATACCTCTTTTGGTGTCAAGGATCCTGAAGGAATCAAGCGTGTTGCACCGACCCAAAAGCGCGAGGGGAAATGGATGCGGGGAGAGGTCCACGACCCGAGGGCTTTCAGGCTTGGCGGGGTCGCGGGGCATGCCGGACTTTTTTCCACGGCGAATGACCTTGGCATCTATGCCCGGATGGTCATGGGCGAAGGCTCCATTGAAAACGGCCCAAAAGGAAAAACCCGTGTTCTATCCGCGAAAACTGTCCGCGAATGGATTCAGGCGCGCGAAGTCCCCGGAGGCTATCGGACCTATGGGTTTGACACCGACACAGCCTATTCGTTCAATCGTGGAGAGCTCTTCCCTGCGAAACTGAGCATTGGTCATACCGGGTTTACCGGCACGGCGATCTGGATCGACCCGGTCCACAACGCCGCCGAAATCTTTCTTTGCAACCGCGTTCATCCCAACGGCAAGGGGGATGTCCAGCGGCTTCGGGGGCTGGTCGCCACCGAGGCGGCCAAGCTGGTGATGCCGACCCCGCTGGCCCCCAAAGTGAAAACGGGGCTCCAGGTGTTGATGGATGAGAATTTCGCGCGTCTCAAAGGGAAAACCATCGGGATCGTCACCAACCATACCGGACGCGACACCAGGGGGCGCTCCATTGTCGACATCCTCTATCGAGCTCCGGGAGTAAAGGTGAAGACTCTCTTTTCCCCTGAGCATGGAATTCGGGGCGCGGTGGACAAACCGGTTGGAGACACGATTGACCCCGCGACCGACCTACCGGTAGTCAGCCTTTATGGTCCGCGCCGCAAACCGACCAAGGAACAGCTCGCGGGACTGGATCTGGTGATTTTCGATATTCAGGATGCGGGTTGTCGTTTTTATACCTACTCCAGCACTTTGGGGCTTTTGATGGAGGCCGCCTCCGATGCAGGGGTTGGGGTGATGGTACTCGATCGGCCTAATCCGATTGACGGACTTCATATGGGGGGGCCATTGACCGATCCCGGGGCGGAATCGTTTGTCGCTTTCCACCGAATTCCCACCCGGCACGGTTTGACCATCGGCGAATTGGGCCGACTCTATGCCCTGGAGCGACATGGACCGGGGAACAAATTTCCCCAAGTCAAACTCGATGTGGTCGGGATGGAAGGCTGGAATCGATCGATGACTTATGACCAGACGGGGCTGGAATGGGTGGCACCATCGCCCAATCTTCGCTCGCTACAAGCGGCCCATTTTTATCCGGGCATCGGTATGCTCGAATTCACGAACCTGTCGGTGGGTCGGGGTACAGATCGCCCCTTTGAATGGGTCGGCGCCCCCTGGATGGAACCCCATGCACTGATCCAGGCCCTTTATGGAAATTCCCAGATCCATGGTATCCGGTTTATGGCCACCACACGAACCCCAAGCTCCAGCGTCTTCGCCAACAAACCTTGCCCGGGAATCGATATCATCGTGGAGGACTGGTCGAAAGTCGATCCGATGGAACTGGGTATGGGCTTGGCTTTGGCCCTTCGAAAGGTTCACGGCGACACATGGCAAATCGAGAGGATGGGGAAACTGATTGTTAACAAAGAAGCCGAGGATCTGCTTCGTAAAAAATCGCTCATCAGGGAAGTCCTTTCCGCTTTTGATTCCGGTATCAAGGAATTTGAGACAAGACGAAAAAAGATTTTGATCTATCCTTAGACAACCAAGCCCCCTGCATGAAAACCAAATTGGGATACCAAAAGATGGACTCAACGAAACACAATTCCTGGATGAAAAAAATCGGCTTGGCATTTGTCGCCGAGAACGCCCTGATCACGGGGCGGGTTGAAATGGGCGAGGGCGTGAATCTTTGGCCTCTTGTGATCATCCGGGGCGATATCGGCTCGATTCGTTTGGGAAAACGGGTCAACATCCAGGACGGGACCATTATCCATACGGATTTTGGTGTGGAGATGGTCATCGAAGACGAGGTCTGCGTGGGGCATCGCGCGACGCTCCATGGCAAGCGAATTGGCCGTGGCTCACTGATCGGGATGGGCGCGACACTTCTCAACGGCAGCGACATAGGCGAAGAGTGTCTCGTCGCGGCGGGAACCCTTGTCCCGGAAAACCGTGTCATTCCTCCCCGGTCGGTGGTTCGCGGACTTCCCGCAAAGATCGTCCGCGAAGTCACCGAGGAAGAACTCGCGCACATACGCCGTATCAACAAAAGCTATTTCGAACTTGCCGCCGAATATGCCGCAGGCAAGATCAAACGGATCTCCTGACTTTTCCGGGAAACCCGGCATGCCACAAAAGTATGGGTCAATTGCCTCACTCACCCAGGCCTTTTGTGACCGCACGCTTCCCAAATCCCAGTGGACCCATGAGGCGCATTTGCGGGTCGGACTTTGGCATCTCCTCCACGCGCCAGAGGAGATCGACTTGGACAAATCGCCTTTAGACAACCTGCGGGAACGGATCCAGTGTTACAACGAAGCGACCGGCGTTTCCAACACACCCACTTCGGGTTACCACGAAACCTTGACCCGCTTTTATGTCTGGCTAATCGGGCGCTTTCTGGATCAGGCGGACCGAACCCTTTCGGAAGACATTTTGGCGGAACAATTGATCCATCGCCTGGGTAACCGGGATCTGCCTTTCCAATACTGGTCCCGCGAGGTGTTGATGTCGCCTTTGGCCCGAAAACAATGGGTGGAACCCGATCGGGTTTCGGGTTTGGAAAGCGTTCCAATCAACCAATTCCATGTTCCGTTGGTGCCACGATAATGGCCCATTCATGATTGCGGGGGAACTTGGGGAAAAAGGAATCCGGATAAGACTTTTGTCCAAGCCGGATTTGCAATTCCTCCAGAAAGAATTCTTTATCGCGAACCCTTCCACCATGGGTTGAAGTTATCAATTGGCTAAGAAATACAATTTTTTGTTCGATTGAGCGCGGGGCCCCGTGATCCGGTTAGCAAATCACGGGGACATCGCCACTGCAATCAATTCTTTCGTTCGGCAATCGCGTGGAGATATTTTTCTCCGCGCAAAAACAGGATGTCGCCGCTGACCGCGGGACAGGCATCGATCTTGTCGCTTAAGCGATTGGTTGCCAGGACCTTTGGCTTATCCCCCGGGGTCAGGACCAATGTCGTACCATCGCGGTCGACAAGATAGATCCGTCCGGCCGCGGCCAATGGAGAGGCATAAAAACTTGTCAAACCCGCAAGGCGTTCATCCTCCAATAGGGGTTTGCCTGTTTTGGCGTCCAGCACAGTCAACATTTGCGAGTTTACTTTTGTAAAATAAAGTCGTCCATCCAAAAGAAGGGGCGACGGGACATATGGGGTACCTTTGGTATGTTTCCACAGGACCTTTTCCGCCGCGTCGCCCCTGGCGTCCAACGGGACGGCCATCGCGGCCGCACCTCGATAACCACTCATTACATAAGCCACTCCCTCTTCGGCCAAAGGCGACGGGATCGCGTTCGCGGTCATGCCCGCCACTTCCCAAAGAAGTGTTCCATCGGCGAGATCATAAGAGCGGACCCGGTTGGTGCCGTTGACAATCACCTGGGTTTTGCCACCGTGTTCCACAACAAGAGGCGTGTTCCAGGTCGTTTTTTCTTCCCGTTTGACCTCCCAGCGTGTCTTGCCTGTTGCGGCATCGAGCACGATGAGCTTGCTATCAACCTCCTGATCCCAATTGAGAACCAGGCTTTCACCATGGATGACGGGCGTGACCGCCTCCCCCCAACCAAGACGCGTATGAAGTTGCCCCAGGTCCCTGCTCCAGAGGATCTTTCCAGTCAGATCCAGGGCATAGATTCCAAACGAACCATATGAAGCGTAGATCCGTTTTCCGTCGGTGGTGGGTGAACCCCCGGCATAGGAGTGGGTCGGATGGTGACCTTCGTGGGGAACCGCCTGTTTGACGGAGCGTTTCCAGAGTTCCTTGCCTGTGTTTCGGTCGAGGCTCAGGACATCAAAGCGATAAAAGCGATCCGGTGGATTGGTTTTTGTTTCAAAGCGTTTGTCGCGTGGGGGGAGTTCCTCGGGTTTTGCTTTTTTTTCGGTTTTGGTGGCGGTGAGAACAATGACCTGATCGCCGATGATGATAGGCGTCGCGCTGCCGGGACCGGGAAGTTCCACTTTCCAGAGGATGTTGGTTTTGTCATCCCAGTTGAGCGGCGGTTTGGCATCCTTGGGTGCGATCCCGTTTGCTGTAGGCCCCCGCCAGGAGGGCCAATCGCGTGTGGACAAGTTCGAATCGGCGAAGGAAAACGCCCCTAAAGATAAAAGCCCCGCCAATCCCGTCCCGCGCAAAAATGGGAAACGACTCATGGTTGCCTCTGCTGGAAGTGGGTCGTGGGGAGTGGATCCCCGTCTCTCATGAAACCTTTGCTATCCTATTGGCGGTTATCGCAGGTCTGAATCTTTCGTCATTGGCGACTGGGGAATGGGAAATCCGTGCGAAGGAGTTGGTTATCGGATTTTAAAATCGAGTTGTTAGTCCGGAATTGGGTGTGTCAGCTGCCTGACAAAGATGCCTTATCAAAATACCTGTTTTTCCCGATTTCTCATGATTGTTCAATGAACTGGATATCCCTTCGAACCTTTTTGCGAAAAGGGGCGTATACTTGGAAGAGAATTGGATTTCGTGACAGGGTTGTTTGGGTGATAGACCAAAACAGGTCGACTGCACACTACTCTCCTTTTGCTGATTTCTTTTGCTTCCAATGGCTATGAGACTCTACTTATCTACTCTTGTAGCTTCGGGAGTGAATTCTTTTTTGATAGCAGACTTAAAAGAATCTGGAGTTTTTGATGTTTTCCATGATCCGGTCGTTTTTTGGTCGCAACTCTGTCAAGGCCAAGGCAAAGAGTCGTGCGACGCATCGGGGGGCGGGTTCTGCTCCTGGTCTGGAAGCGCTTGAGTCGCGTTTTGTTCCCTCGGCGGTGACGGAGAATCAGGTTGTCAATCTATACCGGGCCTTGCTTGACCGGGCCCCCGAGGCTCAGGCGTTGGCAGCCTGGAGCAGGTCTTTGGAATCGGGTCGGTTGAGTGTCGGACAGATGGCAGGCATGATCCTCCAATCCCCCGAGTATGGGAATCGGGTGGTTCGGGAATCGTTCAGCGAATACCTTGGCCGCGCGCCTGGAGCGGGTGGTTTGGCATCCTATGTTTCGGCCCTTGGGCATGGGGTGTCCCAAGAGCGGGTGGATGCCTCGATTCTTGGATCCAAAGAGTATTTTGCGAAGCACGGTGCCGGGAACATCCCGTTTGTGGAGAGTCTTTACACCAAGGTTCTGGGGCGTCCAGCGGATGCCGCGGGTCTGGAAGGGCATGTGGCGGAGCTTGTTCGTGGCGCATCGCGTACCCAGGTGGCGTATGCGATTTTGGGATCGGCCGAGCATGGTCGGCAGGTGACAGCCGAGGCGTATCAGTCGATTTTGGATCGTGATGCCAG
>CAMBMH010000115.1 GCA_945868575.1 Singulisphaera sp. GP187 | reverse complement strand
AACACATAGTCTGGCGTAATTGTTCGTGGTCCATAATGGTGAGGGATAAAGTTGGACCGCTTTCATTTTCCGTCAGGTGGACAACACCTTTAATGAGATCTTTTCTATTATTTATAAACCAGAGTAAATTTTTATAAAAATCCTTAAATCCACGAATCCATTGTGCTTCGAGGCGCTCCACCGCGAAAAGCGGAATCAAGCCCACAAGAGAACGAAGACGAAATTTTTCAAATGTTCCATCAGGCCGCCTGAGAACATCATAAAAAAAGCCATCACCTTCATCCCAAAGTGAATAATTGGAGTTACCCATCTTTTTCATGGCACCGGCTATGTAGGCATAATGCTGAAAAAATTTGATGGCCATAAATTCGTATGATTTATCATCCCTAGCCAACTCAAGGGCAATTCTCATCATGTTCAAACAAAACATCGCCATATAACCTGAAGCATCAGATTGCTCAAGAGTCGACCCGTCATGGAACGGCTGGCTTCTGTCCAGCACCGTGACATTATCCATCCCCAGGAAGCCACCCTCGAAAATATTGCTTCCATCCTTATCAACTTTGTTGACCCACCAGGCGAAATTGACTAGTAGTTTGTGAAAACATTTGGATAGAAAAACCCTGTCGGCAACGCCAGACCGAACGCGATCCATGTTGTAAACCCGCCAGACAGCCCAGGCATGCACAGGCGGATTCAAGTCGGAAAACTCCCACTCATATGCGGGAATTTGCCCATTGGGGTGTTGGAATTGCTCAAAAAGCAGAAGGTAAAGCTGGTCCTTGGCCAATTTTGCATCAACCAAAGCAAGCGGAACACAAGTGAATGCAAGGTCCCAGGCGGCAAACCATGGATACTCCCACTTTTCAGCTGGAATTAGTATCCGATGGGAATTAAGGTGCCTCCAATGCTGATTGCGGATGGGAATACGGGATTTTGGTGGGGGCCACTTCGGATTATCTCCATCCTGCCACTCGCAAACATCGAAAATATAACAGACTTTTGTCCACAAAGCCCCAGCCAGCGCCCGCCTTTGAAGGAATTTCTCATCAGGGGTGGCAAGTGGCGGATGAATTTGCTCATAAAACTGATCGGCTTCCTCCCTCTTCCGGGCAATCGCGGAATCGACAAGCCCCAATGGATTGCCCGTCGGAATTCGGGGGGAAAAAAGCATCCGAACCACGACCGATTCCCCTGCTTTGACAGAAGGGAAATGATAGTGGACACAAGCCTTGGTGCCCCGGCGATCCTTGCGCAAACAATCCTCACCCTGAATCAGATGCCTATGAAATGCATCTTTGTGGTGGGTTTTTCGAGAACGCGCCTGGGGCCCAAATATCCTGGCGGCATTGGTTTCGTTATCGGTAAACCAGGCCTCTCCCCCAGGAGTACAAAATAATTGGCGCATTCCAATCCGATAGGTGTTGTCCCTGACTCCTGGAATTCCCAAACCAAGGTCATCTGCAACAAGCGCCAAATAATCTTTTGACTGAATACCTGGACGGATTTCCGGTTCGGGATGGGGATCCTCACCCCAGGCTTTATCGTCCCAACCCCAGCAATTGCGAAACCAGATGTGGGGAAGGAGGTGAAGGGGAGCATCCCTATCGCCCCGGTTGTGCGCCTCGATCCGAATGGCAATCGTCTGCTCATCCAATTTTGCAAATTCGATTACAATGTCGAAATAACGATTTTGGTCAAAAATTCCGGTATCAAGAAGCTCATACTCTTCGCCACGACCATTTCGGTTACGGTTAACCTGCGCCAATTCCGCGTAAGGAAATTCACCTTGTGGATATTTATAGACATACCTCATGTAGGAGTGGGTTGGCGTGTTATCTTCGTGAAAATAATATTCCTTTACATCCTCGCCATGATTTCCATCATTGGGGGTCAATCCAAAAAGACGTTCCTTTAAAATTGGGTCTTTTTCATTCCAGAAAGCTGGGGCAATACAAAGGTAACCAAATCGGTCCGAAAATCCGGCAATCCCATCCTCACCCCACCGATATGCCCTACTTCTGGCGTGGTCATGCGGAAAATAGCCCCAAACATCACCATTCGGACTGTAATCTTCGCGCACCGATGCCCAAGAGCGCTCGGAAAGAAATGGCCCCCATTGACGCCATCCCCTGATGTCGTCGTCGATCTCATTGATTCGGGACTGTTCAGCGGAACTCATCTGTGCCCCTTTGTCAATCACCCCTGCCTATTTCGTTTGGGTGGCAAATCGAAATAGAAGTCATTATACTTTTTGCAAAATTGTTTAAGCCGAGGCCATTTCCAATGCGTACTCCGCCGCCCCAATAATCCCGACCCTTGGATTGGTTGTCAGCAGCAAGGGAAGACTTTTCATGAAATTGGCAAAGCGCCCCTTGCGAAGGAAACTCTGCAGGAACAATCCATTTTTGAGTACAGGCAGGATTTTTGGGGCAATTCCCCCACCGATCATCACTCCGCCCACCGCCAGGATTTTTAGTGCCATGTTTCCGGCTTCGGCCCCATAAATCCTACAAAAAAGATCCAATGTTTCCTTCGCGATAGCATCGGCGTTTGACAATCCAAGTTCACTGACAATTGCGGATGGGTCTTCCCCCTCCGCGAGGGCTTGAGCAACCTTGGGATGCAGGCTCCCACAGAGCCTTTCAATCATAAAACTGTATACATTGAAAAGCCCCGGGCCCGAAAGAATGCGCTCATAACTTACATGATTTCCAAATCGTCCAATCAAAAACCGTAAAAGGTCATTCTCAACAACATCCTGAGGGGCAAAATCCGTGTGCCCACCCTCGGTGGCGATGGTATGATAACGATGACCATCCCAGAATAAAAATGCTTCACCCAAACCTGTGCCAGCGGCAAGAACCGCCACATTTCCCTTTTTCCTCGGTCCGGCATCAGGATTTAGGGGAATCATCTCGGATTCTGGAAGATACAACATCCCATATGCCATCGATTCCAGATCATTTAAAAGTTTGCAATGCTTGGTCCCAAGTGCAACACTAAGATCTTCCTCGTCCAATTCCCATGGAAGATTGGTGGTTCGACAGGATCCGCCAATTATCGGTCCGGCAACACCAAATGCCGCGGCATCGATTTTTGGCCGATCCGAACCCAGAAACCTGTCAAGGATTTGCTCAAGGGAACCAAAGTTCCGACTCGGGAACACCTCCTCCCGAATTGGATCACGACTTCCCCGTTTGGGATCAAAAAGACCAATTACGGTTTTGGTTCCACCAATGTCGCCTGCAAGATACATGGATTTTTGCCTCAAAAAAAGTCGAAATCGGAAAGTGAAAAATTCCAGGGTTACTGACTGCCCCCAACGGGTCGCTTCAACATTTCGACGGCCCGAAAGATTCCATGGGGAGAGCCAAATACCGCAGAACCAGCCACCAGGACATTTGCCCCGGCCGCAACGGCATGAGGAGCCGTTTTTGGATCAATCCCCCCATCAACCTCAAGCTCGGTGTTCAAACCGAGTTGGTCGATCCGTTTTCGCACATCGGCTATTTTTGAAATGGTTCGTTCCAAAAACTTTTGCCCACCAAATCCCGGGTTTACCGTCATGATCAAAACCAAATCGGTCATGTCAATAATGGGCTCCAGAACTGACACCGGAGTAGCGGGATTGATGGCAACACCAACTTTGAGGCCCAATGACCGAATTCGCTCAAGTGTCCTGTGAAGGTGAATCGCGCCTTCCGCATGAACAATTAGGCTCGACGCACCTGCCTTGGCAAAATCTTCGAGGTAACGGTCCGGCTCGTGAATCATCAGGTGGGTTTCCAACGGGAGGGTGGTTACCTTGGAAACCGATTGCAGTACGAGTGGTCCAAAACTTATGTTGGGAACAAACATCCCATCCATAATATCCATATGCAAACGGTCTGCACCTGCTTTTGCCACTTCCAAAACCTGTTCACCAAGGCGGGCAAAATCGGCAGCCAAAAGCGAAGGAGCAATTTTTGGTTCTTGCATTGCTAGTTTGCCTCGACAAGTTTGGTCAATGCAGGTTGATCACAATACCAGAGAAGTTCTCCGGCGGGCTTCACTCCCTGTGATGGATATTTGTCAATGTCTCTCGGCCCCTCAAGGACTTCTCGAAGGGATTCTGCTTTATCAGCCCCACTTACCAGGAAGCAAACCGACTGGGCGGCATTGATCAAAGGATAGGTAAAAGTGAGCCTGGTTGTGGACAACTTTGGCACACTATTTCTTACCACCCAACGCTTTATTTCCCCGAGTGCTTCCGTACCAGGAAAAAGGGAAGCCGTATGGGCGTCTGAACCCATTCCCAAATAAATCAGGTCAAAGGATGGTGGAGGGCCATCCAAGGGCAACCCAAAATCCCTGGAAATACTGATTTCATAATCCCTTCCCCCATCGGAAAGATAAGCTTGGGCAAGCATTGGATGAATGTTGGCCGCAACAAAGCCAACACGATCGATCAAAAGGGATCTTGCGTTTTTGAAGTTGGAATCATCATGATCCAAAGGAACGGAACGCTCATCACTCCAAAAAAGATGTACTTTGGCCCAATCGATATCCGCAAGAAACGGCGGCTCAGCGAGGATCGCAAACATTCGCTTGGGAGTGGATCCGCCCGAGAGTGCGACGCGAAATGCCCCTTTGGCCTGTATCGCCTTTAGGGCTTTTTCCCGAAACAATTCGGCTCCAGCCTGAGCTACGGCTTCCGAATTTGCGAATCGGACAATTTCAGACGCCATTTTTTGCTCCATGGTTTTCGATAAAACCAGTATTTCGTTGAACTTTTGAAACATCCCAATCAGAATTCACTGATTGCCCCACGGTCAAGGGATTGGCAAAATTGAAATCCGTGCTTTTCGTCCCCAACAAGCACCCGATCCGCTAAACCTTGGAAAAAGCCTGTATCTACCACACCCGGTAGGCACCGAATCTTATTCGCAAATCCTCGAACATCTTCTATCCCGGTGGTATCACAATCAACAATCGGGTTACCGTTATCCGAGAGATTTGGCCCGGATGGACCTTGCCAAACCACCCCGCGGGAGCCCCATTCCTCCAATTTTTTCAAAATCAGAGGCAAGGCAAATGAAACAACTTCCACCGGAAGCCGTCCACGATCGCCAAGGTTGTTTACCAGTTTTTCGGTACCAACCAAAATTACGACCCTTTTACTTGAGCTGGCGATGATTTTTTCGCGCACCAAGGCCCGCCCATAACCTTTGATCAGGTTTAGTTCGGGATCAACCTCATCGGCGCCATCAACCGTCAAATCAATTGGGCGGCTTCCCAGTTCAGCAAGCGAAACAAGCGGAATTCCCAATTCGACCGCTAGCGCGGCAGTTTCGGCGGAAGTGGGGACGCCAGCCACAGAAAGCCCTTGGGCTACCCTGGAGCCCAAGGACCTTACAAACGACAATGAGGCACGCCCGGAACCCAAACCCAGGACCATTCCCGGGCGGACTTCTTGCAAAACGATCTCAAAAATGGACGACAAGTGAAGGTCATCCTTTCAAGGAAAATTGGCACCAAAACCTGGTGCTGGATAATGGATTACTTGCCTGCCGCTTGAGCGGTGGCCAAATCCACCAAATGCTCCACGGTAAAGCCAAATTTCTTGAGAAGGTCCTTGAAAGGCGCAGAGGCCCCAAAACTGCGCATCCCAAGAATTGCGCCTTCCAAGCCCACATATCGTTCCCAACCAAAGGTGGACCCCATCTCAACCGCTACACGGGCCTTTACGGCTCGGGGCAGAACAGATTCACAATATCCAGGGTTTTTGTCACAATAAGCCTCAAATAACTCCCATGAAGGCATGCTGACAACCCGGGCTTTCACTCCCTTGGAATCAAGTATCTTTTGTGCGGAAAGGCAAAGATCGACCTCGCTTCCCGTACCAATCAAAATGACATCCGGGTTTCCACCAGGTGCCTCGGCCAGCACATAAGCCCCCTTGTGTAAACCTGATGCTGGGGCATAAACACTTCGATCAATCGTCGTAAGTTCCTGGCGGGTAAGGATAATGCATGAAGGCGAATGATTATGCAACAAAGACGCGCGATATGCCTCGGAAACTTCATTGGCATCCGCAGGACGAAGGACAATCATGCCAGGAATAGCCCGAAGGGAGGCTAGTTGCTCGATGGGCTGGTGAGTAGGACCATCCTCACCAACACCAATGGAGTCGTGCGTGAAAACATAAAGTACGGGAATTTCCATAAGGGCGCCCAAACGAAGCGCACCACGACCGTAGTCACTGAAAATCAAAAAGCCCGAACCATATGGTAGAAGATTACAAAGCGCCATTCCATTGATAATGGCACCCATCGCATGTTCACGAATTCCAAAATGGAAATTGCGACCACCATAAGACTTTGCCTCGAAATCCCCGGCTCCTTCAAATGTCAACCTGGTTTTGGTGGAAGGCGCAAGGTCGGCCGACCCTCCAATAAGCCAGGGAATATTCTTGGCCAAGGCATTAAGAACTTTTCCGCCCGCATCCCGACTGGCTACCGCGGCAAGCTTTTTCTTTCCGGGGTTCTTGGGATCATCTACTTCTCCCCAAGGAAAAGGAGCTAAGCCTGCATCCCAGTTCTCAGGAAGCTGATGGGCTCCCATTTGGACGATTTCTTTTGCCAGTTCAGGATTGCTTTTTGAATACGCGGCAAAGGTCTCGGCCCACTTGGCACTTTCCTGGGCACCATTGGTCGCCATGCCCAAACGAAACGCTTCATAGGCCTCAGAAGGAACGGCAAATTGTCCCTTGGGCTCAACTCCATAGTTGGACTTTGCACCCTCGATAGCAGCCCAACCCAGAGGCTCACCGTGGGCGGAATGGTGATTTTCCTTGCCGGGAACACCCCATGCGATTTTGCTATCAAGGACCACAAAAGTTGGCTTGCCCTTGGTTGTCCCTGCTTCCTCCAGGGCTTTGGTGATTGCATCAAGGCAATTCGCATCACTTACATGGAGGACATGCCATCCATAGGCTTCAAAACGCTTGCCAACATCCTCACTGAAAGCCAATTCGGTGTCACCTTCGATGGTGATCCGGTTGTTGTCGTATACCCAGACCAGGTTGTCGAGCTTGAGGTGACCGGCAAGGCTTGCTGCTTCGCTGGCGACGCCCTCCATCAGGCAACCATCGCTAACCTGCGTGTAAACACGGTAATCAAAAATGTCAAAACCAGGCTTGTTGTAGCGGGCGGCCAACCATTTGCCCGCAATCGCCATGCCTACGCTGTTTCCCGCACCATTTCCCAGGGGACCGGTTGTGGTTTCCACCCCGGAAGTGTGACGGAATTCAGGGTGACCGGGGGTACGGCTGTCAAGTTGTCGGAACTTTTTGATTTGGTCCAGGGGAAGCGAGGGCTCCGCCAAAACCTCACCCGCATGATTTACATGGTGGATCCCGGAAAGGTGAATCATTGAGTAGAGAAGCATCGAGGCATGTCCGCAAGATAGGACATACCGGTCACGGTTAGGCCAGAGGGGTTGTTTTGGATCATACCGGAGGAAACGGTTCCATATGGCGTAGGTCACAGGCGCAAGGGCTACAGGGGTTCCGGGGTGGCCGGAGTTGGCGGTTTGCACCGCATCCATCGACAGAGTACGGATTGATGTTACAGCCGCTTGGTCCATTGAAGGCGTAATCTGGTTTTGAACGGACATCCTGCGTAATTCCTGAAAATTTACGGACAGGCCAAGCCTGCCAAGGTGTTAATTGGCTACTCCGGAAAATTATGGGATTGTACCTTTTTTTCAACGCCCAATCCCACCCCTGAGCAAAGGCATACCAGTGCAGGGGGAGTTTACATTCATTTAAAAATATGTGGCCTGATTAACAGAAACATTTTAAGGACAACTTGGGCCATTTTTGGAAAAAGGCATTGGTGCAGAAAAAACAGAAGGCGCCCCGCACTTCGAAACATTCCAGGAGACAGGTCGCCCATCCATGTACGGAAGTACAGCATGAAAGACTTCACTATTGGGGTCCAAAACTAATGGAAGGAAATGTCGGTCACCTTCCCAAAGGGGTAAATCCATGACCCGGTCTATGGAAATCCATGCCAGGGTGCCTTCGGGGGATGATTCTTTTAAGTTGCCTTCAAAACTCAGTATCCGAAAAATAAATCCAAACCAATCTTCGCCTTGTTTACCAAAACCGGGCCAGCTTATGGTCCCGGCCAGGCTCATGGATTGGCAAACCAATCCCGACTCTTCAAATATTTCCCGGCACATCCCTGAAACAACATCTTCTTGCGCCTCAACCTTGCCTCCCAATCCATTATATTTTCCAAGGTGCTGATCCTCGGGACGGGTATTTCGATGAATAAGCAACACCTTTTTACGACATGGCGAAAACACATAACCCAATGTCCCAAGGATAGGCCGAAATGGTAGGCTCATAGTGTCCCCCAAACTTCAAGAAGGTCTGGCGGAGGCACCACATTTCCCTCTAAAAGGTCTTCCGTCCATCGCTTGCCGGCACTGTCATAATATAGGACCTTGGCGTCGCCCCAAGACCATAATGCGGTGGGGCGCATCCTCCTGGGGCCACGAACCGCAACCTCCAAAGCACAGCGCACTTCGTTTTTCACAAGAAAACGAAGTTCCACCTTTGACTGCAAAGGATCAATGGATTCATGTGCACAAACTTTATCCACAATCGCTTTTATCAAGGGTCGCCAAGGTTCCATACTGTTGTCCGGATTCAAAAATCTAACCTGGAAAATTCAATTGCCTCAATGCCTCATACAAACCTATTCCCACAGATGTTGAAAGGTTGATACTTCGCACCTCCGGACAAACGATAGGGATCTTAAGGCTGTATTTGGAATGCCGGGCTAAAAACTCGGGAGGCAGCCCCCGGGACTCCGGGCCAAAAAGCAAGCAATCACCATCCTGATATTGAACCTGTGTGTATGTATTACTCCCTCGCACCGAAAATGGCCTCAAATTACCAACCGGAAACATTTCCTCCAATTGCTCTAGACTATGCAGAAAGTTTAAATTAACATATGGCCAATAGTCCAAGCCAGCCCGCCTGACTGCTTTGTCATCCATTCGGAAGTTTGGCCGCCCAACAATCCACAATGCGGTTCGGGATGCCGCGCACAATCGTGCTACATTGCCAGTATTGGGGGGAATCTCTGGTTCCCAAAGTGCAACATTAAGCATGGGGACAATTCTGCGGGGTAGATTGGTATTGGTAATTCAAGGTGCCGGGAGGCCTCGGCGATGTTGTTTTTTATCGGAAATAAAGAAGTTCGCCCTCCCAAGCTTGGATTATCCTCCGCTTTTGGGGCCGGATTGCTTTTTTTGGCTTTGGGTTTTGCCTGGATGAGTGCGCTTTTGAGTCAGGAACCGGCACCTTGGTCAACCGCACTTTCCCTGAAATCGTCCAACCTTTTTGGAAAATGGGGCGAAATTCTTGCCCAGGGCCTTTGGCGAGGATTGGGACTTGGTGTTATTCCGTTGTCCCTTTGTTGGTTTTTTATCGGTTTCTCCTTGGTTCTTCCGGGTTGGCGCATTGCGGTTTTCATCCGCCTCATTGCCTTGGCAACACTAATTCCTGCCGGGTGTCTTTTGGGACAATCTCTTGCCCCTCCACTTCAAGGGGGAACGGTTGGCCAATGGATTCAGAACGCCTTTTTTTCCTCAACCCCTGAGTTGATGAAAACCGTTGCGATTACACACTTATTCCTTGTTCTTTCCCTGATTGGTGCACCCCTGGGGAAACTGGGGCGCGCCTTCGCCGAAACTTTTTCTCGCCTTATCCCGAAAAAAAAACCGGCCCCAAGTCCGGAACCCATTCCCCAAAACACCCAAATAACAGAAACCCCAAAACCAAAGCCAGAAGCGAGGGTAACTCCAAAGAAGCCTGGCCTTCCATCCTGGGAACTGCTTGAAGATTCGATTCCATTGGACATTTCCAAATATGCCGACAAATTGCGCGAACGGGCTGATCTTTTGGAAAAAACTCTTTCCGACTTTGGTTTGACCGTAAAAGTTGTTGCCATCAATACCGGACCGGTAATCACGCAATTCGAATTGAGCCTGGAAACTGGCCTTCGACTTAACAAGGTGACCAGACTTGCGGATGATATCTCCCTCAATCTGCGCGTTCCCAGTGTTCGAATTGTCGCCCCAATTCCCGGAAAAAACACGGTTGGCGTCGAAGTCCCCAATGAATTTCGGGCCATGGTTCGAATGAAAGAAGTCCTACAGGCGATGGGGGATCAGCTTTCCAAATTCCGGATCCCGCTTTTTCTGGGAAAAGACAATGAAGGCCGTCCCTTGGTGGGCGATTTGGCGGATATGCCCCATCTTTTAATCGCGGGTAGCACAGGGACAGGCAAATCAGTCTGTATGAATTCCATCATTCTGAGCATGCTCCTCACCCGCACCGCAGATGAAGTCAAAATGATCATGATCGACCCAAAGGTTGTCGAATTGGGCGATTACGCAAAAATCCCCCACCTCATGCATCCCGTTGTCCACGACATGCGCAAAGCCGAGGCTATTCTTGCATGGGCTGTTGAAAAAATGGAAAAGCGGTACGAGCTCCTTTATAAGGCCCGAGTCCGCAATATTGGTGGCTACAACGAACTTGGCCATGCGGAAATTCTAAAGAGGGTTGGAGAGGTTACCGAGGAAGAAAAAGCAGAAATTCCCGCGAAAATGCCCTATATCGTCATTTTCATAGATGAAATGGCCGACCTCATGATGATGATGAAAAAAGAGGTCGAATCCCACATCATCCGATTGGCCCAAAAATCCCGTGCGGCCGGAATCCACCTTGTTGTTGCAACACAAAAACCGACTGTTGATGTGATCACCGGCCTAATCAAATCCAACCTTCCTTCCAGAATCTGTTTCAAGGTTGTGAATAAATCGGACAGCCGGGTTGTGCTCGACGAAATGGGAGCCGACAGACTCCTGGGGAAAGGCGATATGCTTTATCTGCCACCAGGAACCAGCCAATTATTGCGGGCACAAGGAACTTTTGCAAGCGACCAGGAAATCCAATCGGTGGTTGGGGCACTTGAAGGCGAACAAAGTTTCGTCAAGGAATTGGTCGAATTGGAAGTTGCGCCAAAAGAGAAGTCAGAGACTGGTGGAAAAGTAAGGGCAAAAGACGATCTTTACCAAGGGGCAGTCGAGGTGGTCATCCGTGAAGGACGCGGCAGTGTTTCTCTCCTCCAACGGTCGCTGGGAATCGGCTACGGGCGAGCCGCCCGCATGATTGACTGGATGGCGGAAGACGGTGTTGTTGGCGCATACAACGGTAGCAACGCACGCGATGTAATCATCAGCATGGAGGGCTGGGAATCGATAAAAGAGAGGGGGTAACTCAATTATCGCCAGGTAAGTCCTGGTAATTTTCTCGATTCCGGACGAAGAAACCAGGATGCAATCAAAAGGGCCAGAAGGATAATTGGAGCCATCATTTCACCTGCTGGATGGCCGGCAAAAAAGTGACTTGCTGCGGCACCGGTAAGGTTGAAAACAAATCCGGCATAAGCCCATTCCTTCAGCAATCCCAAGCCCGGAGCAAGTAACGCCAAAACCCCGGCAACTTTCCAAAACCCTAAAATTCTAGCAAAAAAAAGGGGAAAGCCGATTTCTTCCATCGCTTTTTTAACTTCATCTCCCCCAATAAGGTTGAAAACTCCACCTATCAACATTCCAGCAGAAAAAAGCCCGGTAACAATCCAATAACCAACCAGCTTTGGGTTCACAAAATTTTCTCACTCTAAACAGGCTTATAAAAGCCCCGGAACCCCCGAAGGGGCACCGGGTACAAATCGAAATCGACCTTAAATTTTAGGAAAAAATTTCCTCGGCGCGCTTCCAATTGGCCACTTTCCACCATGCGGCAAGATAGTCAGCCCGTTTGTTCTGGTATTTGAGATAATAAGCGTGCTCCCAAACATCGATACCAAGAATTGGGGTGTGACCTTTCATGAGTGGGCTATCCTGGCTTGCGGTGGAATACGCAGCCAATTTTCCATCCGAACCCTTCACCAACCATGTCCAACCGCTACCAAAACGGGTCAAACCATTTTGCCCCATCAACTCCTTGAGTTTCTCAAGCGATCCGAATGTGGAATCGATTGCTTCTTTAAGGTTACCGGAGGGGCCTTCGGAACCACCCGCTTTCATCATGTTCCAAAAATGAGTGTGATTGGAGTGCCCGCCGCCGTTGTTGATTACAGCCTGGCGGATGGTGCCGGGAACCGATTCAATCTCTTTAAGAATTTGGTCAACGGGCTTTGATAGCCAATCATTTTTCCCTGCAAGCGCTTTGTTCAAATTGTCCACATAGGCTTTGTGATGTCGGCCCCAATGGATTTCCATTGTTTTGGCA
>CAMBMH010000114.1 GCA_945868575.1 Singulisphaera sp. GP187 | reverse complement strand
GTCTTACGCGAATGGATTCGTCGCGGCCCGCACAGGAGGTGGTCAGTATGCACAGCGCGTTTGTGGTCCAGTGGTTTTTGGATATACCCGAACTTTCGGCCACCATTAGCCATGATGAATTGGGCCAGAAAGTTGTCAAGGAGCCCGAGCTCCCGTGGAGACTCCAACACCAACGCGCGGTGGATCGCTTTCGCTGGTTAGTCACCCGGAAATACAACACTGGCACCCTGGAAAGACTTCTTAACTCGGAGCATTTTCGCGTCCGCCAGTCTTCGGCTTTTGCTCTCGGTCTTGTTGGCCCCCAAACTTGCACGCCGGCCCTTTGGCGAATGTTGGGTGATTCCTCGCGCGAGGTCAGGCAGACTGTCCAGGAATCGCTTTGGAATCTCTGGTTTCGCGGCTCAACTGAAGCCCACAATCAGGAACTTCGGCGCATCATTCGCATGCGTGACAAGAACAAGGCCCTATTTTCGATCAACGCTCTGTTGCGCAAGGCTCCCAAATTTGCCGAAGCCTTCAACCAGCGGGCCATTCTCAATTTGCGACTTCAGCGCCCCCTGGAATCGATTGCGGATTGCCAAAAGGCACTTGAGCTTAACCCCTACCACTTTGGTGCCCAAGCCGGACTGGGGCAGTGCTACCTCCAGATCGGCCGGGACTGCGCCGCGCTCAATGCACTGCTTGAGGCACAAAGGCTCAACCCGAATCTTGACGGTATTTCTGAAACCATTGAGCATTTGGAGCGGACGGTGGGTGGACGGGGGGCCTCAGGCGATTCCATGCAGGGTGTTTGAGAAAGACTCCTGTTTGCGTAGAATCGACCTTAAGCCCTTGTGTATGAAATAAAAAGGGTTTACTCTCCGCTTCTGAATCATCACCCTGTCACGACACCTAAAAGAACCTATGGACTCCCAAAACCCTTCGGAAACACCTCCCTCAAGCCCACCAAAGGCGGACTTGCCCACCTTTGATCAGTTGGGACTTCGTCCGGAACTGGTGGAAGGGCTTGCCCGGGGTGGGTTTCACAAGGCGACTCCCATTCAGGCTGGTGTGCTTCCCCCTGCCATTCTGGGCAGGGATGTCCTCGGCAAGGCCCAGACTGGGACCGGAAAAACCGGCGCCTTCCTTATTCCTTTTTTTCAAAGATTCGCCGAGTTTCCTGCAACCCCGGAGCCATTTGGAATCGTTCTTGCTCCCACCCGTGAGCTCGTTGTGCAGGTCCAGGAGCAGGCCGAGAAACTCGCTCCTTCAAAAGAATTCAAAAGTGTAGTCATCTATGGTGGGGTTGGCTTCGGAGCTCAGTTGGATGGCCTTCAGAAAGGTTGTCACCTGGTTGTTGGAACCCCCGGACGGGTCATTGACCATTTGCAAAGGGGAAGTCTAAAGCTTGGCAAAATCCAGTATGTGGTCCTGGATGAGGCGGACCGAATGCTGGATATTGGCTTCCGCAAAGACATTGAACGAATCCTGACCCATTGCCCCAATCCGCACCAAACCCTCCTCCTTTCCGCGACTGTGCCGGAAACGGTTTTGCGTCTGGTCAACCGCTACCTGACCGATCCGGTTCATGTGTCCATCGAGTCCGAAAAACCGACAGTCGACAAGATCAGCCAATCGTATGTAAGTGTTGAGGAATCGCGCAAACCAGAACTCTTGCTCAAGATTTTTGCTGATGAAACCCCTCGCCAATCGATCATTTTCTGCGAGCGCAAGCGTTGGGCCGAAGATCTTTACCTGGTGCTTCGGAAAAAGGTAGCCGGCGTATCCATGATGCACGGCGATCTCCCCCAGGGAATGCGCAACCAGATTATGGCTGCCTTTCGCGCGGGAAAAGTCAAGCATCTTGTCGCTACCGATGTTGTGGGTCGGGGCATCGATGTCACCGGAATTAGCCATGTCATAAACTACGATATTCCGGAAGACCCTGAATCGTATGTGCACCGGATCGGCCGGACCGGCCGTATTGGGGCAGATGGCACCGCCATTGCCTTTGTGGCCCCCGAGCAAGGTCAGCGCCTCACCAACATCGAATCCTTTATCAATCGATTGATTGATCCGCGAGCTGTCGAAGGGTTCGAGATGACCAGGCCCGTCGCGGTTGAAGAGGCCCCCAAGCCTCCCGCTCCGATGACCCATCGTAAACGCTACAGCAACCGTCTCTGATTGGTATCCATCCGGAGGTACCCCGGGTATGTCCACCTCCGAACCGCCGCCCGAGTTTGTTCCCCTTTGGCCGATCTCGCGCGGGCCTCTGCTTTCGGGCCACATTGTTCGCCAGGCCGATGGTAACCTTGCCGAATGGTTTCCATTGCCTGAAGGTTGGGCGGTCCCTTTTGTATCCGATCCGATTCCTGACGGGACTGTGGCCATTGGAGTTGGACCGGGTCAAGTTGGGCCCAAACCTGCTGGTCCAAGGGATGTCATAAGGTTTCAGCCAGCCTCGGATTCCGCTCCGGGGTGGATACTGATCCCGCGCAGGGATGATCCCACCCTGGACAGATTGCTGGCAGAAACAAACAAACCGAACCAAAAGGCTGGTGTACTTAAGGGTTTTGCCGCATTTATTCGATCACAAAGCGACAAAGAACCTGTTTTGCTTTATCCTGCGCTGATCTACGCTCCATTTGCGGGGCTTTTGAAATCCGATATCTATGATCTTGAATGTTTAAATTATCCATCCGTAAAGGACTGGAAATCAATTTGGTCGGATTTCTTTTCCGCCGGCTGGCCGAGCGGACAGGGATCACCAACAATTTTGGCGAATGCGGGCGATGATGCCTGGAAATATTTCCAACTGGCGGACCTGTTGGTTCGCGAAAATGATCCCGACCGAGCCGCCTCGTTTCTGGAACTTTGGGCATCCGGAATCCTCAAGGCGGAAAAGAAACGCCAAAAAGAAAAAAGGATCTTTTGGGTTTTGTCCGTGGCAGTCCTGGGACTCATCCTTGCTTGTGCGCTAATCGGTCGATTTGCCCGGGAACAGTTTGATGTTCGGGTCCGGGCTCAACGGGAAATCCAACAAAACGATAGCCTTCGGGAGGAGCAAATCCAATCCCTGGTGCTTTGGGGAAGGCGCATGCGCGAATCATTTCCCCAATCCGGCCTGGTTCCAGTGGATGAGGGGCGATTGGGCACTCAGCTTTCACGGGAAGAGCGCAAACACTGGCAGGATTGGCTCGCGTTGGCCTCCACCTTTGAGACACTGGACAACTCCGAGCCGGAATTGATGATGCTTCGGGCCGATGCGCACCACATTTTGGGCCAAAACGATCAGGCCCGTCAACTATTTAGGCGGGTCGCATCGGGAACAGGTCCACGCGCGGCTTTGGCATGTTTGGCGATGGCCAATGGTTCGGTGGGAAAAGATGGGGCCAGGACCATTTCGGAAGAGGACAGGAAAGGGTGGTTGGATCAGGCGGACAATGTCCTTGATCCCGATGATGATTCCCCTTTCGCGGATCTGGTTCGCGCTATAACCGGTTTTTCACAGGAAGCTTTTTGTAGGGAGAACAACGCTTTTCCCGAAGCCGAAAAACTTCGGTCCGAATCGCTTGATCTGGTTTGGGAACTCGTTGAAACCCGGACCAGGGAGCGCCATTTGGGATTGGCGCCGTACGCCCTTTGCCTTTTGTTGGAACACCTCGATCCCAAGGACCGTAAACTGGCAAAGGTCGGAAATCTTTTGGAAGAAGCGATAGCCAGGAATCCGGCGTTTTTTGAACTTTACCGAGTCAAAAATAGTCGATTGGCGCTCATTCAACGCGATGCCCTGTCGCGGACAGAAAACCTTGCGCTTGGGTTGGCCCGGATCCAGGCTGTGGTAAGCATGGCCGCGCGATTTCCCGAGCGATTGGAAAAGCGCCCCGAGGAGATCCTTTCTGCTTTGGATCTGGTGGATGAATTCACGCTCATGGAGGTGGATGCCCCTGCCCAAAACGGCTTCGAGGAAATCTGGATTTGGGCGATAGAGCAATCGCAATCCCTTTTGAATCGCACACCCAGGGACTCCAACTACCTTCGACTAATGGGAAGATCCTGGATTACCGGTGCCCGTGTGGCAGCGCGCATTTCCGGTGGCGAGGGTGTTGCATTTGACCGGATGGAAAAAGGATTTGAAATCTGGAATCTATTGGAGCGACTTCAGGGCCCAAAAGAGGAGATTCGCCTGGCAAGGGGCAGGACTCTGGCGGAAATGGCTGCATTGTCGCTTGAGATGGGCAGAACAAGGCAATTTGAGGAATTGGACAACGCCTGTCAAACCATCCTGTCCACACTGCTTCAGGAAAACCCCGGTGCGGTTGTGGCCCTGGATACCCATTTTCGCTCCCGGTGGCTGCAAGCGCTGATTGAAATATTTAAAAAAGATATCAAAAAAGCAAAATACCTTGTGTCGGGTCTTGTCAACCGTGTCGCCTCCTTTCCGCCGAGCCTGGATCCTTCTGATCAAAAACAGGTCCGGTTGCTTTTGATTCAGGCTAAGCTCCTGGAACTCAATTTGGCCCTCCGCGAATTGACGGAAAAAGACAAAACAAACCGGTTCAGGGAATGGAAAGCAATCCGGGATTCTGTCACCAGGATCACCGACGATCATGATAACCGCGAGGAACTTGCCAGGATCCGGGCCAGACTCGCCCTCCTCGAATGGTCGCTTGGACCCGAACCAATGGGAAAGGGCGATCCTTCCAAGCCACCGATCAAGGTGTCCGGGACCACAAACGAACTTCTCGAAAAAAAAGCACGGGAAGCTATTTCCCAGGCGGTTTGGGAGCCAAGAGAAGGTCGCAACCTGTTTTCGATTTGGAAGGTTGGCCCCTAAACCGCCAGGCCAAGCGCCTCGGGCGGATTATCCCAATGACCCATCCATGTACGGATAATCGGGTATTTTTCCGATTGTACAAGAAGCCAATCGATCGCCTTGGACCGGATTTCGGTTTCCTCATCAAGAGTGATTTCTCCGGACATAACCCGTGTTCTTAAAAACACAAAATAGGTGTCCAAAGTATCGCAAAGGCAATAATCGTTGATTTCGGGAAGCCTGCCTTCCTGGTAAAGCTCATAAACCTTGTCGCCACTCACATCGAATTTTCCTGGCAATCCGAGTTTTTTGGCCAATAGATTCAGGCCTCCCGTCAGGGTGAAAGCCCGGTAGTTGCTCATCCAATCCATGAGATCAATGTGGTAGGTGATAAATCGTTTCCGTGAAAGTTCGTAATGGTGTTTGGCGGGTAGTCCCAATTCAAACGCCGCCAATTCCAGCAGAGGGACATCATAGCCTCGACCGTTGAATGTCACCAATTGCGCCTGCGGATAACGATTTACCCCCAACCAGAATTTTTGAACCAGTGAGCCATGAACACCGTCGGAATCGTCAAGAATGCCGATATTTCTTGGCAGAAAGTCTTTACCAACCCGGATCACGCAAATGGAGATGGGCTTTTGGAGAGTGGGTGGAAGGAAATCGGATCCTGTCGGGCTTTTGGCTCTTTCCTGGTCCTGGGCCAATCGGATCGCTTCCAGAGGGTCGATATGCTGACCCGGAAACCGAACCTTTGCCACCAGGTTTCCATCGGGAATAGCCTCAATGTCGAAGACCAAATATCCAGCCTCCGCTGCTTGGGACATTCGGTTTTCTGGGGGACGATTTTCAGAATTGTGGTCGGTCTGGGACATGTTGGCTCCGGGAAGGAAAGTGGTCCATTGATCCCAAAATCTGGGTGACCGGCCCAATCATCAATCCATGGGTAGCAAGTTGGAAATCAAGTCCCGAATTTCGGCCAATTGTTGAAAGGAAAGGGGAAAGAAACTGGAAACCAAAGGCAAAGAGGTAGGGAGCAACATCAGATTGCTGTGCCTATGGGTGGGCAGTCCCCTAAGATATCCCACTCTTCCGCTTGTTTGATTGGGGTTTCTGCATGAGTCAGGATCAAGTTTTGCCAACCACCGATAGTACCAAGGGAAACGCTTCGGCCAAAGCCATTGTGTTTATGGTGGTCTTTATTGATCTATTGGGCTTTGGAATTGTCCTTCCCTTGCTCCCTCTTTTTGCGGACCGTTATGTCAAACAGTACCTTGGAGAGGATTCGGCCCAGTGGATCGAAGGGTTGGTATTGGGCCTGTTGATGTCCTCCTTTTCCCTGATGCAGTTCCTTTTCGCACCCGTTTGGGGTCGAATCAGTGACCGTATTGGCAGGAGGCCTGTGCTTCTTGTCGGGCTTGCCGGTTCGGTCCTTTTTTATGCCCTCTTTGGATTTGCGGCCGGGCTTCCCGAATCTCAGGCCCTCACGGCCCTTGGTCTTTTGTTCCTTGCGCGAATAGGCGCGGGTGTCAGCGGCGCAACGATTTCTACGGCCCAAGCAGTCATTGCAGACACCACCCCAAAAGAGAAGCGAAAGATGGGAATGGCACTTATTGGTGCCGCTTTTGGTATTGGATTCACCTTTGGCCCACTGATTGGCTTTGCCGCGCTCAAATTTTTCCCCGGCCAGGCCGGGTCTGTGGGCTATGTCGCTTCAGGTCTTTCGGCTATTGCACTTTTGCTTGGAATGGCCCGACTCCGGGAAACACGCCAGCCAACCTCCCCGCCGGCCCGTCGTAACTGGTTTGATACCAAGGGCTTCACCGAAGTTGTTTCCTCCCCGGCCCTTGGCCCTGTGATTTTGGTGTCCTTTTTGGCCACAATGGGTTTTGGCGGATTTGAATCGACTCTTGCCTTGATGAACGACCGGATTTTGCAATTGGGCAAGGACTCGAACTTCCTCGTCTTTGCCTATGTGGGTCTGGTATTAACTCTTGCAAATGGCGCTTATCGGGGCTTTGCCAAGCGAATGTCCGAGGAAACGGCCATGGCGATAGGAATCGTTATTATGGGTCTTGGTGTGACCAGCCTTGCAGGGATCAATTTCCTCCACGACAGTGACCCCAAAAGTGGTTTGATCCTTCCTGGTTTGCTGGCCAGTCTATCGTTCGCCGTGATTGGTTTTGCTCTCCTTACCCCGTCCGCACAGGGGCTAATCAGCCGCCGTGCGGATCCTGACCGCCAAGGGGAAATTCTTGGGGTCAACCAGAGTTGTCTGTCCATGGCCCGTATTCTTGGGCCAATTTTTGGCTTGAGCCTTTACAAGGCAAGCCCGATGCTTCCTTTCCTCCTTGGAGGAATTCTGGTCCTATTGATGCTCCCATTGGTCGGCCGAATCCGAAAAGCGGGAGAGCAAGTTTCCTAATGCCGCTCCAAAGGCATCAATCTATGGGCCCAACTCATGAGTTCGGTGCCGGGAGGATCATCCCTTTTGGGAGTTTCACGGGAATTTGAGAAATTGTGGCGGGTGGAATTGGGCCGCCTCCAATCAGGAGAAAAGATCAGGACAAATCATGACGGTGGCGACTTTTTCTTTAGTTGTCCCAGGCTTTCCCGGATTTTCCGATTTCCGAATAATTGGTCCCAATTTTTGGAAGCAACTGCCCCATCCATTGTGGGCAAGCCATGGTGCTGGAAGCGAAAACATAGGCATAAAACGGTCGAATTCGGGCCACCATATACCACAAACCGGTAAAACAAAAACAGCCACAAGGTTAGGCCCTGTGGCTGTTTAAGTTAAGTGAATGCGCTGGGAATCGAACCCAGGACCTACGGATTAAAAGTCCGTTGCTCTACCAGCTGAGCTACGCATTCCTTACTAAGGAATTCTAGGGTTGGATCGGCAAACGCCAATGGGTCTCTTAAGACAACTCTCACAAAGAAACCGACCCTATGGGAGAACCGCACTATGCCAGCCGGGATAACAGGACTCGACCATGTTTCTGTAATCGTCACCGATCCTGTGCGCTCACGGTACTTTTATGGTCGGATTTTGGGCCTTCAGGAGATTCCCCAGCCCAAAACCTTTTCTTTTCAGGTGATTTGGTACGACTTTGGCCCCAGGCAGCTGCATCTTTTGGTAAAAAAGGAAGCGGATTCCCTTAGCCCAAGGCACTTTGCCCTAAAAGTCGAGGATGCCGAGGCGTCGCGGGCCTATTTTCGGGGTTTGGGAATCTCGCCGGCAGAAACTACCCCGATTCCCGGAGCCGATCGTTTTTTCATTTATGATCCGGATGGTAACCGGATTGAACTGATTCAATGGTTCCGCACCTATGATCCCCAAACGGACGGCGCCTCGTCGTAAAGCGTCAATTTGTTCTTTTAAAGATTTCGCAAACAAACCAAAAGCATCCAAGCGGGAAGCTGGCAAAATCCATGAACAACCAAGAACTGAAAGCCCAAGCCAAAGCAAAAATTCTTCATCGTTTGATGGAGCTTCGCCATCCTGATGGGTATTGGGAAGGGGAGCTATCCACTTCTGCCCTTTCCACGGCTGTGGCGGTATGCGCCCTTTCCCTTGCGTCCCCCGAGAACCGGGCTTTGACCGAAGGGGGAGTACGCTGGTTGGGTGAACACCAAAATCCCGATGGCGGATATGGTGACACTATCAAAAGCAAAAGTAACATCTCCACCACCCTACTTGTGTTGGCGTCACTTCATATCAGCCAAAGCCACGACACATATTCCGCCACAATCGAAAGAATTCGAAATTGGCTTGTGGAAAGGTATGGTAAGACGCCCGCCGAATGGGCGGAGGCGGTTCGGGCCCGTTATGGAAAGGACAGGACTTTTTCGGTCCCCATTTTGAACACTTTGGCCATTGCGGGTCTGATTCCGTGGGGAGAAGTCCCGTTTTTGCCTTTTGAATTGGCGGCACTTCCCCAGTCCTGGTACCGGTTTGTGAAAATGCCAGTCGTTAGCTACGCCCTTCCGGCGCTAATTGCCATTGGCCTTTGCATCCAAAAAAACCGGCCGTCCTGGAACCCCTTGGCAATGGGAGTTCGGGCCTTATGCCGACGAAGGGTTTTAAGCGTTTTGGAAACGATCCAACCTAGCCATGGTGGATTTTTGGAAGCAACACCGCTTACCGCATTTGTGACCATGAGTTTGTGGATGGCCGGCGAGAGAGATTCCAAGGTTGTGGAGCGCGGAATTGATTTTTTGATCCAATCGGTCCGTGAGGATGGCAGCTGGCCGATTGATACACATTTGGCAACCTGGGTGACCAGTTTGGCGGTGGGGGCACTGGAAAAATCAGGTGATCTGGTCCAACTGTCTGGCAAGGAAAAACTTCGGGATTGGTATCTGGCCCAACAGTATCGGGTTCGTCACCCTTATACGGGGGCACCTCCGGGTGGATGGGCCTGGACGCCTTTGCCGGGTGGCGTTCCGGATGCGGATGATACCCCTGGCGCGATCTTAGCCCTTAAGGCCCTGGGCCAGGCGGATGGTTCGTGGAGGGAGCTGGCGACAGATTGGCTGTTGGGTTTACAGAACAGGGACGGAGGAATACCGACCTTTTGCAGAGGTTGGGGGACCCTTCCCTTTGACCGCAGTGGCACCGATTTGACCGCCCATACACTTCGGGCAATTTGTCCTTTTGAGGCCTTGGATTCTCGCATTTCAGGATTAAAAAATCGGGCTTTGGATTATCTTTCGCGGCAGCAAAGGGCGGATGGTTCCTGGTTGCCTTTGTGGTTTGGTCACCAGAACGATCCCTCGGAAACCAATCCCGTTTTTGGAACAGCCAGAGTGTTGGCAGCCTATCGGGATTTGGGTTTGGGGGAATCGGTACAAGCGAAGCGGGCGGTAGAGTTTTTGAGGGGCACCCAAAATCCGGATGGGGGGTGGGGCGGCCACCAGGGAATCCCCTCGCAGATCGAGGAAACGGGATTGGTGGTGGAAGCGCTCAGATCATTAAAAAATTCGCATGATTTGCGGAAAAATGGGCAAAATTGGCTTGTGAGGAAGGTTCTTGAAGGAGGATTGGAAGAATCAGCACCAATTGGGTTTTATTTCGCGAAACTTTGGTATTATGAATCCTTGTACCCCGTTGTTTTTGCCTTGGGGGCTTTTTGTCCCGAATTGGACAAATAGTTTCGCTCCGGAACCGAATCCCCTTCAGTGGGAGTTGTTCGTGACTTTCCGGTTCAGGGTCCGGTGACGGACCCCGGATCAGGGTTAGAGAGTGGATTCCACCTCTGGCCTAAACCCAACAAGGCAAGGAATCGGGAACCTGACTTGCTGTCAGGTGTTTGGTCGGTTGGGAGGATTGCGCACCGTGTCCAGCACGCTTGAACCGCTAGCCGTCGGTAATGTTGGCGCACCCTCATTGGGTTCAGGCCCATTGGAGGGACCTACACCAGTTTCTCCTCCAGCGAAGAGGGAAAAAAAAGACCTCACCGCCAAGATCAAGGTCGTTCCCGAGTCACGACATTTGCGTGACAAGGTCCGCGCCGAAGCAGCCAAGGTTGCCGCGAAAATTGATCGTTCGAAATTATTCAACAAGGACGAACTCAAGGGAATTGCCCAAACCCTATTGGACAGCATGGGTTTGGGTCATCAATACACGGGCTTCACTGCCGTTTGCGTGGCCAACGAATTTTGGCGCAGCGAACTGCAGTCGATTCCCTTCAACAGGCGCCTTTTGCTTTTGCCGCATTGTCTCAAGCATGCCGAAGGCTGTCCCGCCGACTACGATGAGTTCGGCCTCGATTGTGAAAAGTGTGGAGCCTGCTCCGTCGCGGATTTCAAAACCAAGGCGGAAAAGCTCGGATACAAAGTTCTTGTCTCCGAGGGAACGCCGATTGTCCTGAAGATCATAGTCAGTGGTCACATCGACGCGATTGTGGGTGTTGCATGTCTGAATGTGCTTGAGAAAGCGCTAGACAAGATTTTGTTGGCAGGTGTTCCCTGCGTCGCGGCGCCGCTCCTTTCCAGCAATTGCAAAAGCACATCGGTGGACATCGACTGGGTCATGGAGATGATCGATCTCAAGACTCCGGAACCAGAGGCGAAGGCCAAGTCCTATCTGCACCTTCTCCGCTCTGCGAACAGCATTTGCGAAGAGCCAGAGCTTACCCGCCTTGTTCCCCGAAGCCGCGCCGGGAAGGAGGTTCGTGAAGGGGATCCGCTTCGCCTTAACGAATCGATCTCTTACGATTGGATCACTTCAGGCGGAAAACGGTCCCGTCCCTTCATTACGCTTGCCGCTTACGATGCAATGCGCGGTGCCAAAGGCACACTCGGCGCCGAGGGACTGGAACTTTCCGATCCGGTCAAGCGTGCCGCTTTGGCAATGGAAGCTTTTCACAAGGCCTCATTGGTTCACGATGACATCGAGGATGATGATCCTTATCGATACGGCATGGAAACCCTCCACAAACGCCATGGCGTCGGGCCTGCGATCAACTTTGGTGACTACCTGATTGGTTGGGGTTATCGTTTGATTGCCCGCGACCGTGGGCTTCTTGGAGCGGAAGTTGCCGCCGATCTGTTGGCCCGTCTTTCGGATGCACATGTGAAGTTGGCCGAGGGGCAAGGTGCCGAACTGCTTTGGAAACAATCCGAAGTGCGAGAGCTTACTTCTATTGATGCACTGCGGATCTATGCGCTGAAAACCTCGCCTGCTTTTGAGGCGGCGCTTTACACAGGGATTCGTCTGGCGGGCCCCGCCGATTCCTACGAAAAAATGATTACCGAGTTTTCCAAAAACCTTGGTATTGCTTTTCAGATTCTCAATGACCTTGATGATTTCGAAGCCAGCACCGGGAACAAGGTGATTTCTGCCAGGGATGTTGTTGCTGGCCGACCGACCCTCTTGCTTGCTTTGGCCTTGGAAACGCTTCGTGGGCAAGATCGTCAAACACTTTTGGACCTGATCCAGGGGCGCATTACCGAGGGTGATGTCCTCATGCGGGTCCATGAGCTCTATGAAAAGGCTGGCGTATTTGCCAAAGCGGAAAAACTTATCGAAAAACTCAAAGCCAAAGCGGAAGCGTTGGCCGATGAGACCCAACCTGAGGAACTGCGGGAGCTGCTTTATCATCTGATTGATAGCGTGCTCCAAAGGCAGGTTGAGGAACCCGAGGATGATGACCACCATGATCATCCCGCACCCGCCGCGCCTGCACTGCTTCAGCTCAACCTGGTCTAGGTTCATGGCGATTCCTGAATTTCGCCCGGCCGAATTTCTCAACGATCTTTTGGCCCCTTTGCCCTGCTTTTCGTTCCCGCCAACCAGCTTTGTTCAGCCAGGTGAAGTGTCCGAACCATCACGGACGCTTCTCGTTCACAATCATCACATGACGGTAACGCTTGAGGCGCATTATGGTTCGCCTCTTCGTGTCGAAGTTTTGGAACGAGTCCGATTGGGTGATTCCTACACCCGCCGGATTTGCCTTTATGAGACAGGCAAAAATGTTCCCGTGCTTTATGGGGTAGTAAGGATTCATCTGCAGTTTTGCAAAGATGGGGTTCGCGAGAGGATCCTCGCTGAGCGGGAGCCTCTTGGGCGTATTTTGATTCAAAATGGCGTTTTAACCCGGATAGACCTTCTTGGGTTGCTCAAGATTGAATCATCTGCTGTGCCCGGTGATTGGTTTGGAAACCGGGGTGGCGATGTTTTCGGGCGGCTGGCTGTTATCCACTGTGATGATCAACCCGCCATCGAGCTTTTGGAGATGGTTTGACCTGGTTAATTCTTGAATTTTTGCATCCACTTAGACCATAGCTTTTTAGAAATCGAGGATTGCATCGATTCCGATCCTCGTTACCTCGCAAGCGCCATTTTTGCACACATAGAGTGTGGGTTGATCTCCCCGTGCGGATTT
>CAMBMH010000113.1 GCA_945868575.1 Singulisphaera sp. GP187 | reverse complement strand
CGGTGATCCCACTGAGTACCTGCGTACCCGTAGAAACACATCATTAAGATACCAATCTTTTCGGCAAAATGCGAGTCAAATGGTCATTCGCAGGGAATTTTTTGGCCCGATCCCTCCTCAATCGTGGCCAAAAAGCGACCCGATCGGGTCGGCTCACGATTTCCGGGTGGCGGGGATCCCAAAAAAAGGCGTTTTCCGGCCAAAATTTTGGTTTCCAGGCACGACTTTTGGGGGCCTTACTCGCCCCAACGCTTCAGCTGGGGAATATCAATATCCATCAGATCCAGGACCCGCGCGGCGGTGGCGGTGATCAATTCGTCCACGCTTTCGGGCATGGTGTAAAACGCGGGTACAGGCGGGAAAACGATCGCACCCGCCTCGGTCACCGTCGTCAAATTCCTGAGGTGGATCAGATTCAAAGGCGTCTCACGCGGAACAAGGACCAGTTTTCGGCGCTCTTTGAGCGTCACATCGGCGGCCCGTGTCAAAAGATTGGAACTCATTCCGGTCGCGATTTCTGCGAGGGTTTTCATCGAACAGGGGATCACCACCATGCCCCGCGTGCGAAAGGAACCACTGGCAGGGCCCGCCGCCAGGTCGTGGATGCTGTGGACCACTTTCGCGCGGCTGGTCAGATCTTTTACTTTCAGCCCGGGCAATTCATGGTGCAGGGTCAGTTCCGCCGCTTTGGAAACGATCAGGTGCGTCTCGATGGGATTGTCGGCCAACAGGTCGAGCAATTTGAGGGCATAGACAATCCCTGTCGCTCCGGTGACGCCTATGATCAGCCGATCGGGAGAGGGCATGGAAGACTCCTGAGGGGACCGTGGTTTGAAATCTGTGGCAAACCGCGATTGACCACCCACCGTTATTTGTAGGCGGACCAACCGGGAAACCGTGAGCTGCAAAAAGATTTGGGACCTGAGAGGCGATTATCCCAACCGTGCCGCGACCACTCTTGGCACCTTGGCCATATCGGCGACGATTGCCACCTGGACAAATCCGTTTTCGCGGGCCAAAGAGGCGACCGCTTCGGCCTGGTCGATGCCGACCTCGACCATCACCCGTCCCTGGGGCTGGAGATGTTTTGGGGCTCCCTCAAAGATTCGTTTGTAAAAATCAAGGCCATCGGCCCCGCCATCCAGCGCGCTTTTGGGTTCGAAATCGCGTACCGTCGGCTCAAGGCCGGCAATATCAGCCGAGGGGATATAAGGCGGATTGCTGACAACAATATCGAACTTGTCCTCTTCCTTTAGGGGATAAAAAAGATCTCCGCAAAGGAATTCGACCCGGTTTTCGACCTTGTTGCGCTGGGCGTTTTTCCTGGCGATGTCAAGCGCATCGCGGGACAGATCGACCGCCGTGACAAAAAGCGTCGGGACCAATTTGGCCAGGACGATCGCCAGGCAACCCGAGCCGGTTCCGAGGTCGAGGGCCCTGGGGGCGGGGAGGGCACGCGCCTTGAGATCGCGTAGCGCCTGATCGACGAGGGTTTCGGTGTCGGGGCGGGGGATAAGCACCGCAGGAGATACCAGAAAATCAAGAGAGAAAAACTCTTTGTGGCCGACCAGGTAGGCGACCGGTTCGCCCGAGGCGCGCCTGCGCACCAGTCCGCGAAAGCGATCCCGCACATCCTCGCCGGGGATCTCCTCGTGCCGGACATAAAGCTCGATCCGTTTGCAGCCCATGGCCTGGGCCAGGAGGATTTCCGCTTCCAGACGGGGGGAATCGGTTCCTTTGGAGGCGAAGTGCCCCGCAGTCCACTCCAAAAGCCGGGCGACCGTCCAGGGTTGATCGGTCGCGGACATCAGCGGCGGCTCCGGAAGGAGTAGGGTGACATCAGTTCGATGGTTTGTCCGCGAGTTTCGCGGCGGCCAGCCGTTCCTTGCGATCCGTGTCGCGAAGTTGCTGGATGATCGGCTCGATTTCCCCCATCAGAACCTTGTCGAGGCTGTGAACGGTAAGGTTGATGCGGTGGTCGGTGAGACGGTTTTGGGGAAAGTTGTAGGTGCGGATTCGTTCGTTGCGATCGCCCGAGCCGATCTGGCTGCGGCGGGCCTGGGCCCGTTCGGCGTGGAGTTTCACGCGCTGCATTTCGTGGACCCGGCTGCGAAGAATACGCATCGCCTGGTCATAGTTTTTGTGCTGGCTGCGCCCGTCCTGACATTTCACTTCGATGCCCGTGGGCAAGTGAACGATACGGACGGCCGATTCGGTTTTGTTCACATGCTGGCCACCGGCCCCACCGGCGCGCATCCGCTCCCACTCGATGTCTTCATCGCGGATCTCGACCTGAACCTCGTCGGGTTCTGGGAGGATGGCGACAGTCGCGGCGGAGGTGTGGATGCGCCCCTGGGTTTCCGTTTTGGGGACGCGCTGGACGCGGTGTCCGCCCGATTCAAATTGGAGCCATTCCCAGGCATCGTCGCCTTTGACGGAGAACGAGATTTCCTTGAAGCCGCCATGTTCGCCTGCGCTAAAGCTGATTTCTTCGGTGTTCCAGCCTTTGGTGCGAATGAAGCGGGTGTACATCTCATAAAGGTCGCCCGCGAACAGTGCCGCCTCATCCCCACCGGTTCCGGCGCGGATTTCGACGATCATGCTGTCGTAGGTTTCGCCTTCGGAGAGAAGCAGCGATTCGATCTTGTCGGTCAGGAATTCGAGGCGGGCATCGACACGGTCCAGATCATCCTTGGCCATGGAGGCCATTTCGGAATCGGACTGGTCTCCGGCCATCAGGACCAGGTCCTTGCGCTGGACGATCAGGTCCTTGTATTCGACATAGGGAATCAGACGCTTGTCCAGGGAGCCATGTTCCTTGGCGACCTTGGTCAAAAGAGCCCGATCCTCGGCCACCTTGGGGTCGGCAAGTTGCGCCTCAAGTTCGGCCCGGCGGGTCAATGCCCCTTCAAGGGCGTCATAGCTATCCGGAAATGGCGAGGACACGATCTTTAGGAATCCCCCAAAACCCAGGCAAAACGCCGGGAACCGTAACCGTCAAGCAAACAGGCCCGGAAAACTTCCGGGCCCGAACCGTAAATCCCGCTGAGCGAATTAGGCTTCGACAGGGGCGGTGGCGCCCTTCCAGTTCTTGTAGCGCTTCTGGAACCGCTCTACGCGGCCGGTGGCGTCGACGAATTTCATTTTACCGGTGAAGTAAGGGTGGCATGCCGAGCAAATTTCGACGGTGATCTGCTTGCGGGTGCTGCGGGTGGTGAATTTGTTGCCGCAACCGCAAGAAACGGTGGCTTCATCGTAGTTGGGATGGATGTTCTTCTTCATGGTCCGCCTCGGGAAAATCGTAAACCACTAATATAGCCTAATTTCCCGGTCAAGGAAAGTTAGACTGGCAAGAGGCTGGCTGAATTGCCCTCAAATTCGTCCAAAGGCGTTTCAGGGCCTTAGTTTATAGAAAGACAAGCCCGTTCGGGTCAATTCATCGATTTCCCTGTCCCAAAAAGGCCAGCTAGCCCGGGGGAATCTGCATGCAAACAAAGACCCGGAGCCAACTTGTGTCGGGGTGTTTTGCAGCCTGACCACGCCATAGACCCACCGGTCCTGGTTTCCGTCCGCTTTGGCTGCGACCAATGCCGAATATTCAAAGCGAACACCGGTTTTCTCACGGGAAACGGGATTGGTTGGTTCGCCCGGCTTCTGGTTTTCTTTTTGCAGCTGTGATTTTCCCTCATTTACCAGCTCCCCAAGGCCAGGCAGCCTGTCGCTTCCCTCAAGAGTCATCAGGACCTCGGCTCCCCCGGGGAGCGCGATGCGAAGTTGCTTTTCGGCCTGGCTGATCACGCGCCAGCGGCGGCTCATGGTAAAGCCCAGTCCCGCCCCGGCGATTTCCACCTGAAGCCTGGTATTGGTCTCGTCCGGGGTCAATTTCAGCCCGGAAAGTGCCGCATCGGACAAATTGGGCAGCTGAGAAAGGCCGGTTCGTTCCAGCGCGAAGCGTCCGGCAATCCGTCCCCGTTCGGTTCCACCCGGCCCCAAAAGGAGTTGCGAGGCCTGCATATCCAAAATCCGGATCCCCCCGAGTCCGTCAGGTTCCAGTGATCCGGTGATCTCGTGGCGGGCCAGGCCCTCTTCCTGGGGCCCCTCCACCGAACCACGAAAAGAAACCCGCGCGGTAGTCGTGCCCGATTGGGGAGCAAAGGTGCAGTCGATCGAGCCCTTTTGGATCATTTCCAAATCGGTGAGTTCGCGCACGGCGGAATCGGACGCTTTCCACGATCCCCCCGGAGCAGTTCCCGGCGGAGGAAGTAATCCCCCGAGGGCGCCGACAAAAACATCCGTCCGAAGGAGGTCCACCTCGCCCAGGGTCATTGGGCCTTTGGGGCTAAAAGGGACCTCGGTTGTCCCTTGCCTTAATATCACAACCGGATTGAGAACGGGCCGCAGTACTCCCTCGCCTGATTGCCCCGCCTGTTCCCGGACAAGGCTGGCTTTTTGATATTGGCGGACGGTACGGAGTGGTTCGCCTGTGGGGGCGCGTTCAAGCACACGCTCTTCATACTCGACCAGTGCCTCACCTTTGATGGGGACCATGCCGTTGGGAGTGGCCACCGAACCCGAAAGGCTGCCCCGCTGGCGAATTCGGTGAAAGTCGGCAGTATTGGGAGTTTGGGATTGGACCGGTCTGGTCAAAAAAAGAGAGATTAAGACCGAAAAAAAAGACATAGCCGGAAAATGCGCCAAGCGGGATGGAAGAAAGTTCATGCGTCCTTCCACTTTTTGCCGGCCTGGTTCCGGAGGTGTTTGTTTCATCGTCAATCTCACCGCTTCTTCCCTGAAAGCTAGGACATTTTCCCAGGATCATCCTACCGTTTCACTCCACGACGGGCCAAGGGACAAAGCAGCCTGTCCATTCTCCCGGGACGATCGAGCCTCCAAAACCTAAACTGGAAAGACCTCCCTTCCTCCAAAAATTGAGGTCAATATGAAACGGTTTGTTGCCTTTTCGATGTTTTCAAGCGGGTTGTTTTTTTCGGGGCTGATCCTGTTCCTTGGAAACCTCCAGAAATTAAGAGGCGAATCGCATTCTTTATTTACCCAGGCCGGAACAACCAAAGTTGTCACCGTTGTCGAAGGGGGGCCATTGATCAGGGCGCCTTTTGGTCTCGATTTTCTTCCCAATGGCGATGCGGTATTCGCCGACTATGGTTCCCACCGGATTCTCCGAATCGATTCCCTCGGGAAAACGAGCCTGATCGCAGGATCGGGAAAAAAAGGCGCGGCCAATGGCAAAGGCGAGGAAGCCTCTTTCCACTCGCCTCATAATCTTTGTGTCACACCCGAGGGGAAGATTTTGGTGGCGGATACCTTCAATCACTTAATCCGTGAAGTGAATCCCGACACCGGCGAGGTGAGCACTTTTGCCGGGACGACCAAAGGGTTCTCAGGCGATAATGGTCCCGCCGACAAAGCCCAGTTCAACGAGACCTACCATGTCGCTATGGATGGGAAGGATGGGGTGATCGTCGTGGACCTCATGAACAAGAGGATTCGCGGGATTGACAGGAAAACCAACAGGGTCACAACCATCGCCGGCACCGGGAAAAAAGCCCCTTTTGTGGAAGGATCCAAAGCGTGGCAAGCCAATCTGACCGATCCCCGCGCGGCGGCCAGTGGTCCGGATGGATCCCTCTGGATTCTGGAAAGGGGGGGAAATGCCCTTCGCAAGGTCGACCCCTCAGGAACGGTGACCACCATTGTTGGCACAGGTAAAGCCGGTCCCGTCGCCAACGGGCCCGCGCAAAAAGCGACCCTCAAAGGCCCCAAATATCTTTGGATCAACAGTGACAATTCCGTTCTGATTGCCGATTCGGCCAACGAGGCGGTTCGCCTTTTGGACAAAACCCACCAAACTCTGACCACCATCATCGGCACCGGAATCGTTGGAAAGGGAACTGATGGGGGTGACCCGGTCGAAACGGCCCTCAATCATCCTCATGGGGTCGCCGTAGACTCCAAAGGCCGGATCTGGATTTCGGATAGCACGAACAAACGGGTCCTTCGAATCGAGCCAAAATAACAGGTTGCCGAAGGATGGATCTTGGCAGGGGCGGTCCGTTTGGGCCGCCTTTTGCATTTTCCAATGGAAAAACCGGGCAAAGGTCCGGCAACTGTTCGAGGCAAAGGGAATGGGAGTCCAACGGGGGGCCCTTGACCGGTTGAAATCAGAATGATATCATGGCGGTATCGCCCAGCACTTTCCTTTCACCTTTGCGGAGTTTCTGACCATGATCCAAGAGATCGAAAGTAAACCAGCCTCGGGTTACCCCATGTTGGCTTTGGGATTGTTGCTTTGGTTCCCGATTGCCCCGCTTTGTTTTCTGCTTGGGGTCCTCTTTCAATTTCCGATTGTTGGCGTCCCGCTTGGGATCTTCTCGATCCTTTCCGGACTGTTAATCCTTGTCGGACTCTTCATCGTCAATCCCAACGAGTCCAAGGTTCTGTTGCTTTTTGGGGTCTACACGGGGACTGTCAGGCAAACAGGATTTTTTTGGGCCAACCCTTTTTATTCCAAAAAACGGGTCTCCATGAGAACCCGGATTTTTGAAACCGGCTTCAACACCACCACAAACACCGCGACCAACGCCCAAGGTGGCACCCAGACCACCAGCAGCAAGGTTCGCCAACCGGCCAAAGTCAACGACAAGGAAGGGAACCCGATCGAAATCGCCGCCGTGGTTACTTGGCAGGTGATCAACACTGTGGAAGCCCTTTTCCAAGTAGACAACTATGAAGAGTATGTTCATATCCAGAGTGAGTCGGCCCTGAGAAACCTGGCGAGTCTTTATCCCTACGACAATCATGATGACAACACCATGTCCCTTCGGGGCAACACCGCCGAGGTGGGGGAAATGCTCAAGAGGGAGCTGCATGAGCGCCTTTCCAGCGCGGGGGTCGAGGTGATGGAGGCCCGCATCAGCTCCCTTGCCTACGCTCCCGAGATCGCTTCCAGCATGCTGCAAAGACAACAGGCATCCGCCATTCTGGCCGCCCGTCGCATCATCGTCGAAGGCGCGGTTGGCATGGTCGAGGACGCGCTCGCCCGCATTGAAAAAGGTGGCATGGTCAACTTTGATGATGACCGGAAAGCGGCCATGATCAGTAACCTTCTTGTGGTGCTTTGTGGGGAACGATCGGCCCAGCCCGTTCTCAACACAGGTTCGATTCATCACTAATTTTTTGACGCATCAGGAATCCTGGAACCAACTCCTGGAGATTTCTTCTTGGCCGATCGCAAATCTTTTCTGCTTCGTGTCGACCCGGCGCTCCTCAAGGAGATTCAGCGCTGGGCGGACGAGGATTTGCGCAGCCTCAACGGCCAGATAGAATTTCTCCTTCGCAAGTCGTTAAGGGAAGCGGGCCGCAAGTTTTCGCCCGGAAAAGATTCCGAAAAAGGACGGGTGGAAGACCCGGGCCAGGAATAGATATCCAATTTGCATTGCCGACCGGAGAGAAAACAATGGGTGGTTTGATTTCAGGATTTTTGATGGTTTTTCCGGGATTTTTTCTTGTCTCGTTCCCGGACGCCACTCCCGCAAAACCGGTTCAAAAATCTACAAAGGATACTGAAATTGTCGGAATATGGTTGGGAACGATTTCCACAGGAATCCTTGATTTTCGCCTGGGTTTTGAGTTTATTGCCACGGAAAAGGGTGGCCTGATTGGCAAGATGACCAGCATCGACCAGAACGGGGCCGCTCTCCCCTGCACGGTTCAATGGAAAGACGAAAAACTGGGCCTTTCCATCGGTTTTGGATTGGCAAAATACACGGGATTACGAAACACCAATGGAAAAATTGAAGGGGAATATGAACAAAGTGGCCAAAAAATGTCCCTTGTTTTAAGTCGGGTAGACAAACTCCCGAAGCTCAATCGTCCCCAATTGCCTGTTAAACCTTATCCCTATCCGGTAAAAGAGGTTAGCTTCAAAAACGAAAATGCAAATATCACACTATCGGGAACCCTGACCCTTCCCGCGGGAAATGGTCCTTTTCCCGCCGTGGTGCTGATCTCCGGATCCGGTCCCCAGGACCGGGACGAGACCCTCTTTGGCCACAAACCCTTCCTGGTGATAGCCGACCACTTGGCCCGGAAAGGCATCGCGTGTCTTCGTTATGATGACCGGGGCACCGGGAAATCCACCGGAAAACATAGCCTCGCGACCACCGAGGATTTTGCCGGCGACGCCCAGGCGGCTCTCTCCTTTCTTCGGACACAGGAAGGGGTTGATCCGGCCCGCGTGGGTCTTTGCGGGCATAGCGAGGGGGGAGTTATTGGACCCATGGTTGCCGCAAAAATACCCAACGAAATTGGGTTTCTCATTCTTCTCGCGGGGACCGGAATTTCGGGAGAAAAAGTCATCCGCGGGCAGATGAGTGATTTTGGCAGAATGCAGCCTGGATCGGAAAAACTGGTGGAAGCCCAGCTTGAACTTTGCAAAACCCTGATCCCCATCGCGATATCAGCCAAATCAACATCCGAAGCGGTTTCCCAAATGAATCTTGCCGCGGAGAAGTTTGAAAAGGACCAAGGCAACACCAAGTCCCCTTCCGAGTCAATCAAGCCCTGGGTTCCACTTATCAATCAGTTATCTGCTCCATGGATGCGTTTCTTTCTGGGTCACGATCCGCGCTTGATCCTGGAAAAAGTGAATTGCCCGGTTTTGGCGCTCAATGGGGAAAAAGACCTCCAGGTGAAGCCAAAGGAAAATCTTTCGGCCATTGATAAAGCGTTTTCCGGGTCCCGGGCCCAGCTCCTCACCATCAGGGAACTTCCAGGGCTCAACCATATGTTCCAGCACTGCACAACAGGCGGGGTCAACGAATATGGCCAAATCGAAGAGACGATTTCTCCGGAAGTTCTTGACCTGATGGTTTCCTGGATATTTGGGCCCAAAAACCCCGGTGGGGAAAACCTCGCGGCGCAAACCCTTGCTCCGGGAAAATCAGGCAGGTTCAAAAAATTGCAGAACCTCTTCCCAATTGGTCGCCCGAAATCGATCTCCCGTTAAGTGACTTGGCGGGGCGTTCCCCCAATGGGCTTTGTGTGACGACCAGGTCCGGAATTTCCCGAGATTGGAATTTTCGGACCGCAGCGTCCCAATAGGCTAAAAATGAATTGACGAGCCCGAATGGAACTTCGGTTGGGCAGGGGCTTGCAAAAACGATTCCCGGAACCATTTCACAGGTGGAGGTTTCCTGATGCGGGGACAGATCCGAAATTGGCTGAAAAAGCTGTTTGTGGGGGCGATGATGACGATGGGCGCGATGGGTGAGACCTCGCTTTTTGGTGACGAGGGGATGTGGCTATACACCAATCCTCCCATCGAGCGAATCAAGGCCCGTTACAATTTCGAGCCTTCCAAGGAATGGCTGGATCATGTCCAGAAGTCGTCCGTCCGGTTCAATTCGGGCGGTTCGGGCTCGTTTGTCTCGGCCGATGGATTGGTGATGACCAACCACCATGTGGCTTCCGATGCCCTGCAAAAAATGGGAACCAAGGACAAGAACTATTATCGTGATGGCTTTTATGCCAAATCGTTTGGCGATGAGGTCAAGTGCGAAGCGACAGAGCTGAATGTGCTCATGTCGATCGAGGATGTGACGGCCCAGGTCAACGGGGCGGTCAAGGACGGGATGGCTCCGGCCGCCGCAGCGGGTGCCCGTCGCGCGGTCATCAACAAGATCGAGGACGAGTCGTTCAAGAAGACCGGACTTCGTTCCAATGTGATCTCCCTTTACCAGGGTAGCGTCTACCACCTTTACCGCTTCAAAAAGTACACGGATGTTCGCCTGGTATTTGCGCCTGAACAGCAGATCGCGTTCTACGGTGGGGATCCGGACAATTTCGAATACCCACGCTTCGATCTCGATGTCGCTTTCTTCCGCGTTTATGAAGATGGAAAGCCCGCAAAAGTCGAACATTACCTCAAGTGGTCCAAGGATGGCTGCAAGGAAAACGAGCTGACTTTTGTTTCCGGTCACCCAGGCCGGACCACCCGTTTGGCCACGATGGCCGAACTGGAATATTCCCGTGATGTCGGCTTCCCGTTTTTGCTCAAAAGGCTCTACAGGGCCGAAGTCCTCTACACGGCGTTCAGCGCCCGTAGTGAGGAAAACGCGCGCATCGCCAAGGAAAATCTATTTGGAACCCAAAACAGCCGCAAGGCGCGCCTGGGTGGCCAGGCGGGTCTGATGGATCCCGAATTGATGGCGCGTAAAAAGGCCGAAGAAGCCCGAATTCGGGAAGCGGCGGGCAAGAACCCCGAATTTTCCGATGTTCTGAATGCTTATGACGCTATCGCCAAGGCTCAAAAGGTCCGTGGCGAACTGATCAAGCCCTACACCATGCTTGAGGGTGGCGGCGCGTTCAACTCCGAACTCTTTGGCATCGCCCGCACCATCGTTCGGGCGGTCAGCGAAAAGAGCAAAACCGCTTCCGAAAAGCTGCGCGAGTACATTGATTCCAACCGGGAATCGCTTGAGTTGTCCCTCTTTTCCGAAGAGGCAATCCATCCGGAATTCGAGATCGTCAAACTGGCCGATAGCCTCACCTTTTTTGCCGAGGAAATGGGCGTTGACCACCCTCTGGTTAAAGTTGCCCTTGGTGGCAAATCGCCCCAGGCGCGCGCTTCGGAACTGGTGCTGGGCACCAAGATCAAGGATGTTGCCGAGCGCAAAAAACTTTATCAGGGTGGTGAGGCGGCCATTGAAGCCTCAACCGATCCGTTGATTCGCCTCGTCAAGGCGGTTGATGGCGAAGCCCGTGCCCTGCGCAAGCGGATGGAAAACGAGGTTCAGGAGGTTACCAGCCAGGCAAACCTCAAGATCTCCAAGGTCCGGTTCTCGCTGGATGGAACCAACACCTACCCCGACGCGACTTTCACACTGCGCCTCAGCTATGGCGCGGTCGTGGGTTACGAGGAAAACGGCAAAAAGGTTCCCGCCTTCACGACCTTCGCTGGTCTTTATGAGCGAAGTACCGAACAGAAGAACAAGCCTCCTTTCGATCTGCCTGAGCTTTGGCAAAAGCGAAAAGACAAGATCGACCTGAAAACACCCTATAACTTTGTGTCGACTGCCGACATCATTGGTGGAAACTCGGGTAGTCCGGTCATCAACAAAGAAGGCGAAGTGGTGGGACTCATCTTTGATGGGAACATCCAGTCGCTGGTTCTCGACTTTGCCTATTCGGACAAGGAAGCCCGCGCGGTTTCTGTTTGCTCCCAGGCGATCACCGAGGCCCTTTTGAAGGTGTATGATGCGCCGAAATTGGCCAATGAGCTGGCAACCGGTAAGGCCGGGGAATAATATCCAGCCGTCCTATCTCTAAGAAACCACCAAGGCTGCCTAAATTGGCAGCCTTTTTTATTTGTGTATTTGGATAGAGGCACCAAAAAGCTCATAGTTTGTGCCCGTTGTCCGGGCACAAAAGCGGATTGTGTGGGCGTTATTTGTTTTCGGAAATAAAGATTTTGTGTTTTTGTGGCATATAAGTCAGTTGTTTATGGTTGTGGAACTCCGTTGGCACAGAATTTGAACAGTAATCTCCCGGAATTAGTCAGCGTCTGAAGGAGGATCGAATTCGTTCTCTGTCCTTGCCGACAGAAATCCCCTCTCCCAACGAATGGTCCTTCTGTCACTCTGGATAAAGCTTATTTTGAGCATCATTTTAGTGATGAATTTCGGATGAGCCGGTAACTTTAATGCCCGTAAAGGCTGACTTTCGAAAGGGAGAACTAGATGAAGAGCTTGATGATTTTGGGACTCGGTCGGAAATTCGCAGGTATTGCTGGTGCCATGACCCTCTGTTTTGGCGCCTTCTCTGCCTGGACCAGCCTTCAGGCGAAACTACCCGAATACATGAGCGCTCTCAACGAGATCCAGAACATCAAGGAAATTGGAATCCAACTGGAAAACCATGGAGAGACCGTGAAGGAACGGCTCCGAATGAAACAATTTTTGGTGGATGAGGTGGTTCAAAAACGGATCGGATGGAAAGAGGCGCTTGGCACTTACAGTTGGCTTTGCGCGCAAAACCAGGTTCGGGCGGGTGATTTGAATCTTGCGCCTGGCAACCGTGAAGGGGTCGAAACGCTGGTCGAATCCTTTATTGATTGGGCGAATGGGACGAATGATTCCGAAATCGATCGGAAGAAGTGCGAACTTTACGATTCCTTTGAAGAGGCTCGTTCGCAACTGGATCAGGTTGGGCCAGCATTTCAGGTGGATATTTTGACCCGCTTCGAAGAGGCAGAAAAACGGCTCAAACAATGATTCTGCCGTTTGTTGAATCCTTCGGATGGGGTTTGCGAGGGGATTATCCACCTTAAAGCCCCGTCCTTATTTTGGGCCCTGTCGTTAATCAGAGATGCTACATTTGGAATCGTAGCCGTGTTTGGAAATGGGGGTCCACTTGAGGGCTGCGGACTTGTCGGTCTGAGAAGCAAAGCCGACCTGAGAAGCAAAATTGTGTTGTCCAGCTGAGGGTAATTCAAAACGACCATATTTTTGACCAGTTCCTAGGGCCTGGTGCCTGGTTTCCTGAAATGGGAGGTTGGATTCCCAAGGTAATTGAAAAAAGCGTCTTTTTGGGCAATTCGGGAACCCTGCGTTGGGAAATTGGTGCGTAAGGCGACAACTTTGGATCCATTTCCGCCAAACCCCCCCCCTGCCA
>CAMBMH010000112.1 GCA_945868575.1 Singulisphaera sp. GP187 | reverse complement strand
CCAGATTCCGCATTTTAGCCAAAATCGAGGCATTGGTACGCTCATCCTGATCACGCTTCTCCTTCTGGAATTGAAGGTAAGCGTCAACTTTACCAGGGAAAGTGGTCAATTTTCCTTTGGAAAGATCCAGGGTATGGGTGCAGGTTTCCGCCAGGAATGCTCGATCGTGCGAAACGATAAGGCATCCGCCCCGATAATTTTTTAGGAAATGCTCCAAAAGGATCTGGGTACGCAAGTCCAGGAAGTTTGTCGGTTCGTCCAAAAGGAGAAGATTAGGTTCATGGAGTAGGAGTGCCGCCAATTTTACCCGAGTTTGCCAACCTCCTGAAAGCTTGGCAATCGGACCATCAAGGTAAGATCCCTTGAGTTCAAAATCTCCAGCAACTTCCCCACATTTCCAATCCGGTTGACCGCTATCCCTTTTGAGGAATTCCAATGCGGTTTCACCAGGAAGAAAAGGGTCATGTTGGCGAAGGTAACCCAACCTCAAGGTTGGGTGGCGAATTACTTCCCCGCTGTCCAGTTCCTCTTCACCCAAGAGTACCCGTAAGAGGGTACTCTTTCCCGCACCGTTTCGTCCAATGAAACCTACCTTGACATTGTCGCTGATGGTGGCATCGGCACCGTCCAGCAGGACCTGTTCGCCATAACTTTTGTGTGCTTTGGAGATTTGAAAAAGAATAGCCATCTTGGAACAGAACCTCGAACACGGCTGAGAAAACCTTGATTATGGGTGTTTTGCCCAAAGAATCCAAGGGAGAATTGTAAATGCACCTATTGGTTTTTGATATACTTTAACGCCCGCCAAGCCATCCAAAAGGCCATGATTGAAAGGATTAGGCTAAGGCCAAGGCCTACATCGCGCAATTTATCCCAATCCTGTGATGTTTGTGCCCGTGAAGCTTGGGAAGGAATCGGATTTTGCACTTTTGTAATCGAAGCATCGGGTATTTGCTTTAGGCCATTCCATGCCTCTTTTGGGATCAAGGCATGTGCGACATGATCATCTGCCTGGACATAGATATCAAATGGCGGCTTGCCCCCTCCGATTTTGACCACAAATCGGCCTCCGTCATGTTTGGATTCCTGAACCAGGAGTTTCCCATCGGAATCCTTAACCCTAAGTTCCCCTTCCGTAAATGGAACACCGCGGTCGTAGTAGGCTTCGACGGTTAGTTCATCTGATTGCGTAAACTTCCAGTCGATGCGCAGGTTATGAACCAAAGGCTCCTTGGCATGTAACTTTTCAGTGCATCCCAAAAGGCCTCCAAAGATTAACAAAGCCCCAAGAGGGATCCGAGGCTGGGGGGGAAGTTCCGGGGAACGAAATGGTCCTGATTTTGCTTTTGCCAAAAAAGGTAGGGCGCCCGCCAAAAAAACTCCTTCGGCTAAAGCAACGGGAAGGTGCAACACCATGCTCGCCAATGCTGGAATTCGGAAATCCTCCACCCCGCCGAAAGCCAAAACACAAGCATGTAAAAGAATCAAAAGGCAAACGGGTAGCATTCCCAAAAGGAAACCTACCACGCTTAAAACTTTTGGATGATTCGAATAGCGGGCTAGGAAAGGTCCCACTGCCAGAGAGGATAGTGTTGCCACTCCCCCCACCAGAATGGAATTGATGCCTACAGTTGTGAACCCACCATGTCCCATTCCCGCCTGGAGAAGCATTGCGGTTACGATTGCCAAAATCACTCTTTTACCTAGGAAAATGCCCAAGATCCCTGGAAGGACCAAATGAACATTCATCAAAGGTAGGTGGAAAAGTGTTGCCAGGAAAAAAACCGCACTAAAAAGCCCGATTTGGGGTATTTCTTCATCCTCAATATTTCTGCACGCCAAAACAATCCAAAGGGCACAAACAGCCCACCCCGTAACCCACCAAGGGCCTTTCAGAATTTGATCCGGAATGTGAATAGAGAATAGGGAAATCATTTGTCCAAAGCATCCACTTTGAGCCAAAGAACATGATGTGTCCGCAAATTTTTACCATCGGCGCTTTTGGAGATTTGATTTCCCGCAAGTGCCCACCAGCCCGCTTTAGGCAAAGCAATAGTTGCGATACCACGCTCGTCGGTCTTGCCGGTAAAAGTGATTAGTGTCGGCTTTAGGAGCTCCATAGGGGGAGTTTCATTGAGCAATTCAAATTCAAAATCCGTGGGTTGCGGCATTTTGGACTGAATCACCATTCCGGGGAAAAAACCGTATGGGCGGGTAAGAGCAGTCCAACCGGCGGAGTCTGAGGGTTTGTCCCAGCCTTTTTCCTGTTGGACATGGAGCCAGGTTGAAGCAATTTCCCTGGTGGGGATGTCCTCACCTTTTTCTGAATTTGGCGCCCAGGTGGCAATAATTTTGTGATCTCCGCGAGTACCCGGGGTATATTCCGCCTGAAATGAGGTAACGGCTTTTCCACCAAAAAGTTTTTCTGTTTTGAGGAACTTAAGGGGAATGGTTTCTCCCTCCGGTGTCTGGGCAATTATTGAATGTGGTTCCGGGCAATTTTCCCATTCGGATTCAAAAGGATGGCCCCACCGAACGCTGATCTGGGCTTTCGAACCCTTGGAAACTTCATTTTTGTCCAGAATCAAAACCGGAAAATGTGCCCAAAGCGGGAAAACGGAATTCAAAAGGATCGCCATTAGGAATCCTAATCGAATAAAGCATTTTATGGTCACGACTTTTTTGACCTCTTTGGTTTGGATGTTCCCACATGAGCCTCGGCGGCCTCAATTAAAAATTTACGGAAGGCAGAGTTGGCAATCTCTTCTTTTCTGAAAACCTGAATGGTAACCACCTGCATGGAATTTCCCTGTACCGAGATTTTCCCACATTTTACCCTGGGGTCGCTTCCATACTTTGGGATGCCTTCCGTTTCATCCAGTGGGGGAATTCCCAAAGAAGCATCAAGGGTCTTCTGATCAAAGGTTCCGATCGGTACCCGGAATACGAGCCTCAAAAGCCAACCCTGGCAGGTCATTGCATGAAGAAACCATGTAGGTTTTTCGGGCGCTCGGACCTCGACAACATGTCTTTGATTCCAATCCCACGGCGTAAAACCCTGGATTTTGGCAAACTGTTCCTCGATCCAAGTTAAAGCTTCGCCTTCCCATTTACAGGGTTTGCCATCCGGATCTAGTCTCTCTTTCGTATGCCATTTGCGGCCGTCGGCCTCCCAAGGTGTTTGGACATCTTCAAAAACTGAATCATCCTCGACCGTTGGGGGGGGGGGATTCTTTTGTCGAGCTGGTTTGGAATGGCGGTCAATTTTGGTGGAAGTTACCAGGACAGCGGATAAAGCCAATGCCGTGTGGCTTTTAATTGAGGATTGTCTTGGAGAAAAATCCTCATCCGCAACTGCAATCCATTCTCCTGCGACAACAGTTTCAGGCGTTCCCTGAATGACGATTTCGCCTCCCGAGGGACCTGCTTCTGGGCCGAGGTCGATAACCCAATCGGCATTTTTGATTACATCGAGGTTGTGTTCTACCAGAACGACGGTGTTTCCCCCCTCGCAAAGGCGATGGATCACCTCAATCAATCTGGCGACATCTTCAAAATGCAGACCCGTGGTTGGTTCATCCAACAGGTAGAGTGTTCTTCCGGTTGAGGGTTTGGCAAGTTCGGCGGCAAGTTTGACCCGCTGGGCCTCTCCACCCGAAAGGGTAGGCGCCGATTGGCCAAGAGTGAGGTATCCCAATCCTACCTCTTCCAGGGTTTGAAGAATCCGCCTCATTCGGGGAAATGCCCCAAAAAGTTCACAAGCTTCGGAAATGCGCATGTTTAAAACATCGGAAATGCTTTTGCCTTTATAGTCAACCAAGAGCGTTTCCGGGGCATACCTCTTGCCTGCACACACTTCGCAGACAACCCAAATATCTGGAAGGAAATGCATTTCGATTTTGCGTTGGCCGTTTCCTTCGCATGCCTCGCAGCGTCCACCTGGTTTGTTAAAACTGAAGCGCTTTGGCAGCCAACCCCGAATTTTGGAACCGGGAAGCCTGGCGAAGAAATCGCGGATATGGTCGAAAAGCCCGGTAAAGGTGGCAGGATTCGATTGGGGTGTGTTTCCAATCGGATCCTGATCGATGTGAATCAATTTATCCAGAGCGGCCAGCCCACGGATTTCATCCACCATGGGTGGGGCAACCCTGGTTCGATTCAGTTGACGAAGAAGTGCCCCGCGAAGGACATCATCAACCAACGAACTTTTTCCCGAACCACTTACCCCTGTAACGGCGATAACGCCGCCAAGCGGAATTCTCACATCCAGATTTTTAAGATTGTTCTGACGGGCTCCACAAATTTCAATGAATGAGGTGGGAAATACGCGTCCGTTCCTGATGGGGAATCGTCGATTTTCCGGAATCGGGATCGATCGGGCGCCAGAAAGGTATTGGCCGGTGAGGGATTCCTTGATTTTTCCCAATTCGGAGGGTGTTCCCTTGCCAACAACTCGCCCACCGAAATCACCCGCCCCTGGCCCAAAATCCACCACCATATCGGCCGAGGCGATCACATCGCGGTCGTGTTCGACCACAACCAGGGTGTTTCCCAAATTGCGAAGCCTCATCAGCGCTTCCAGCAACCGATTGTTGTCCCTTGGGTGAAGGCCAATGGTTGGCTCATCGAGAACATAAAGAACCCCGGTAAGTCCGCTCCCAATTTGGCTGGCAAGTCGAATTCTTTGGGATTCCCCGCCGGAAAGAGTGGGGGCTGAACGGGCAAGGGTAACATAATCCAAGCCAACCTGCACAAGGAAAATCAGTCGTTCACGGATCTCGTTGAGTAGGTCGGCGGACACCTTTTTCCACTCCCCTGTTGGTTCGAAGGAGGAAAACCATTCATGAATTATCGCAATCCGTTCCGAGCAAAGTTCATGCAATGTTGGGAAACGCCCTTCACCCATCTGAAGTCGAACTGCCGCGGGCTCTGGCTTAAGCCGGGCACCATGGCAAGAAGGGCAGGGGACATTGCCCACAAGGCTGGCAAGTTCTTCGCGTTGTGCCGGATCGTGGCGTAATTTTTCCGCCAAGGCCCCAATGAAACCGCGGTATTGGAAATTTTGATTGGATTCCGGGCTAAGTGGAATGTTTTTCTCCCCAAACCCGTTAAGCAAAAGGCTTCTGGCTTTTTCCGGGAGTTGGCGGAAAGGGGTATCAAGGGAAATTCCAAGATACCTGGCGATGGCCTCTGCCCAAGGGAGAAACGGTGCATATACCTGTCCCGCTTCAGCACTCAATGTAGGCCAAAAATTAAGAACACCTTGCCGCAAACTCAGAGCCGAATTTCTTACCGCGAAAGATAGGTCCATCCCTTCGCGGAATCCCAATCCTTCACAGGCGGCGCACCAACCCAGTGGGTTGTTAAAAGAAAAATTATGGGGATTAAGCCGTTCAAATCCCTTTCCGCATTCATGGCAGGAAAGGAGTTGGCTGAATCTTTCAACCTTCCAATCCTTTTCAGGCGTATCCGTTTCCACCAAGGCAACTTCCATGTTTCCCTGGCCCAATTGAAGGGCGGCCTCGATGGATTCCGCGAGCCGGGAAAGTTGGGCCTGGCGAACCACGACCCTATCGACAACAGCTTCAATCTTATGACGCCTTTTGTGGTCGATCTCCGGTAGTTTTTCGAGTTCGTATGTGGTTCCATTCAGACGAATTCGGGAGTAGCCCAAACGACGCACTTCTTCCACAAGTTGACTATATTTTTCCTGCCCCTTCCGCTGAAGTGGTGCCAGGATGTAAAGTTTGGTACCTTCACCAAAGGTTCCAAGGCGGCGGACAATTTCTTCCCTGGATTGCGTTCCGACCGGTACATTGCAATCGGGACAATGAGGCGTTCCCATCCTTGCAAAAAGGACCCTTAAATAATCATGGATCTCGGTTACGGTTCCCACCGTGGAGCGGGGGCTTCGGGCGGTGGTTTTTTGCTCGATACAAATGGCTGGACTGAGGCCGGAAACCTTTGTTACCCGAGGTTTTTCCATTTGACCAAGGAACTGCCGGGCGTAGCTCGACAGGGATTCGATGTAGCGCCTTTGCCCTTCAGCGTAAATGGTATCAAAAGCCATGCTTGATTTTCCGGACCCGCTAGGTCCACAAAACACGGTCATGGCCCCACGAGGTATTTCCAGATCAATTTCGCGAAGGTTGTGTTGGGTCGCGCCTTCCACCCGCAAAACCCCCGGATCGACGATGGATTCGCCTTGATGATGGTTTTTCTTTGACAAAAGGGCTTGCTTGATCCTGTCCGGGTCGAGGAAAGCCTTGAGTGCGATGCCCGTGTGTGATTTTTTACAGGCGGCAATCTTTTCGGGTGCGCCTTCGACAACCAATTCCCCACCACCGGTGCCCCCATCCGGGCCCATGTCGATCACCCAATCCGCAGTTTTAATCACATCCAGATTGTGCTCGATTACAAGGACCGTGTTCCCCAAATCCACAAGTGAATGAAGAACCTCAAGTAATTTGCGAACATCTTCGAAGTGGAGGCCGGTTGTTGGTTCATCCAAAATATAAAGTGTTTTTCCAGTAGATTTTTTGGACAATTCCCTTGCCAATTTGATGCGTTGAGCCTCGCCTCCCGAAAGAGTAGGGGCAGGCTGGCCAATTTTTACATAATCCATCCCAACAGAAACGAGAGTGGCCAACATCTCCCGGATTTTCGGAACATTCTCAAAGTGCGTTAATGCCTCCTGGATGTTCATTTCAAGTACATCGTGGATGTTTTTACCTCGCCACCTAACCTGAAGCGTTTCGTGGTTGAATCGGTGGCCTTCGCAAACGGGGCAGGTAATCCAAACATCTGCCAAAAAATCCATTTCCAATCGATTGCTTCCGTTTCCTTCACAAGCCTCGCAGCGTCCACCCGGGCGATTGAAACTGAATCTACCGAGTTCCCACCCCCGAATTTTCGAATCGGGAGTAGAGGCAAATAGTTTTCTGATTTCGTCGAATACTTTGATGTAAGTCCCGGGATTGGAGCGCGGGGTTCTGCCAATAGGGGATTGGTCAATCGAAATTACCTTGTCAATGTTGCCGGCGCCTTCGATCCGGTCATGAAGTCCCATACCAACCAGGCTGGTTTCGTCCTCTTCATCGGAAGGGGAGGAATTTTGGATCCTTTTAAGACCTTCAAGGAGAATTTCGTTGACAAGGGAGCTTTTTCCGGAGCCACTTGCCCCACTTACGCAAATGAACACCCCCAGTGGAAATTTGACCGTCAGATTTTTCAGGTTGTTTTGGCGGGCCCCCACAACGACCAGGGATTCACCGTTCCCTTTTCGCCTGGTTTTAGGCATGGGAACCGATCGGGTTCCATTCAGGAATTGCCCAGTTATGCTATCCGAAGCCTGGAGAATAGTGGATAAGGGGCCCTGGGATACAACGCGCCCCCCCCTGACTCCTGGCCCAGGGCCAAAATCCACTATATGATCAGCCGCCAGCATGGTGTCTTCATCATGCTCGACAACAATCACCGTATTCCCTTGGTCCCTGAGTTTTTTGAGACTATCCAAAAGTTTCTCATTATCTTTTGGGTGGAGACCAATCGATGGTTCATCGAGTATATAAAGGACCCCGACCAGCCCACATCCAATTTGGCTGGCAAGGCGGATTCTTTGGGATTCTCCGCCTGAAAGGGTTGGCGCTGATCGATCAAGGCTTAAGTAATGGAGGCCGACATCCATCAGGAAGCCAAGTCTGGCGCGGATCTCCTTGAATAATTCTCCGGCGATCTGTTTTTCCACTGTTCCCAGGTGGTTTTCAACGGATCCTTTTCCGGGTTGAATCCAACTGTTTACATTTGCGATGGATTTTGACTCTAATTCGCACAAGGTTCTATCGCCAATTTTTACCGACCTTGCTTGGGCATTGAGGCGCTTTCCATTACAGGCGGGGCAATGAAGTACCCGCATGAATTTTTGAAGCTGCATTCTCCTTGGGCCAGCAGTAATTTTTTTAAAGCTTGTCATTAGTTGGGGGATGATTCCCTCCCAAACTCCGCCATGTTTCCAAACAGATCCGCCACGGCGTTTCCATGTGAAGGTGATATGTTTGTCGCCTGTTCCATGGAGCAGGGCATTTTTGTGGGAATCAGGGAGCGATTGCCATGGTACTTTCAAATCAATTCCAACCGCTTCAGCAACCCCCTCGAAAATGTGCCTCCGCCATTTTCCCATGGACGCCATTGACCCACCAAGAATCACCGCGCCCTTGTGAAAACTGATTTGCGGATCAGGGACCAAAAGCTCGGGGTCGAATGTAAAGGTTTGGCCCATGCCCTCGCAGGACGGGCACATTCCCTGGGGGCTATTGAAACTGAACATCTGTGGAGTTGGCTCGACAAAACTGATTTCACATTTCAGGCATGCGTACTTGCTGGAGAGGTGGAGTTCGGCGGTTTCAGATCCCTCTTTCCCTTCCTTGGATTCCCGAACGGCGATGAGTTCCCCATTTCCATGAATCAAGGCGTTTTCGACGGCCTCTGCAAGTCGGGCACGGTCCCCGGAGGCCTGGACCCGGTCAAGAACCAGCTCGATGGTGTGCCTTATCCTTTTATCGAGTCCAAGTTCCTCCCCCAGTCGAATGATTTTTCCGTCGACCCTTGCCCTGAGGAATCCCTTCTTCAAAAGGTCCGCAAAAAGGTCCTTGAATTCCCCTTTTTGGGCTTTGGCTAATGGAGACAAAATCAGGAGTCGGTCATCCAGTCCCCATGCCTTTAGTCGTTCAACAATCTGTTCACGCGATTGAGCCTCAATTGGGCGGGAGCACTCAGGGCAATGGCCAACCCCGATGCGAGCGTAGAGGACCCTTAGGAAGTCATGGATCTCTGTGATTGTTCCAACGGTAGATCTGGGGTTTTTGCTTGCGGATTTTTGTTGAATGCTGATTGTTGGGGCGAGTCCCTGAATTGACTCAACGGCAGGTTTGGGCATTTGTCCCAAAAATTGGCGGGCGTAGCTGGAAAGCGACTCGATATACCTTCGTTGTCCCTCGGCAAATATGGTATCAAATGCCAGCGAACTTTTGCCGGACCCGCTCACACCTGAGAATACCACCAGCTGATTTTTCGGGACATCCAAGTCAACGGTTTTCAGGTTGTGTTCATGGGCACCCCGAACCACGATTGTGGAAAGATTTGCCGGGAGGGATGTGGCGGGGCTGGATTTGGGGGTTGCTGGTTTCTCGACACGCTTTTTAGCCACGCTTTAAATTCCCTGATTCGATGAAAAAATCCAACAAAATCATTTTAGTGGTTCCGCCTTAAGAATTCCGTTTGGGATTTTGGGGGCGAATTCAACTTTTTTCAGCCTTGACCCGGATCTTTTGGAGAGTATGGAGGATCCGGGTTGATTACCGAGGGTTTATACGAAATAATTCCTTTAAGGGGGATGTCATGGTATCCGCAAATCAACCCCAGGAAGATGACCAAGCACTTGTGACTGCTTCCGCACTTGGGGATACCCTTGCGGCAAGCAGACTCGTTGAAAAATACTACGACCGCCTCTACAACTCGATTCATAAAATTTTGGATAATCATGAAGATGCGAAGGATGCCACCCAAGAGGCTTTCCTTCAGGTTTTTCGAGCAGTTCACAAGTTTCAGAATCGTTGTCAGTTTTATACATGGATTTACAAAATTGCTCTAAATTGTGCTTTTAATCTGCGTCGAAATAACAAGAAACATCATCCCCAAGTAGACCAAAGACTACCGCTCCAAAATACTGAGCGAGTTGATCCCAACCTATTCAATCAGCCCGAGGAAAGTGCGGAATTCCTGGACGAGATTGGCCGGGTTCGAAAAGGACTGCAATTGCTGGGATCGGATTACCGCGATGTCCTGGTTTTAAAGGAAGTCGAAGAAATGGATTATCAGACCATTTCCGAAATTCTCGACATTCCGATCGGAACGGTCCGGAGCCGTTTGCATCGGGCCAGGCAGGAATTGCGTTGGATTTTGGAACAATGGGAGGCTCGTCAGTCTCAAAAATTGGAAGGGGGTAGTCACGGGCAAAATTAGCCTATGCCAAAAACATGCTAAGCGAAGAACGGAAACTTCTGATATCATCTTATATCGATGGGGAGGCCACTCCAGGCGAATCAGCCTTGGTTCGCCAGTTATTGGAAACTTCCAAATCCGCTCGTGATTACTTCCAGGGCCAACTTTGGATAGCTCGCCGCGTGCGCCAAACCCTTCATTCGGATCCCCCAGCAAAAGGGTTTGATAAGACCGATGTCTTGCGCGAAATTTTTTCTCGCCCCCAAGTCTCACCTGCGACTTCGACCACCTCCTATCGGAGGCGGCCCCTTTGGGGCGCAATGGCACTCGCTGCTGCAATAGCACTTTGGGTCGGTTTGATTGCGATTTATCCCAGGCACTTGGAAGTAGGTGGGACTTGGAAAGATCAAGAAATTGCATCGGTCCCCACGCACAAGGCGTTGTTGGCAAGCGGAGTTGAGTCCCGTGTGAACCGAAATCCAGATCCGAAAATGCCGTCGAATCCATTGCCTTATGCGGACCTTGCCATTGCGGGTTCTCCAAGGGTTAACGAACCACTTAACCATTCGGGCAATGATTTGGAACAAAGGTTATCCAAAGAAGTAGGCTCGTTGGCCGAAGGGGATCCCGCCCCAAATCATTCAGGGATTTTGGCGTTTCCCATTGGGCCATCCCAAACCCTGAAGCGCGTTGACTTGGTACTTCCAAATGTTTTTAAGGCAAAAGGTTTGGATCCCGATCTGCTTTCCGACCGGGAATTGAATGGAATTTTACGACTTGACTTGCCAACCTATCAAGAAAATGAGGCTACCAAACGACTGATTGCGACCTTGAAAGCCGAAGGATGTTCAACATATCTTGATCCGTTGGTTGAAGAAAAAATCAGGCGCAATATCCCTGTTGGGCCAGTGGTGATTGTGGTTCAGGGCCTTGACTTAACCCGGCTTTGCAGGGTTGTTCAGGGCACAACCAAGACCGGAAATGCAAAAACGCCCACCAATCAACCGACTAGCGTATTTGATGAAGTAATCGTGGGTAATTTGAGTGCGAGGGAGTTGGAGGCGATTCCAGGGATTTTGGCCCCCAATACCCTCAGGCCGCGACCATTTCGAAACGCAAATGAACCCGAGAATCTTCAGAAGTTGTCAAAGTCAAATTCCCAATTTGGTGCGTTTGCGACAATCGCCTCAGCTTCCGCACTCCGAATTCCAGGGATGGTCAATTCCCGCAGGGTGGGGGGGGAAACTGCGTTTGACTCCGCCAAGGCACCTGTCGTATTGAATATCGTGCCCCTTAGATAAAAGGGCTGTTCTAATCCTATCAGGAACCCATGGAGGGGTTCGTGTCCAAACCCTATTTGCCGATCGTTTTATCGATACTTCTGGTTTTCACAACAAGCCTTTGGATTATTGGATCGTCCAGTCAGCTTAGCGCTACTTTTGACGAGCCTGTGTATCTCAAATGCGGATTGGATTGTTGGCAGAATCATTCGCACAAGCCACTTATGCGTTTGGGAACGATGCCGCTCCCTGTTGATTTTGAGACTTTTCCACTTTATGTCTGGTATTCCATTTCCGGGAAACCAATGGATTGGGAAAATGATTTTGGCTGGATGTTAGCGGTGGTAAGAACGACTGCCCTGGTTTTTTGGTGGAATTTGTTGTTCCAGTGTTTCAGGTTGGGTTGCAGGGTAGGAGGGGGCTGGTGCGGTTTTTTTACCCTTTCCGCCGTTGCTTTGGAACCCAATCTGATGGGCCATGCGGCCTTGGCAACCACAGACATCGCTGTAACTGGTTGCATGATTGCTACACTTGTAGGGTATCTAAAATATCAGACTGACCCAACACGCTGGAATTGGTGGGAGACGGTTTTTTGGTGGGCTATTTCGCTGTTTGCCAAAGCATCGGCCCTTGCGTTTGTCCCAATTTTGATTTTTTCAGCAGAGTTGCCAAGGCTGGTCAGTCTGTGGAGGGAACCATCCGAGAGGCGCGCTTTTTGGGCCCGTTTTCGTCAAGTATTTTTGGTTTGGGTGCGAATGGGGTTTACGGCACTTTTTGTTACATTCTTGCTGTGCGGGTCAGATTTTAAACAAGAAACAACATTTGTATCCTGGGCGAAAGGTCTAGGCGAAGGTCCTGGTCGGGAAACCATGGTTTGGATTTCCGAAAACCTTCGGATTTTTACCAATGCCGGTGAGGGATTTGCCCAGCAAATCAAACACAACCTGAGGGGGCACCCAAGCTATTTGTTGGGTATCGATCGGGAAACAGCCGTTTGGTATCACTTTCCAGTGCTTTTACTTATCAAATTGCCGACATGGTTTTTCTTCCTGCTTCCTTTTGTTCTTTGGAGGCAAAAGGCAAATCCCTGGTTGCCCGGACTGATAGCATGCGGTTTTTTGTTGGCTTTTAGTATCAATTGCAGGGTTCAGATCGGTTTGCGTTTGGTTTTCCCGTTGGTTGTGATGCTGATGGTTGTCTTGGGAATTGCACTCCATGATTGGTGGAGAAATTCGGGTTCCCGTTGGATCGCACCCGCACTGGCATCTTTGCTCTTTTTTGGTGGTGCCGGCTTCACGATGGCCCGGCAGTTCCCGGATGGAATTCGTTACATAAATGATTTTTGGGCAAGGGAAGGGGTGCCACAAACATTGGTCAGTGATTCCAACTACGATTGGGGGCAGGGACTTTTGCAATTGATGGACAATGC
>CAMBMH010000111.1 GCA_945868575.1 Singulisphaera sp. GP187 | reverse complement strand
TGTCACCTTTTTTACCATGGAAAAAACCACCCCTTTTCCTGCTTGTTTTTTTGCCTCTGCTTTAATTTTTGGCAAACTGCTCATCAGTTTCATTTTTTTCATTTTTTTATAATAGCACCTTTTTTATTCCGAATTGTATTCAGCGTTTTCTTGATCTTGTTGCATATTGTTGTTTTTGACAAATTCTCTTCCACGCTTAACTGTCTTTGGTTTTTTGATTCGCTCAAATAGCTGGCCGTAATTGCCCAGTTCTGTTTCCATTCGTTGCTGCCTTCCAACTCTTTGAGGAAGTCCAGCTCATCATTCAAATCCACCAGGTGACATGGTTGTGGAGTCTTTGTGTCCTGACACAGGTTTTCGAGGTTTTGAATCGCCACCACCCCCCGGCAACGGCGACGCTTCCTGTTTTGGTTACGGTTCTCACGGTCGGTTTCGTCTTTCATGATGGCTCGAAACAAACCAAGCAAATCACCACGCTCGGGCCTGTAGGTTCGTACCGCTTTGGTAAAACACAGCCCGGCAAGGCCGATGTAGTCGTCCAGATCAAACAGGAATTTGCTACCGCGATAACACCGGTGCAGCATTTTGGCTATTTTGATGGCGCTTGGCCAATTTTGGTCAAATGCCATCTGTTGCTCTGCTGTGAAATCGGGTAGTTTTTTTGATATTTCCGTTTTTTCAAAATAATCACTCATTACATTACCCCATTTTTTTAATTTTAATAAATATATCTAAAATGATCGCCTAGATTCAGCTATTTTCCTTGCTTTAGCAATTGGTTCATTTAAAATCTGAGGACCAACCCTGTTTTTGGAAAATTTATATTCCTTGCTGATTTCCGATGTAGGTATTCCTCGCAGGTAGTGATCCTTAACGATTTTCCAATTTCGCTCCGCTGTAGCAAAATCCATTATTTTTGCAATTTTGTCCAAGAATTTCACTTGATCAATTGAGTTTACGATTGCAATCTTCCGATCATCACGAGCAAAGATATTATTTTTAAAAGTAAAAATCTTATCGCCTTTTTTTGTTTTGCCAAAATTTATATTTTTACTAATGCGCTTTATTTTTGTTGGACACTTGCGCTTAGCAATCATTGTATATTTGTACGACTTATTTATCATGAATCTAAAAATGGTATTGAATAGCGTCCATAACAGAACGCCACGGGCAGGGTCCCATTTCCTCGTCGCACGCACCAGGGCCTCGAGGGCCATCGCTTCAAAATCTTCGCGCTCATGGTTGAGACGGTTGCGTGTGAATCGCCGGTAAAGGTTGGACGCCAAATTTAGCGCCGCTTGGAAATGGGTATCAAAAAGCTCCTGCTGCGCTGGGGCCAGAGGGGGTGGTTTGGGGTTACTTTTCAAAGCCGTTTTTTGATTGCTACTGAGCATCTTTGGTCTTCCTTGTACGTTAAAAAAGGTTTAATATGGTTAAGATGGGTTTAGTTGGTTGTTTTGGAGCTCTAGGAACACCGACCGCAAACGGGCTTTAATTGCCTCGTATTCGCGTTCAACCTGACTGGAAGGCATCGAGTCGGTTTTTTTGTCGATCTCGTCCTGGCGGGCCAAAAGACTACGCCAGTTGGGCACTCGGGACTCATAGTCGGTCAGCGACAGCCCACCACACCCAAGAATCTTGGCGGAGTCACATCGGTCACAGACGGCCCAATCCAGGGATTGGGATTTGGCGTCATCCCAGTTCCCGGCGGCATCGATCAACGAACGGTTTGGAACGCGGACGGTGCCACCGTTGCTGCACACGGGGCATGGCGGACGCCGTTGAAGTTCCTTGAGTGCCGCCTCACGGGCTTTGCGGCGGATCTCGCGAAGTTCTTCCTTGAGGGCGTTCAAATGCTCGGCCCCAAACACCGGAACCTTGGAGCGGCGGAACACGGCCACGGTGGCGGATTCGAGTTCGGTTTCAGTAAACCCCTCATCGGCAAAAAACTTCTTCCAAACCATGTAGGTCGAGTTCCATTCCATGGACCGGTTGTTGAAAAAATCCGCATGTTGCAAAACCCAACTCATGACACACCTCCAAGCAATCGACGCTGCACTTCCACCGCTGATTCCCGAACGGGGAAGGCCGGGGAACCTTTGGAACGGTTCAGGTTTCGCTCAATCCAGCCGTGGAGGAATTTGCGCATGCCCCGGGCGGTCTTGCGCCTTTCGGGACTTGCCTTGACCCAGCGGAATGCGGCCCGGAACTGCTCGACAACATCGACCCCGGGGAAGTCCACCTGGAATTCGTCCACGAGGCCCTGGCGGATGTGAAACTCGGGACACTCGGCATCCCCGACGACCGGGAAGGTCAAAACGACCTCGCCGATTTGGGCCGGGTCCGGCTTGGTTTCGGATTTGGGTTTGGATGCTTGGGAAGGAAGCGGCGCAGGCACCGGCTCTGAGTCCGAAGAATTCGGGCTCGGAGCTAAATGTATTTCTTCTTTCTCTTTTCTTATCTCTTCTAATCTCTTCTTATCTAGCCGGTTTTTGTCCGGTTCAGAATCGGACAATGTCCGATTTTTGTCCGGGTTAAAACCGGACACTGTCCGATCTCCGTCCGGTTCAAAACCGGACGCCGTCCGATTTTTGTCTGATTTTTGTCCGGAGCGTGACCGGCCATTCCTGGCCTGATTGTCCAAAACCCTGGCCTTGGCGGACTTGGAAAAACGCTTTTCCCAAAGTGGCACTTCAATCGTCCCGCTCTGGAATTTAACCCATCCGGCGCGTTCCACGGCCAACCAAAACTCATCGTCACCTCCGATGACACGGGAGAGGGTTGCTGGCGATCCTTTGATGATCCCGTTGGAGGTCGTTGTGGACACCCAGCTCCAGAAATCCTGGATGCGAACCGTGACATAATCAGGATCCCGACCTGTCTCTTCGGCCACCTGGTGTATCTCAGGTTTCTTGGAAAACCACACATCTAACTGGATCCATTCAACAGCCATGTGACACATCCCCCTTCTTTGTCCGATCCAGTTCCAAACGCTGTCCGATTTTTGTCCGGGTTAAAACCGGACACTGTCCGATTTTTGTCCGGGTCAAAACCGGACACTTTAGCATCCATTTGGAACCAATCTGGCATTTGCGTCTCGTTGGGCCCATGAGAGCCGTTTTGGTCTAGTTGCGTTCGGCGAAAAAGCCGGGAGCAACGAATTCGACCATGTCGTTTTCAATTGCTGTAAGCCAGCCAGCGTTCTCAAGGCATTTGGCAAATCCGTTAAATTCCACCTTGGAATCAATGTGATGAAATTCCATTGCAATGCAGTTGTTTTTTGAATATTCAACAACTACCATCCAAATTGTGATTGCCCATCCAAGAACCATCGGTGGAGTTACTTCATATGGAAGCTCATTACGAAGCCCCATCTGGTTACATTCAAACCAAAGCGAATGAAACTCCGGTGACAGCAAAATGGTGGAATCAATACATGCAAAATTCATCATCACAAAACCTCCTGAAAAAAACAAAAAACAAAACAGACAAACAGGTCCTAGAACCGGTCGTGGGGCGATTTGAAAGCCATGTTTGAGAACCGGGCCAGCGCCTTGTTGAAGGCCAGGGTTATATTCCCGATAGGCCCGTTGCGCTGTTTGCAGACAATCACATCAACTTCGCCTTCCCGTTCCCCGGGATTGTTGCGCTCCGGACGGTGCAACAACATCACGGTGTCTGCGTCATTTTCAATTCCCCCAGATTCACGAAAATCAGACATCCGAGGTAGATTTCCTTCCCTTTCCTCAGAGTTTCGGTTGAGCTGGGCCAGCGTGATAATGGGGATGCCCAGTTCCCGCGCAAGAACTTTAATCCGCCTTGAGATCTGGGCCACCTGTTCCTGGCGTGGAGACCGGCGATCCTCTGGGGCGATGAGCTGCAAATAGTCGATGTAAATGATGTCCAGGCCGGTTGTCTGCTTTATGGTTCTGGCGCGAGCGGCGATCCGCAGCATGGTGGTGTCTGCCGAATCGTCAATGTGGAGCTTGGCTTTCTTCAGTTTGTCGCCAGCCTTGAAAACGACATCCATGTCTTCAGAACTCAGTTGGCTTGACCGAAGCTTCTTTTGGTCCAGCATCGCCTGTGCGGCAATAAACCGGTCAGCTAGTTCCAGGCTGGATTGCTCAAGGCTAAAAAACAGCACCCGGTAGCCGTGATCAACCGCTTGGTTCCTGGCAAGGTTGACCGCAAAGGCAGTTTTGCCGATAGACGGGCGAGCCCCAATGACCCCCATCTCCCCTGGGTGAAACCCTGCTGTCAGGGTGTCGAAATCAGTAAATCCACTTGGGATTCCAGTATCCATCTGGCCCCGCTGGCGCTTGTCAATCCGATCGTAGGACCGGTTGATGGCGACAGCGATGGGCTGGCAGTTAGAATTCTGTAATGGGTTGGCGCGGTCCATCATCTTGGCGAGGGCCTGCCCGATGATTTCATCCGCTTCCCCTGCGGCGGCGTATGCCTCGGCGACGATCTCGGAACCCGTGGCAATAAGAGCCCTCAGTTCCCCTTTGTCTCGGACGATCTTTGCGTAATAGCCCGCATTTGCCGATGTTGCGGCAGAGTCGAACAGTTCAGCCAAATAGGCGTACCCCCCGATCTCTTCGATTTGGTTTTTTTTCTTGAGGTCGTCCGCCACGGTGACAACATCGGCGGGGCGTCCCATGTCAAATAAGCTTGCGATGGACTCAAACACGAAGCGATTTGCATGGGAATAGAAATGATCAGCCTTTACCACGGTTTGGGATTCGCTAATTGCCGAGTTGTCCCTCAACAAAGCTCCCAGCAACCCTTTTTCCGACTCGGCGCAATGGGGTGGCGTCCTGTCAAAAACGGGGGCGGATTGCCCCCTGGGTGAATACTTCACTGGACCTGTCTTGTTCACCGACTGGAAGTTTTTCGTAATGTCATAACCCATAATGGACCTTCCTGATGAATTTGAGACAGATTGAGTTGAAAAATACAGAGTTTGCCCGGGCTCGGGGGACGGCATCCTTCCCCCGATGTGGTGGTTCGTTGGCTGTCGAAAGGAGCAGATCAGCGCCTACCCGGGCAGGGGCTCATGTCATAGCCCCCCTCTGTGGACTGGGTTAAAAGGGGAGGTCCCCTTCAGGGACAAAACCTGTTTTCGGTGCGCTGTAGGTGGGCGGCGCATCATCAGAAAAGCGGTTGTTGCCCGAGGGGCGAGACCCGTGGCCAGAATCTACTTGCTCGGGGTGCCGATTACCCTCCCCATCCTGGCGGGGGTCGAGCGTTTGCAATATGTCGACTACAATTTTGAGCTGCTGGCGCTTTTCTCCCTGCTGCGTGGTCCATTGATCAAGTTGCAGGTGCCCCTCGATGTAGAGCTGGGAGCCCTTGCGACAAGCCTTCTCAATCCGGTCGGCCAGGGTGCCGTTTTCGCCCCGATTGAAGGCCTCACAGTTCAGCCACACGGGCTCATCTTCCCATTGTCCCGTCTGCTGGTTCTTTTTGCGGTTGTTTACCGCAAACCCAAACTTGGCCACCTTGCCACCGTTGGAGAACTGCCGAACCTCAGGATCTTTGGTGAGCCTTCCAATCAAAGAAACACGATTTAAATTCGCCATAACAAATATGCCCGTTCATAATTAAGGCCCGCCTTGGCCTGACAAAAAAAAGGAATTGGAAAAACCAAAACTAACCAATCAAACTCTCCAGGTAGGCCACGACCTCCGGGCCTGCTGGGGAGTCAACCTGCAAGAGGCTGGTGATGCCCCACTTCGCTTGGAGATGGTCGGCGACTTCAGGTGTCATCCCGCCCAGCATTTTGAGACATGCGGCAGAACGGGAAAGGAATTTCAGGAAGGCGATGGCCTCATCGGCTTGTGCCTGTGTCATTTGGGACGAGGAGCCCCATCGGCGCTTGATTTCCGCAAGCAGTTCTGGGGTGGTGCCAACCGTTTTGAGCAGAGCACCTAGCGTATCCTGCTGGGACTTGGTGATTGGAGCGCCAGGCTTCTGGAGAGACTCAGTAGACTGGCGTAGAGGCGCGGATGGGCGATCCTGCGCGTAATCGTCGTACTGGTCGTGGTCTGCCTCCATTTCCTCGGCGGGGGTGGCAACAAGGCCTGCCTGGTTCATGAGCGGAACCACCCAAGCAAGGGCTGTGCGGCACGCACGAGATACCGCTCGGGTTTGGGCCATGGCGCGGATGGCGAACTGCGGACGCTTCTGGTAGGTCTTGGTGTACGGCCCGCTGCGCCCATTTTTGGTAACGCTACCTCCAAACCACATCAGCTCATCGGAGCCGACAAAACCCTCAGCCTCGGCAACGACCTCCCCATCGTAAACCCGAATCAGTTGGCACGTGGCGGAGGTACTCCCTTGGCCATCAACAATCTCGATCCTTGAGATGCGCGGCGACAGGCCCATGCCTGCGGCAAGCGCCATCCACCCCTCGGCCCGGATGTATCGCTTCTCCTTGCCCCCTTCACCCGGGAGCATTAAGGACGTGGCAAGAACGATCTTCTTGCACGCTTCGGCAAGCTGCTGGCCTTTCCCCATTACCTCGCCAGGCATGATGGAGTGTGGCGGAATCGGCTCCAGGGCCGTGACGGGGCCATGGGATGACATGGCCGGGGGAGATGCAATTTCGGCTGACATGGAAACTCCTGTGAGAAAAAACCTTCTCGGGCGGGAAGCGAAGCTATTTTGGGACACATTGATCCTTGGGGGGTGAGGCTTTGAACCCACATAAGTGTACGCGCGTACACATCCCCTATTGTTAGTTCCCCCCTGGCGGGGCGGAATTTCAACAACAAGTTAGTTTTTTGGGACCGAGATGCCGTGACTCTGAAGTTGGGCTACAGCCGATTCAAATTGCAAGCGTCGATGGGTGCTACCGCCGGTCTTGCTTTTTGCCCTGACATGATGCTTTTTCTTACCCAGAGTGGCAATGTGCCGATCGTTTTCCCCACGCATTGCGGCGACAACAATTTCGCTGTCCGAGTGCCAGCGCCCACCAATCCTGATCGCCGGGATGATGCCCTGCTGAACCATAGTGGTCCGTACGGCGTTGCTCACGAGTTGCAGGGCTGGAATATCGGCTACCGGCACGAGGAGCCCCTGCGCCGCAAGTTGCCACAATTGTTCAACGGGAGAAACAGACGAAAACGCCATGATGCGAGCTCTTTTGCCGATGATGCAAAATTTGAGAGCCCGCATGGCTCCTTGCTAGGGGCGTCCCGAGCAAGTGGGGACATCCCCTCTGGATTTCAGAGTAACCAGAAAAATGATTTGTTCAATACGACTTTTAATTTTTTTTTTGGTTTTGTTGCCAACGCGCTAAAACGAGAAAAAGTCGGAGTTATGCTCCAGTTTTTTGGGCTATTGGCGGCCTTGGGGAAGTGGCTGCCAAGCGTCTACGTTGGGTCGACCATGTAATCTCGCCCCAACTTGATGGCGGCGATGCGCCCGGTCCGAATTAGCGCCCGGATGCGTCCAGGCGTAACGCCTCGCCGCGCGGCTGCGTCAGCCACAGTGATATACAGTAAACAAGCCCTGATGCCGGGGGGTTATTTCACGGGGCGCTCATTTTTTGCAGTTGCCCCCTGCTCCACGGCTAGGGCCACTGTTTTGGCTTTGGCTTTGGCGGCCTGCAAATAAAATCTGCGAGCAACGGCGGGGTCGTTGCCAAGGAGTGCGGCGGCGTCGGTGACATCAAGCCCCACCGTGTCCAAGACTCGCTGTGCGGCCCGTTTGCGCAACTGGTTGGGACTCCAGGGGGGAATGTTATGAGAGGCGCAAATTCGGCCAATAGCGCGGCAGTAGGAATGGCTATTGTAGGAGTCGCCGGGGGTACGCAATGGGTTGGCATTAGACCGATCCACCTGGGAAGGCTGCACTTTCGACTTGCGATTGTCCCTCATGATCCGTTTTCGCTCTGACATCCACTCCAGAGGCGAAAACAGCGGTTTATCATCGTCCCTCAGCCAGGGCTGTAAAACCCCTTGGGCCTCCGAGACAAAGGCGACAACCCGATGCTTGTTCAGGTGAGCAGTCTTGTGCTTGGCGGGAATGTAAATCCAGCACTCTGGATCAGTGCGGTCAATCTCAGGCATAGATAAACGGCAAACCTCGCCAGGGCGCATTCCAGTCAATCGCTGGATTTTTACCATGGCCGCAATTGGCAGGGGCAAGTAGGGAAGCGTTTGGTTGATGATTTCATCCGGGACCTGAGTAATCTCTTTGGCCTCGGGGGCCTCTGTTCGCCCGCGTCGCAATGGCAGGACGGCCTGAAGGGCATGGAGTTGCTCGGCCGGATAAAGCTCTTGGGTTACCGCCCAACGCAAGATTGACTTGACGCGTTTGGCAATAATATTGATTCCGCTGCGGGTGTATTCGTGATGGTTCACCTCGCCTGTAGATGGCTTGACCCGATCATAACCGGTTTGGATTAAACGGTTCCGGAATTCTTGCAATTTTAGCGGACCAAAGTCTTTGGCTGGAATGCGGGGGCTAAACAGCACCAAGGCCTTTGCCACTGGCCGCATTGTGCCGTAGGTTTTTGCGTCCTCATTTTTTTCACAAAAATCCAGATAGCGGTTGACCAGCTCGGTGATTGTGAGTTCGCTCGTCAATTCCATTTGCTCTGCCACATCCGTGACGGTCTGATCGCCGAGCAGCTTGCGAACCAGCAGGCGGTATGCGGCCTGAACTTCGGCGGGGGCTTTCTTCATTTCCCTAGGCCATTTACCGGGGACATAATGCCGCTTGGATTCGTGGGTAACATACCCCTTCTGCATGATCTTGTGGTGCGACAGTTTGAGCATAGGTCACCTGCTGGCCAACACTTGCCAAGTGTTACAGGGGAGATCCTAGGGACCCAAAGCATTCGATTCCAAGGGCCTCAAGTGTTGGTCCAACACTTGGAGGGGGTGATATCTAATAGCATCAAGGTTGTAAATTTTCGCCGTAACAACCGATATTTTAAGGACTTGCGGCAATACACCCGGTAGGATTCGAACCTACGACCCCCGGTTTAGGAAACCAGTGCTCTATCCCCTGAGCTACGGGTGCACATTCAGACGAAATTGGGCTGGAACAGGCCGAGCCCAAACATTCGCCTTGACTATAGTATCGGGGATAGGCGGGTACCTGTCCAGTAGCCTTCCCCAACCCGATATCTGCCAAAAATAACGGATTGGATTTTCTCCGTCGTTTTGGACAACGGCTTCTATTTTACTTCAGGCAATTTGGGCCATTTATTCGCCTCAATCCATTCACGATGAACTCGTGCCACTTCGCCCATATATTCGTATTGCCGATAGGGGCCGGTCGCCTCCTTGAGGTGTTTGAGGGTTCCTGGCTTGTCACGGTTAATTTCCCGCCAAAGGGCCAGGTAAAGATGCGCATAAAACGCCGCCAGTTCACGCTGGGGGCCCGCCTGAACCGATTCCACCGCCTGAAGGACATCCGCTTCCTTGGCCTCATCCTTGAAAAGGGAGTACACCTCCATCAGCGGAACCCGCCGATCCTTGCCAATGGGGAGGATTTTTTTGCGGGCGTTGGGGATCCCTTCTTTTGCGGCCAGACAAAGAAAATGCCACACGGCGTTTTCAACATCGTTGTTATCCACCGACTGATACCCTTCAAACTGGCGGGCGCCTTCATTGAAATCCCCGGCGTAATAAAGCGCGATTCCACGGCGCCAATGGCCTGGCTTTTCGTTGGGTTTGGCTAAAAGATAAGCATCAAAATCCCGGATCGACCCAGTGATATCCCCCTGAAAAAATCGGGCGGATCCCCGGCGATCAATCGCCTCAAGCAGGGAAGGTTGCAGCCCCAGTGCCTTCGTGTAGGCCGCTTCGGATTCCTTGTATTGCCCCAACCGGTCATGGGCGATTCCCTTGTTCATCCAGCCGGGAATCGAATTGGGATCCTCGACCGTTTGGGCGGTTGCTTTTTTCAGGACTACCTCCCAACGCTCCTTTTCCGGGTTCTCCCGGACCTTGACCGTTTCCTGGGCATTCGCGCCAACCGAAAACGGACGAGTGAAAAACCCGCAAAGGGAAAAACCCGTCGCGAGCACCAGGCAAAAAAAGACAGTTCGGACATTCATAATATAGCTCCTATAAAAAATAGGCTGTTTTAAGACGACTATCAAAACACTTTGCCAGAAAACCAATCAAAAATCAGACAGCCCGCGCGGTAAGCACACCACAGTGAACTGCAGTGGGCAAAACGGCAGGCTGATCCAGAAACCCGCAATGCCTCAGCATGGTCCTGTATTCGGCGGTGGAATAGGCCCTACCTTCGGTCAGGGAAAAGAGCGCGGCGCTGTAAAGAGCGATTGGCAACGGCCCATCCAGGGAATCATTCAGGTAAACATCATGAATCCATAGGGGCGTGCGAACCTCGACCGAATCGCGAAGCTTTTTGAGCAATCTTTCACACTCGGGAATATCCCAATCATGGAGGATATTGGACAAAAGAACCCCGTCATGTCCTTCTGGTACCGGATCGGCGAACATATCGCCCGACACCAGGTCCATTCGGTGAGCCACACCACATTTGGCGCCAAATTCCGCCGCAAGCCTGAGCACTTCGGCCCGATCCCAAACCGTTACCCGCAGATTTTCATCGGCCAAAAGAAGCGCAATCGCATAAAGCCCCGATCCGCCCCCCACATCCAGGATTCGTTTGCAACCAGCGCCGACCAATGCCTTGGCCACGGCCGACCCGCAAATGCGCGCCCGTCCCGAAAGGGCGAGCGTCAAACGCCTTGCCGAATTTTCACTATCCATCGCGGACGCCTTCCCCTCGCGAAAGATAAACGCGTCCCCCTCATCATCCCGATTGGCGGTCGGGGCATTATTTTTGAGACGACCCAAAAGCGCGTGAACCCCGGGCGTTTCGGCAATGAGCCCGATATAGCTCTTCATGTCGAATTCCCCATCCGTGAGGAACTCCGCGCCAGCAGGGGTCAAAGAAATGTTCCCATGAAAATCCTCCTCCAAAATATTCATTGCTTTAAGCGCTGTCGACAAAACAACCCAGGCCCGGTCGGCCAGCCCCAGCTCACTTTGAAGCTGGGCGGAGCTTTTTGGCCCCTTGGTAAGTCGCCCGGGCACATCAAAGTGAATGACACCCGAGGCCAGCAACTCTGTGGCAAGGTTTCCCCGGACAAGGTCAAAAAACGGGGTCGGATCATTGGAGGGAGGGTTGAAACAAGCCATAAGTGCCTCTGGGGAACGCTTGGGTGGGGAGCCAATGCGGATGAATCCTACTTTCCTAAGATAGTCGGAAAGAGACCTCAAGGGACCCGGGTTTCACGAACAATAACCAAAAGTTCGCGAGGCCATTCGCAGAAAAATGGGATATAGGCATAAAAAAATGCCTGAAACCGCATGTCAACCAACTCGCCGGGCGGCAAAAATGCTGTGGTTCTCCTTTCGGGGGGGATCGATTCCACAACCACCCTTGCCGTGGCAAAAAGCCTCGGATACTCCTGCCACGCCCTTAGCTTTGATTACGGTCAAAGGCACCGGGTCGAACTCGATTGCGCCAAGCGGGTCGCAAAAGCTCTTGGAGCAACCGACCACAGGATCCTCCCTTTGGATCTCCGTGGAATCGGAGGATCCGCGCTGACCTCCGCAATCGATGTTCCCAAGGACCGCCCCAACACCGAACGATCCCACGGCATCCCGATTACCTATGTCCCCGCCCGCAACACCATCTTCTTGTCGATGGCGCTTGGACTTGCGGAGGTTGTTGGCGCGTTTGATCTTTTCATCGGCGTCAATGCAGTCGACTACTCCGGCTATCCCGATTGCCGTCCCGAATTTTGCCGTGCTTTTGAAACACTGGCCAACCTGGCGACCAAGGCTGGCGTCGAGGGGACGAACCCTTTCAAAATCCACACCCCGCTTATCGAACTTTCCAAAGTCGAAATCCTCAAGCTGGGAATCTCGCTGGGGGTGGAATATGGCCTAACCCTAAGTTGCTACGACCCCAATTCCAAAGGCGAAGCCTGTGGAAGATGTGACAGTTGCCTCATCCGCAAAGAAGGATTTCTCGCCGCAGGTATCCCCGACCCCACGAGCTACCAGTCATGACAATGGAACCACAAAACCAACCCGATTTGGAACCCCAAAGCCCCGCCGAAGACATCTTTGCAACCGCTTTGGCCGCCCACCAGGCGGGGAATGTCGACGAAGCGGAACCCCTTTATCGCAAAACCCTTGAAGTGGATCCAGTTCACAAACAGGCCTGGTCCAACCTTGGTGCCATTCTTGCCCGCCGTGGCGATCTCGGCCCGGCGGTGGAATGCTATCAAAAGGCCCTCGCAACCGACCCGGGCTTTGGCGAATGCTGGTTCAACCTTGCCAATGCCCTTCGCCGCGCGGGGGAATATGCCCAGGCCGAGGGCGCTTTTCTTCAGGCCCTGCGAATAATCCCCAGCCTCGAAGGCGCGGCCTTTGGTCTGGCCCAGTGCCAAAACGAACTGGGAAAATTCCCCCAGGCGGCCCACCTCTTCCAGCAAATCCTCAAACACAACCCCAACCACGCCGATGCGTGGCATCATTTGGGAATCGCTTTGCGGAACATGGGCAAGGGAAACGAAGCACTCGAATCTCACGCCAACGCCGCAAGACTTCGCCCAAACGACGACCGACTCCAGCACCATCTGGGGCTTTCCTTGATGGATGCCGGACGAATGGAAGAGGCGCTTTCCATTGTGGAGGGCGCAATGGCTTTAAAGCCCGACAATCCAACGATTCACAATACCCTTGGAATCCTACATCAATCCATGGGCCGCGAAGACCAGGGACTTCGCCACAATCTCGAATCCGTCCGGCTCAATCCCAATTTTGCCGAAGCCTGGAACAATCTTGGCAATCTTTTGGGACTCATGGGACAACCGCAACAGGCTGTCTCGGCGTTTCGCAAAGCCCTCGAACTGCGTCCGGATGCCCCACATTTTCACAGTAATCTGCTCTTGCATCTCCTTTATGACCCGACCATTCCCCCTGAAACCACCCAGGCGGAACATGTCGCATGGGCCAAGGCCCACCTCCCCGCGACCGACCTGCAAACCGGATTCAACAATGATCGGGATCCTGACAAGCGCCTGAAGATTGGCCTGGTTTCCCCGGATTTCCGAAACCATACGGTTGCCTCATTTCTGGAACCGTTTATCGCTTCGCTGGACCAAAAAGGATTCGAAATTTTCGCCTATAGCTGCGTGATGCGTCCGGACGAAACCACCTCAAAGTTCCAGGGGATGGT
>CAMBMH010000110.1 GCA_945868575.1 Singulisphaera sp. GP187 | reverse complement strand
GTCCTCCCAGCGAATTCCCCACATTGTCCTGGGCTCGGTTCCACGAATCCTTCCAAAGCTCTCAGGGGTGTGGGCCGAAGGCGCAAGAAATGGGCGCGCAGTTGCAACAAACCTTTCATCCCGAAAGACAAATTCCTCTATAAACAACTCCGCAAGAGTCCGCCCAACTGCCACCATCGTCCCCTCGGAATTCGTCGAAACCGAATCGGTTTCTTCCACACCAATAAAAAATCTCCCCATTGGTACCCAACTGCGAACACAAAATCCCCCCCCAGATCCGATGCGATTGCTGATTCCCGGAGCAATCGGCTTCTTTCTGGGAATGCTTTTCACCGGGACCCTGGTGAGTCTTGGCTTTTTCACTTATTGGCACCTTCGCGACCAGGCACAAATTGCGCAGGAGGCTGCCGCCCAGAATTTCGCCGCCCAGGCCGAACTTCAAAAAGTGGATAAGCAAAACGGCGAAGCAGGAGATAAAGGTGCGCAGAATCAACCGGAGGCACCCAAACCAAATGATCCACAAACAAATAAACCTTTGGAGGACATGCAACCTCCAAAGGTTCCCGAAATGATTTATCCTACATTTCTGAAAACGCCCGCTGCCTTTGCAAAAATCGCTGTTGGCCTGTTCGGACATGAACCGCTGCCACCACCGGAGATTGAAGCGCAAGCTCGCATGATCCGAAAACTCAAAAATATGCAAGGCTTTAATGCGATCGAAAAAGAACTAATTCGAGCGGACCGGGTTTGGGAATTGTCACGAATGCTTCAAACAGTTCAGCCTCCGCTACCAGACCCGTTCACCCATGATCGATTGGCCAAATTGACTACCCCACAGGACGAGTACGCATGGGTCATGGAGGTGGCAGGGCTGATACCATTTGGAAACAAAAGTTCGGCGCTTGCCTACCTTTCCCTGATTGCCAATCGGGATCGGATCCAGGTTTGCGTCAAAAAAATCGAAGACCGGACAAAAGGTGACCAGGCTCTGGTACCCCTTTTGCAAAAAATCAAAGATGCGCTTGACCTCTACAAAAATCACTAAGGATATCGCCCATGTCCCAATCAACTCGGCAACTTGTTTCCAAAATCCAAAACCTGGTCTCTTCACCCCAGTCGCATTGGAGCCCGATCCACCAAAACCTGGCAAATGAATACACCTCGCTTGTCGCGAACTTGGCCGACCGGGCGATAGTTGTGGATTTCCAGTGGGAATTGGGTGGATTTGCCGAGGCCAAAGTCGCGCTAAGGCACCCCACAGACCTGATGGAAGAATTGCGTCTCCTCCATTTCCCAACAAATACTATTTGGCTAAACATGCTAAAAAATCGGGGAATCAATCCTCGGCCCGTACCGGAAATTGCCCCTCTGATTGCGATCGCACAGAAATTATCCACCACTTCATCTTTGAACCTTGCCAAAAAACCACGAAAAAGTCCACCACCTATTCCTGGTAGTAGTGAAGAATTCCTTTCTGATAATCTGGAAACGGAAATCGATGTTCCCGTCACCAGGCGATTAAGAAACGAAGCCGGATTCGCACCAAAAGGAAGTTCAACCACAATCCGCATGCTGCCTTTGGCAATTGGGATCATGGTGGTTAGCCTTGCACTTTTGTCTTTGGCCATCATTGGCCCCATGTTGATTAAGCCAAAGGAGGATACCATCGCAAATGGCGAAAATAATAACAATAAGGAACCATTGGACCCCAATGAGCTTCTGATCCCAAAAGGCAATCAAGCCGATCCTGAAAAGGAAATCAATCCGGAAAAAAAAGAGCCCAAACCCCTACTTAAAAAAGCAAATGTAAATCCGCTTCCGGATCGAAAGGAAAAGGCGGATCTTCCTCCTGATCCACCCAAAAAAGCCCAGCCCATGGTGGATGCTCCGGCGCAGCCTGAATCTATGGAAAAAAAGCCCAAGGCTCCCCCACCTGTATCTATTCAATCTCCACAAATCGCTCAACTAGGCACAATATTGAATCAACATGGGCTAAATGGATCCGTTATCAAAGCAATGCTCGAATTGGAAGGTGACACAGCAAATCAGAAATCCCTGGATCGCTTCCTTGCCTTCATCCGATCTGATTTGGGCCTGGTCGGGCAAAAAAATCTATCATTGGCCGAATTTTTGGAAATGGCGGCATGGCAGAAACCACTTGCAACAGAGCAAGCCGCCCTTTTCGCCCCAGACAGGCTTGCTCGAATTGCCAAAGGATATCCCCGATCCGAGCAAGAACTTTCCTCCTGGCTGGCTTCGGTGATCCTTACACCCAATGCGTTTCTAATTGTGGATCCGAAACGAAAATCCATCCAACTGGAAGTTCTCCTGGGCCTTGCCGCGAATGAAAAGGCAATGGCGGAGCTGTTGGATACGATCAACAAAAAGGTCTTCTCGGATAGGGATCCCAAAACCGGTATCCCAACGAAAATTGCGACCCGTTACGAGGTGATGCTCCAACAAAAGCGTGACCTGAAAAATCGAACCAATAGCGACCTGTGTCAGGACATATTGATTATCCAGGGGGAATTTGCCCGCCGCTTAAAAGCAATTGGTCACTCGGGGATCAAGTAATCACCATGAGCAAACTTGCGCGCATTATCGGGAACATTCAAGCCGCACTTGCGTCGGGCAATGTCACGCGTACAGCGGCTGTAGACGGGCTTGCACGGGAATATGCAATCGAATGCCGACGCGTTTATGAACGACTTGATCGTTGCGAGGAATTTCTATCCAAGGGTCTGATTTCCGAATCCGTTTTTCTTGCGCGAACGGTCCCTGACCTTCTTGATGAGTTGACCCTGCTTGAGTTCCCGGAAAAATCTTCGTGGGAAGAAGTCGTGGAGCTTTACCAACTCCCGATGCCTCCCGAAATCCAACTTCACAAAGCCGTAAGCATCAACAGGGCCTACAGCGACCACCATCTCCAGCAAGATCTCCTTGGTCGGTGGCGGTTAGTGAATATCGGACACGCTCCCCTGGCCAGGCGACTTGGAATACTCAGGCAACTTTGCCGCCTTGATCCCAACAACATCGCCTACCTCGACAATCTGGGGGATCTGGAAGTTGAAAGGCTTAGCGATATGCTGGCGACGGCCCGCGAAGCCTCAAGCAAAGGCGATCCTTTTACCCTCCGTAAATTGATCGAAGAACTCGACAATTCAGCCAATTGGAGTCAAACTCCCGACAGGGGGATCGCGTCGGAAATCCGGAACTTTGGTCAAAGTTCAAGGGAACAGGCCGCCCGCAAAGAAGCCCAGGCATTCCTAAGGCAAATACTCGACGCATTCCGGCATCGGGAAGAATCGAGATTACAGTCCCTATGGCCCCAATTTTTGGACAAATGCTCCGAGGCTGCCGTTCCACCAGGAGATGACATGTTCCGGGTGGCCCAGCCTGCGAAAATTTGGCTAGAGGAATCCCAGGTACGAAAGGAACGAAGAAACCGCCGGGAACAAGCCCACGAACAAATCTGGTCCGCCCTGCGGGATGAGGCGACCACCGAGGAAGAGCTACTCAAATACAGCGATTTTTATGAACGAAACAAGGAAAATTTTGGCACGATGGATCCAGGCCTCGCCCAAGCCCTGGACACCCGGCTTGAACGATTCCAGCGCAAGGATCAGGCGCGTGAAACCCTCATTATGGGGGTCGCGTTTGTCCTTGGAGCGCTGGCCATTGTGAGCTTCCTTGCGTTTATCATCATGAGATCACGATAAGGAGCCAAAATTTGTCAAATTTGATCTACTATATCTATTATAAACACGCAGGGAGAATACACGGACCCATTGAGGTTGCGCAAATACGCAAACTGGTCCAGTTGGGCCAAACGACTTCCTCCGATCTTTGGAGTACCGATGGAATTACATGGAACCCCATTGATTCCCTTGAATCCGGCCTTTCGCAAAATCAACTTCCTCCTACCCATTCCATGCCACCATATTCATTTGGGACCGATGCCCCATCAGTCTTTTCCAATGACGAACCTTTAACGCGCGAAAATCGGGACCAACTCCAACCTTTCCCAAATTCGCAAAGCGCTTTCCCTCAAAAATTTTTGTTGATGGGTGGATCGATCCTGATTGGACTACTTTTTATACTTGGTATTTTGTTGTTCCTCCGACCCGGCCCACAAAGACCCCCGGAGGAGGATTTTGGAGCCCAGGGTGGGCAAATCCCAAATGCAAAGGGTCAAAAAGAGGGGCAACCCAAAGCGGAATTGGCGCCCAATAGGCGTCCACCTTCCAAGGAATTTCTTGAAAAGTATGGTAAATCAGTCGCGCTTATCCGAAGAACAACTGATACAGGACAGGTGATCGGTTCCGGATTTCTATTCAAGGCAGGTTACCTACTGACCACCGCCGAAATTGCTGGGGACGACAGGGGCATATTGATTTCGGTTGTGTTTCCCGCAGGGGATGCGGATGAGCGTGGCCCCCATCAGGCAAGGATCCACCATCATGATCCCGCCACGGGGATCGCCATCCTGCGATTGGATGCCCCCCAATTACCCATCCCCATGTCCGGTGCAGGATTTCTCAAAGCAGGGGAGGAAATCTTTCTCATTGCCAGTCCGGGTTTCTCCGCACCTCGAGAACCAATCAATCTCGAATTGGTAAATGCATCCTACCTGACAACAATCACCAAAAAGGACCTCGAATTTCACCGGATAAGCATGCGAACCAAACCCTCCCAGGCGGGGGCACCAATCCTCGATGCCAAAGGAAATGCGGTGGGGATGATCGCCTCGCCCATTACACCTGATGATCCGCTTTGCGCAACATCAAGACAGATCCTCAAAATCCTCAAGGATGTGAATCTGCCATGACCAATTCAGGGGCCTTTGAATTGCCGGTAAGCGGATCCCTTCGATCCATCGGGAGTATCATATGAATGAGGAGGATTTTAGCTGGTTTCTCCGCGCTGCCGGGAGAATCACTGGCCCCTATTCCCGGGCCCAACTTGGCGAATTGAGACAACGATCACGCTTCATGGCTTTCCATGAGGTTTCACCAAACAAAGTCCTCTGGAGCCCGGGAATCGATCTTTTCCCCGAACTTTTCGGACAAGCTGTTGCTGTTTCGGAAAATAGCTCCGGAACAGGTTCCGCTTCAACAGCAAATCCCGCCTCTCCGGGACCAAAAACCGCTAGGGAGATCGAATACCTCCATTTGGATGGCAAGGATCAGCAAATTGGCCCGGTGACAGAATCAACCCTTCGCAGCATGGTCGAATCGGGCGAACTGAGTCCCTCCACACGCATCTGGACCTCGGGAATGTCCGCCTGGGACACGATTGAAAATCGATTGGGAATTCGCGGTTCTCCCCGCAAGCGCCCAGCCCGCCAGCCCGATACCCAATCCGACTTCGACCCGGCTTTGGCGCCCCGGGCTCAGCATGGACTTTTCCTGTTGGGAGTGGGCCTTTGCCTGGCGCCTCTTTATCCCATTGTGGGCGCGTGGGGCTTGGGAATTCTCCTTGGTCTTGGTGGTCTTTCGCGCGGAGTGGCGCGCAATGCTCTTTTACTTTTGGTCATTGGGGCCATGGTAGCCGTCTTTTCCACAGCGGGCTATTTTATTGGCAACGCGGCGGAAAATGAACTTTGGGCGGACAGGATCCTGCGGGTTGGATTGGCAATTGCGACGGCCCTTTTTTGCCTCCATTCCCATTTTGTGCTCTATCTTCTTTCCCGGATGGCCCGCTCAACCGGAGTCCTTTTGTGGGCGCAAATCTCCGCTGTCATGCAACTTAATCAAATTATAGGCGATCTTTTTTGGATGGGATACTTCATCACACTGGTTTGGGATCTGGATGGGCCGGTGCTCATGCGACCAGCGTTTCTTATCCTGGGCGGATTTTTCTCGCTTGTGACCCTTGTGGGAATGATCCTCGCGGCCTTTGGCGTCAGGCAATCGCTTCCCGGGCTGAGAGTGTGAAACAACTCGCGATACCTTGCCAATAGAACAAAAGAAAAGGCGCCGCCAGAAGACTGGTGCGCCGGTTCTTTTGGGTTCAACTTTGCAAAACCGCCGAATACCAACCATCTACCTTGGAGGGGCAATCGGCTGAAACGATTTCGGCTCGGAAAGAGTGATCAACAGCTCCCGGACTTCGCCGTCCCGCTCGATCTTGAACTTGACCGTATCTCCGGGCTTCTTTTTCTCAATGACCGAATGAAGATCCCGCAACTCCTTGAGTGTCACCCCTTCGCATTCCCTGAGAATATCCCCAATCCCCGAAACCCCGCCACGTCCCAACCGGATTCCAACCAAACCTGCCTTTGCCGCTGGTCCGTCGGGTTCCACGCCTCTTACGACCAACCCCTGGATTCCGTTCTCCCTGGCAAAATTTTCCCCCAAAAGCGAAACCCCAATAACGGGTCTTACGACACGGCCACTTCGTATAAGCTGGGGAACAATCTGATTGACATCATCCACAGCTATTGCGAATCCAATTCCGTTGGAGCCTCCGTTTTGACTTAAAATCGCCGTATTCACTCCGATCAGCCTACCAGCCGAGTCCAAAAGCGGACCACCGGAATTTCCAGGGTTGATCGCCGCATCGGTTTGGATCAGGTTCTTCAGCGTACTGCCAGATTCCCCCTGAAGTTCGCGGTCCAGAGCGCTGATGATCCCCGTCGTCAGGGTCTGGTCGAGGCCAAACGGATTACCGATTGCAAAGACTTTCTGGCCCACTTTAAGATCCGAGGAGGTGCCCACAGGGATGGGGCGGAGTTTTCGACCTCTCGCGTTGATCTTGAGCACCGCGAGGTCCATCTCCGCATATCCACCCACAAGCTCCGCTTTGTAGGAGGTTTTTTCACCAGCAAGGGTTACCTCCGCGCCCGAGGCCTCCTGGATCACATGAAAATTGGTGACGATATAGCCCGAATCATCCCACAAAAATCCCGAACCGGTGCCGGCTGGAATGTTCATCGTGTCCAGGCTGAAACGGCTCCGCCTAGCGGCCACAAGGCTGGTAATATGCACCACCGAGGACCGGTTTTGGTCATAAAGATCGATGGTTGATTTCTCGTCCGAAGCCAGATCCCCCCGAGGAGTCACGAGGCGAGGCTGGGCATCCGGATTGTTGATCTCTCCAACACGGTCCAGCGCCCAACGGGCAACCTGGTATCCCAAAAGGCCGATGATTAGGACAAATACAATCAGGGTTAGGGGCCCCGGAAAAAGGGGCCTACCCGGAAGCGGTTTGTTCCTGCTTGCCGGGTTGCTCCTGTTTTCCGAATTCGTCCAAGGTTCCCTGTAATCCTGTGACATGAAAATTCCTTTTTGGTCTGTGGAATCAGCTACCCACAAAGGTTAATTTATCCCCACTAAGATCCACCTGAATCTTCTGGCCATCCTTCACCGAGCCATCCAAAAGCTTCCTGGCTATGGGTGTCTCCAGTTCCTTCTGGATGGTCCTTTTCAGGGGACGGGCACCAAAGGCGGGGTCATAACCATCCTCGACCAGCTTGGCTTTAGCCTTGTCGCTGACCATGAGGGTGATCTGGCGCTCGGCCAAACGCTTGCGCAACCGATCCATCTGGATCTCGATGATCTGTCCCAAATCCTTTTCGGTAAGAGCATGGAACACAATCGTGTCGTCGATGCGATTGAGGAACTCGGGGCGGAAGTGCTTCTTGAGCTCTTCCATGACCGATTCCTGCATCCTTTCGAAAACTTCGCCCACATGGATCCCCTTGTACTGAAGGATTTTGTGGCTGCCGATGTTACTTGTCAGGATGATCAGGGTGTTCTTGAAATCAACAATTCGCCCCTGACCGTCCGTTAGACGGCCATCATCAAGCACCTGCAACAGGATGTTGAACACATCGGCATGCGCCTTTTCAATTTCATCAAAAAGGAGCACACAATAGGGTTTTCGGCGCACCGCCTCGGTAAGCTGGCCCCCTTCTTCAAAACCCACATATCCGGGAGGAGCTCCGATCAGGCGACTGACCGTATGCTTTTCCTGGTATTCGGACATGTCGATACGGACCATTGCTCGTTCATCATCAAAGAGGCACTCCGCAAGAGCGCGCGCCAATTCGGTTTTTCCCACTCCGGTTGGTCCTAAAAAGATAAAGGAACCAATCGGACGCGCCGGATCCTTGAGTCCGCTTCGAGCCCGAAGAATCGCATCCGCGACGGCAACCACCGCCTCATCCTGGCCGATGACCCGCTTGTGGAGTTCCGCGCCCAGTTCCAGAAGCTTTTGTTTTTCCCCTTCCATGAGCTTGGTCACGGGCACACCCGTCCAGCGGCTCACCACGGCGCCAATATCTTCAGCGTCGACTTCCTCCTTGATGAGACGCTGACCACCCGAGGCGTTTTGGGCTCGCTCTTCGGCAGCCTTCAGGTTTTTCTCAAGCTCCATGAGCTTGCCATACTTAAGTTCAGCGGCCTTGTTGAGGTCGTATTCGCGCTCGGCCCGCTCGATGGCTAGTTTGGTCTCTTCGATTTGCTGGCGAGCCTTGCGCTGATCCTGGATCAGTGCGTTTTCCGTTTCCCACGCGGCCTGAAGGGCGTCCGCCTGGGTCTTTAGATCGCCTACTTCCTTTTCCAGCTTTTTCATGCGTTCCTTGCTCGCATGATCGGTTTCTTTGCGCAGGGCAACCAGCTCGATCTCGAGTTGGAGTTTACGGCGCAGCACCTCGTCCAGCTTGGCGGGACGGCTGTCAATTTCGGTGCGGAGCTTGGCCGCGGATTCATCGACCAGGTCGATCGCTTTATCAGGCAAAAACCGATCGGTGATATATCGATTGGAAAGAACCGCCGCGGCGACCAGTGCCGCGTCCTTGATCCGTACACCGTGGTGCTGCTCGTAACGATCCTTCAGCCCGCGCAAAATGGAGATTGTATCTTCAACCGTTGGCTGATTGACAATCACAGGCTGGAAGCGTCGTTCCAGCGCCGGATCTTTTTCAATATGTTGGCGATATTCATCAAGCGTGGTCGCACCTATGCAATGGAGTTCCCCACGAGCTAGTAGTGGCTTGAGCAGGTTTCCTGCGTCCATGGCTCCATCGGATTTACCCGCGCCAACAACCGTGTGCAATTCATCAATAAAGAGGATGATCTGTCCTTCGGCAGATTGGACCTCTTTGAGAACCGCCTTGAGGCGCTCTTCGAATTCCCCACGGTATTTAGCGCCGGCGATCAGGGCCCCCATATCCAGAGAAACAATCTTGCGATTCTTGAGCCCTTCGGGAACATCTCCCCGAACGATGCGCTGGGCCAATCCTTCGGCAATGGCCGTTTTACCAACGCCGGGTTCGCCGATGAGTACGGGGTTGTTTTTGGTCCGCCGGGAAAGAACCTGAATCACACGGCGGATCTCCTCATCGCGGCCAATGACCGGATCCAGTTTCCCCTTGGACGCCATTTCGGTCAGGTCGCGACCATATTTCTTGAGCGACTCATAAGTCCCTTCGGGATTTTGAGTCGTGATCCGTTGGTTGCCACGGACTTCCTGAAGCGCCTTGAGCACCCGGTCGGCTGAAGCATTGCTTTCCTTTAGAGTACGCCCTGCCGTTCCGGCATCCTCAAGCAGCGCCAATAGAAGATGTTCAACAGAGACAAAATCGTCTTTAAACTTTTTCGCCTCATCTTCAGCCTTGTTTCCCAAACGGACCATCCGCGAACCAAGTCCAACCCGGTCCTCACCTCCGGACATCTTGGGGATACGGTCCACCTCTTGCTGGGCCCGCCGATGAAGCGCATCAACCGCCACACCCGCCTTGCCGAGGATAGCCCCGGTCAATCCGGTTTCCTGATTGAGCAAGCTCAATAAAAGGTGCTCGGGTTCGACCTGTTGCTGGCCACACTTTTGTGCCAACTTGACCGATTCCTGGATTGCCTCTGCCGCCTTCTCTGTGAATTTGTTGAGATCCATAGGATCCTCCATAATTTTTGATTCGAAAAAGATTCGTTAAGCAAACATTAAGCAGAAGCCGTGCCTAATCTAAAAATTCCAAAATCAATCACAACCTGATACCAGTCAATGAATTACAGAAAGTGTTCTCAATCCCGCCTGATTTAATCCCTCTGGCAATTTGACAGGGGGAGTTCTTTTTTCCAATTGCGTTTGCCTGACCGCTGGGATCCGGCTCCCATTTTTTTCATATCACCTCGTTGTAGGTTGCCCTAATCCTTATCCCACTTCCCCTCAACCTTCTCCCATTGAATGCACCATTGCTGATAGGCCTGCAATTTTTCGGTAATCTGCTTTTCGTGGCGCTGTGAAAGGGTTTTTAAAAGCGGAGTCAAACGATCCAGACATGTGGTGCTAACCATTTTCACCTCGTCGGACAATTCACGGAGCATTGCCAATGCCCGGTAATGGTCGTTAATCTGTCCCAAAAGTTCCTGCGCTTCCTCGACCAATGGATAAAGCTCATGGCGAACCCCTTTTGGTAAACAGTGCCAAAAAATCTCCATAAGGTAGCGAACCCTTTTTCCCAGGATCCTTACCTTGTGAAGATGTTCCGGCCCACTTTTAGGGTTTTGGGACACTTGGAATTTTTTTTCTTTCAGGGATATCTCTTCGCGAAAATCACAAAATGCCTCGTTCAGAACAGCATCGGCAAGTGAAGAGACAGTCAATTTTGCCTTGGTGGATTGGCTCACCGATTCAGCAATTTTTTCCATCAATTTTGGAAACAATTTGCCAAAGTTGGGACAGGAATCGGCCAGTTCCCCCTGGGCGGCAACCCGTTTGGCCAAGGCCAAACCCTCAAGCAATTCACTACCCTTGGGTGAAGATGTAGCAGTTTTGTCCCCGGCAGGTCGGGATCCGCTTTGATTGGATCCGATTCCAAAAAGGAAAACATCACAATCCCGAGCCAAACCAGCGCTTTTACGAATGGACCGAAGCAGGTCATCGGCCTGGTCCCGGAGTTTTTTGGGAAGGATTTTGCCAAAGGCGGCAAGCGCAGCGGAGGAACGCCGAGCAGCCACCCGCAAATGGTGGACATGTTCGACAGATTCCCCGGCACGAGCCACCGCCACCGGATGATGATGGAGAACCGCCACAAGGCGCCCCGACAAAACCGAGGCGGCCGCGACTCCAAGGGAGTCTTCTGGAGAGAACTCCGTGAACCAACTGGAAGGATAGGGTGCGATGGTTGGAAGCATGATTGGACACCATTTAGGACGGATCGAGGAGCAATTCCATCCTATTCTGCCAACACAATTATCCCAACCCCGTCTATCGCTCTTGGCCTGAAAATGGATCTCCGGGCAAAAAACCGATTAGGCGTGTGCCGGAGAGGTTCCCAATTCGGCGAGAATGGTCGCGGCGCGGTTGCCATCCTCCGCCGTATCGAAGGTCGCATACCCCACAAACTTCCCAGCCAAAACCGACATCACCAATCCATGGAGATTGATCCCGGCCATTTCCCAGGCCTGGGTTAGCTTGCCGCTCAGTCCGGCTTTGTCATCCCCTTCGAGGCGCATGACAATCGGCTCGGTGGCTTCGGTCATCCCCGAATCCTTGGCTGCCTTGAGTTCAGCCGCACTTCGCAGGGGCGCCACAAAAAGGTCACCCATCCCGGGCTTGGTCGCTGAGCGCTGGCTATAGATATATTCCAGATGGGCCCCCGCCGCAGCCAACGCCTTCAACTTGGCTCCAACGCCACCCGGCTTGTCTTCAATTTCGGCGTGATAAACATGGACCCGCTGGATTTTGAAGCTCATTGCTAACTCCTGGGAAAGGTACGCAAAGGAAGAGGCAAATGGAACCGCCGTCATTCTACTCCGTTTGCTTGTAAATGTTCACGATGCCAAAGATTGAATCAGGAACCACAAAACATCGCGATTTTCGAAAACTTTGCCGACCAAGTTCTTTATTTTGAAAATCTTTGGGGGCCATTGGGTCAGAAAACCGCCTTTTTAAAAAAAACGCAAAAGGGAAAATTTTTTTGGGACATTTCACGATTTCGCACGCTTGTACAGGGGGACAAATAAACAGAACGACCTGCCACGCCAATTTTAAAAAACATTCACCTTGGGAATCTGCCATGGCAAATGATTGGTATTACAAGAACGCCAATGGAACGGAATCTGGGCCGTTATCCGCAGCTGATTTGAAACAACTTGCCCAAACGGGACAAATCGATCAGGAAACCCTGATAAAAAAAGGCGGAGGAAGTTGGGTCAAGGCTTCGCAAATCAAGGGAATACCAATCGCGGAGCCAAAAATTCAAGCGCCCAAAATCATTCCACCACCACTTCCGAAAACGGAGGCCGAAATAGTAGAAATTGAAGAGGCTGAAGAAAAGGAATACACCAAGCCGAAGAAAAAACCTAAGCGAACCAATCAAAATAATCAGACCAAACAGTCGTCATTTGGATTGATAAAGATTTTGCTAGCATCGGGAATTCTTTTAATAATATTAATTTAATCAGGAGTAGCTTGGATTATATTATCAAGGAATGAATAATGGGTTGACCTATACAATAAGGGCCTGAAAGCAACAGAAAACTTAAAGAAAGATGACGCAATCCAGAATTTCACAGACGCAATAAACATTAATCAAAAATACAGAGATGCATACATGGCAAGAGGCGATTTATATGCATAAAAAAAGAATATGCCAAGGCAATAGATGATTACACCATGTCAATTGAATTAAAAAACGATGATTTTAGGGCTTATTTTAGGAGAGGTGAAATACACGCTTTCAAAAATAATTCACAATTGGCAATAATAGACTTCACAAAGTCGATCTTGTTAAAAAAGGATTTTCACAAAGCATATTTAAGCAGGGGAATTGAATATTTGAATACAGACAACCCCAAAAAAGCACTTGATGACTTTGATTTTTTAATTAATTCTAATAACCACGACAGCAAAACATACCTACTAAGAGGAGACGCTAATATAAAATTAGGAGAACATGAAAAAGGAATGAATGAATACGACTTAATTATAAAAAGAAATCCAAAAAATGAATCTGCATACCTACACAGGGCAAGAGCACAAATGCCACCCAACAAAAGCGGAGGAAATTCAAGCCTACAAAATGCATGGTTTGACCTCACAAAAGCAATCGAAATCAACCCAAATAGCACAGAGGCCCTTATAGGAAGATCTTATAATTATATGCTAAGAAAAATGCCCCAAAAAGCAATAGATGACCTGACAAAAATAATTGAAATAAAACCAGACCATGAAATTGCATTTATGGCAAGAGCTGAATTATATGGAAATTTAAAACAATTTGATAAATAAATAAGTTATTACACCAAGGCAATTAAC
>CAMBMH010000109.1 GCA_945868575.1 Singulisphaera sp. GP187 | reverse complement strand
AGGGAATTCCCTTTTCCCTTGCATAACGAATTGCCTCAACCTTTCCATTAATGCCCCGGTAGCCAAACCCACCTGGAACAAGGATTCCGTCCAGACCAGCCAACGCGGCATCCGGTCCGTTGTTCTCCAATTCTTCAGCCTCAATCTTGCGCACCAGTATCCGAGTCGAGTTGGCGATTCCCGCGTGGTCGAGCGACTCGTAAATCGATTTGTATGCGTCTTTGTACTCTATGTATTTGCCGACAACGCCTATACAGACCTCATGATTTGGGTTACGCAATTTATGAAGCATATCATGCCACTCGGAAAGGTCGAGTGGCCGGGCCTTGGTTAGTCCCAGCTTTTGGACAATCAATTCGTCCAGCTTATTTTCGGTGAGACTCAAAGGGACTTCGTAAATGGAAAATTCTTTGTCCCTTTCCTCGATGACAGCCTGGGTTTCGACATTACAGAAGAGACCGATCTTTTCCTTCATTCCTTTAGTCATTTCCCGTTCGGTTCGGCAAATGAGAATGTCGGGCTGAATACCAATTTGTCGTAGTTGGCCAACACTGTGTTGGGTTGGCTTGGTTTTTGCCTCGCCTGCGGCTTTGAGATAGGGAATCAGGGTTAGGTGAAGGTAAAGACAATTGTGCTTTCCCACATCCAAAGCAAATTGTCGAATTGCTTCCAAAAAGGGAAGACCTTCGATATCCCCCACGGTGCCGCCAATCTCAGTGATTACAACATCAACATCCTCTCGGGCGACAAGGCGAATAGCCTCCTTGATCTCATCCGTTACATGGGGGATTACCTGAACAGTATGGCCCAGGTATTCACCCTTACGCTCTTTCTGGATTACCTTTTGATAAATACGTCCTGTGGTGAAGTTACAATCACGATTCAAAGGCGCGTTGGTGAAACGCTCATAGTGCCCCAAATCCAGATCGGTTTCCGCTCCATCATCGAGAACATAAACCTCGCCATGCTGGTAGGGGCTCATCGTACCCGGGTCTACATTGATGTAGGGATCAAATTTCTGGATACGGACGCGAAGCCCTCTTTTTTCCAAAAGGAGCCCCACAGAAGCGCTGGTCAGCCCTTTTCCCAAAGAACTTACCACGCCACCCGTCACGAAAATGTGTTTTGCCATAAATGGCATTTTCGCAATTTGCCAGTGACTCGACTAGAGCCAAGGCAATCGGCACAAAGCGATTGGCCCTGAAAAAGGACAAAATGGCCCACTTTGGCGCAAAAACAATCAGGCTGCCTTGGCCACATTTGCATTTTTTGCCCGGAGACAAAATTCCACAAAAGCCCGATATTCCTCAGGCGTGTCGATACCTAGCCCCTTGTGAACAACCTTGCCCACCATCAAGGGCACACCATTAGCCAAAACCCGCAGTTGTTCGAGTTTTTCAGCCTGTTCGAGGGGATGAGGGGGCATTTTGCCTATGCCCAAAAGGAAATCCTTTCGGTAACCATACAAACCAAGATGTTGCCATGCTCTTACCGGTTCTGAATCGAACGGAGGAGTTCCCTCTCGGTAGTAAGGAATCGGGCTGCGACTGAAATAAAGTGCCCGGCCATTTTCATCCATCACAACCTTGACACAATTCGGATTTCGGTAGGCATCATCACTTGGGATCGGGGTCGCCAAAGTTGCCATCGGGGAATTGGGATTCTTTTCCAAAAGATCAAAAAGTAGGTCCAGCGCACTTGGATCGATTTGGGGCTCATCTCCCTGAAGGTTAACAATCAAATCACAATCAATCCCAAACGCAACCTCTGCTACCCGATCCGTGCCGGAGGGGTGGTCCGACCGGGTCATTTTGGCCTCGGCACCAAAGCTTTTTGCGGCAGCCATAATTCGTTCATCATCTGTGGCAATCACAACACGATCCGCACGCTTCGAGCGGCATGCCAACTCGTAAACATGTTGAATCAGGTATTTTCCGGTATCCTTTAGGAGGGGTTTCTCAGGCAGGCGTGTGGATGCAAGCCTGGCGGGAATTACTATCAAACGACTCATGGCAGACCTCCTTGTCCAGTGTGCCATTGGAACCTCTAAAGCTGATCCGGTGCAAGGCTAATGCAAAAAAACGCTCAACATAATGAACCTCAGGCTGTTAACCTGGACACCCTGGTCATTGTTGCCCACCCCGACGATGCCGAAATCAGCGTTGGTGGCACTATTTTGGCTCTAAAAAATGCGGGTCAGAGGGTTGGTGTGATCGATCTTACCAACGGGGAACCTACACCCCACGGAACCCCGGAAATTCGTGCTATTGAAACCGCAGAAGCAACAAAAATTCTCAAACTTGACTTCCGGGCTAATCTTGGCCTTCCCAACAGGGCTTTGGAGGCCACAATCGAAGCCCGCGCGGCATTGGCTGGCTGGATTCGGTTACTCAAACCCAAGCTATTGATCACCCATCATTGGGAGGATTCCCACCCCGATCATGTTGCAGCCTCATCCCTTGTGGATGCAGCAAGGTTCTGGGGAAAACTTTCCAAAACCGACCTTTCCGGCACGCCCCATCACCCAGCATTTGTCCTTTACGCCCCAAGTATTCACCTTAGGCGGGTGGCAAGGCCCGACTTGGTAACTGATATAAGTCCCTATTTTGAAACCAAGATAGCTGCTTGCCGAGCCTATCATTCTCAACTGGTTAAAGGTCGACAGGAAGGAAAATTTGGTCCCCTCGGGGAGATTGAAACCCAGGCGCAATTTTGGGGATGGGCCATCCAGTCCCAATATGGAGAACCACTATTTTCCAGAGAAGTACTAGGGGTTGGCCATCCAGGATTTTTAACCAATCCTGGGTTTGCGGGCCCAACCAGACATTGATCCGCCGGAACATGGTTAGGTTGCAAGGAAGATAACGATTGCAAATTTGGCGTTCGAATAAGATTCGACCCTCAGCGTCCGATAACTCCCAATTCAAGCCGATCATTTCCATGGGAACCTAATGCCTCCGGTGGGAGAAATCACTTTGAAGTCGGCGATGGCCGAGTTTCTGAAACACTTGGCTCTTGAGCGAAACTCCTCAGAGTACACCGTCAAGTCCTATCGGGAGGACCTGACCCAGGCGATAGATTACCTCCACTCGCAACTGGGGATTTCCGCCACCATTGACGACCTCAGGCCAAGAATTTTGCGTAATTGGTTGGCATGGCTCCATGAACAAGGCTATTCCCGCGCAACAATTGCCCGCCGCCTGGCCTCGCTAAGGTCCTGGTGCCGTTTTCTTCGTCGCCAAGGCAAACTCGATCAGGATCCTGCCGCGGGACTAAGGGGGCCTCGAAAAGACAAAGCCTTGCCCCATTTTCTTCCCGCAGAAGGGATCCAAAAAATGCTGGCCCTTCCCGTGGGGGAAAATCCACTCAGCCGCAGGGACCGGGCTTTGCTGGAAACTGCGTATTCGGCGGGGGTTCGTGTTGCCGAATTGGTCGGATTAAACCTGGAAGACCTGGATCTTGACGAATCATGCGCTACTGTACGCGGCAAAGGGCGTAGGGAGCGGATTGTGTTCCTTGGCCCCCAGGCTTTGGAATCAATCCATTCCTGGATGCCTGACCGGGACACCATGGCCAAACCCAAAGCCGCCCAGGCTCTTTTTCTAAACAAAAACGGAACAAGGCTAACCGTGCGAAGCGTGGGCCGGATCCTTTCCAAATATTTGGGACCAGCAGGCCTTGATCCAAACGCTTCACCTCACTCCCTGAGACACAGTTTTGCCACACACCTTTTAAACCAGGGTGCGGACATTCGGGGGGTTCAAGAATTGCTTGGCCACAAAAGCCTGGCGACCACCCAAATATATACCCACTTGAGCACAACCAAACTCCGTGATCATTACACCAAGGCCCACCCCAGAGCCTGATCAAAAACCAGGATTGCACCGCCAGGAGAACATCATGTTCCGATTGGTTCCAATAATTACGGCCCTGCTCCTCCAACAAGCTAATGTCTATGCCCAAGGGGAATTGCGGTTCATTGAAGACTACAAACTCGCCCGAGCCGAATCCCTCGAACTCCGCAAACCCCTTTTCATCCTGATATCAAGCCCGGATTGCCAATGGTGTCAAAAACTCAAAAAGGAAACTTTCGCCGATCCAGCGATCCGTGAGCGTTTCGGTAAAAACTGGATAATCGCGGACATTGATGCCATCGCCAATCGCAATGTAACTGAGTCATTGAAAATCCGGAGCGTGCCAACCCTTGTCTTCGCGTCCCCCGAAGGCAAAGTAATACTCAGTGTTGAGGGGTTCCAAAATTCCCTTGCCCTGGGTGCACAACTCGACCGCGCCCGCTTCCAATGGGAAAATGAATCAGAATCCCTTCTGACAACATTCCGCGAAGCGATTTCAAAACTGAAGCAAAAAGATTTGGTGGGAGCGGAGGCCCTCCTTAACCGTGTTCTTGAAAACCCAACCGATTCACCACTTCGCCAGGAAGCCGCCTATTTAGCAGATCAAATTCATCGAAATACAGACCCGGGAGCTATATTGAACATTCCCGACCAAACCTTCCAGGACATTTTGGCGAAACACAAGATTACCGGCTCCGAAGCTTCAGGATCCTTAATGTCCCGTTCCAAGGAACGCCCCACTTCGGTGGGCAACCTTTCGGAATTCCTAAAATCCGCAAAGGAGGACCTTTCAAGAAAACAAATTGCGATTGCCTTGGACAAGCTCGAATGGGTTTCCCAGCAGTCCCAATCAATTGAAGGCATCGAAGCTAAAAAACTCCTGAACGACCTCCATTCCAGCCCGGAATCGCTGCGGTTTGCCGCAGAACAGCTTCAGGACAAATGGTCGCAGACCCTTTTACAATTGGCCGAGACAAATTTGGCGGCAGGTGAACCGCAACAGGCCATCGCAGCGTTTTCCCAAATCGTACGAATCAATCCAAACTCGCGGACAGCCGAAATCGCCCAGGCACGATTGGCCCAACTTCAGGGGCAACCTACCAAACAGCCGAACAAATAAACCTTTAAAGATATTCCAAAAAGCATCAACCTGGGAACCAAAAGGATTCCCAGGCAGTCCTAAAATCTAGCTTAGCTTTCTTAATATTTCCTGGTGAATACCGGCACAGGAACTCACAAGTCCACGATCCTGGAGATTACCGGGGCGACCAAACTCAAGCGGATTTCCCTTGCCGTCTGTGGCAATGCCCCCTGCCTCTGTTACCAGGATCACACCAGCACACAAGTCCCAATCACGATATGTTGGATAGTCATTTAGATAAATATCCGCCTCACCCCGGGCTAGCTGGGCTAATTTTACACCGGCAGAATAGCTTTCGAGAAATCGTTTTACCCCAAGCTTGCCGGCAAATTCGCCAGGTTCGGAAGGATTCTTGGTGTGGCTACGGGCAAAAATCGCCTCGGACAGTTGGGGCGTTGCCTGGGTATAACAGCGCGTATCTGGGCCATCTCCGGTCCTGGTCCAGCAGCCAAACCCCAATCGGGCATAGGTGTAACGATCCAGGGCGGGTTCGCAAACCACCCCGGCAACTACTTTGCCACCGATACAAAATCCAATCATCACCGAAAATTCGGCATTTTTCCGAGCAAAACCACGAGTTCCATCAATCGGGTCAACAACCCATAGCCTCTCGCCGGACAACTTTGCCCCCTTAATGGCGTTGGTATCCTCTTCCGCTGCAAAGGCATCGGATGGGAATTCTGCCATGAGGTACCCAAGTATGGTTTCCTGGGAGGCAAGGTCCGTCTGAGTGGTAATGTTGGCTTGGGCTGTCGGGTCGGCCTCCCGCAATCCGTAAGCTTTTAGAATCACATTGGCCGCAAGCTTTGAAGCATGCATCGCGGCCCTAAGTTCGACCTCATAATTGTTCATGGAATCCCTTACCTTTGGACTTGGCCCTTGGGCTTCTGAAATGCATCCGAATCAGCTTGTGCGGCTGCCTGATCAATATCACCCCGCCGAACCACAACCCGATACTGCACCACCAAGGGCTTTTCCCGGGTTAACTCGTTGACAAAATAGCAACCAAACCTTCCATATTCCCGCTCCGAAAATCGGCTCTCACCGGGGTTTGAAGAATGGTTGACATAGGTTGCGCTGTAACGCTGGCCATTTGCAGAAAATTGCATGCAGTTCCAGGGAAGATTGATATGGTCTTTTCGGTCGGGCCAGTTTCTGGTTGCGCCAGGCCTATCTTTCCCGGATGGACGCAAATAGACAGTCTGTTTTTCAGTTTTATCCGCAACCTCGCCTGAAGCGCGAAAGTGAAAACCCGCATGTTGGGGATCGCCATCAACCTTTATCTTGCCTGATACTGGAATCACACGCGAGTCAAAATCAATAACAAGCGCGCTTCCAGCACGAATTGCAGTGAATTGACGTTCTTCGTTTGCAAAAAGATCGTCCTTTTTGCCATACCAACCAACCGGAAGTGTCACTCGGGCCGCAATCGGACCAATTTCCTCAACCCCAGGCCCGGTCAAATTGAGATGCACACCATCCTTACAATGCCAAGTGTCCACTACTCCACCCGCATAAGTGGTTTTCATGAACCCATAAAAAAGTCCACGATGATGGGGAAATTTTCCTCCGAGCCCTTTGGTTACAAGTTCCTCTCCCTCTGGATCAAATACCTGGGTGAATGTTTTAAAGGTGGCATCTTTCCTGGATGGCGTGCTTTTATCATAAGGCTCACAAAAAACAGCCAGAATTGGACCATTGACATCAGACAATTTACGACTGGCAGCATAGCCACCAGAGAAGGAGTATGGGGATATGGATTTGTAGGCTCCACTTTGAAACATAACATGATCACTGGTCGGCACATCGGTCAGAAGAGCAACCCAATCCTGTCCTTTGCCCTTGAGCGAACCGGAAAAAATCTGGAATTTGCCTATCACTTTTCCTGCATCAAGGATCTGTCCCGCAGTAGCTCCTTTCCCAAAAGAGGAAAAATCTGCTGTTCCGGAAATGGGCCTCTCAACAAGTTGGGCACGACTTAGCCCCATACCCAAACCAGACAGGGAAACTTCAACAGTTTTTTCAACCTGTCCCAAACAAACGAATAACAAAGCAAAAACGGAAAGCATAGTATTCTCCCAATAATCAGTAATAATAATATTTAACGGGGACCAGTAAGGCCCTTGAACTCATCCGTGCGAAATGGGGAAGCTGGCAGTCCATCCTTGTTCCATAGATTGACCACCGGAAAGTTGGCCCAGCCGAAACGCACGGCAACAGGCTGACTAACCGACTCGGCTTGAACAACCACTTTGTTGCCATCGATTCGGGCACTCGCATTGACAAATTTCCGGTCAGGCCCGGCAATCGTAAAGCCTGCTAATTCCTCACCTTTGCATTCCAGACCACTTCCAACTTCCGAAAACTCTAAAAGCGCCTTGTTACCATCAATGGTCAAACTTTTGAATTGGGGGCCTGAAGCCTGAACAGACTTTTGATATAGGTTTTTCAATGCCAAAAGAGCCAGACGCTCTCCCACCTGGGCTTTCTTTTTTGGATGGATGTCTTTCTCGTCCCCGACATCAGTAATCACTGCCATTCCTGTATTGGGCACTCTCAATTTGGTCAAAAGCTGGGCCTCGCGAAGCTCCGCCCAATTGCTTTCCTGGGGTTCAGTCTTGATTGCCATGTAGGGAGCCAGTTGGACAAAATAAAAGGGTAAATCAGGTTGTCTCCAAGCTTTTCGCCAGGACTCAATCAGGACGGGGAGGAGGGTGCGATAGGTGTGGGCTTGAGCGGCATTTGCCTCACCCTGGTACCAAATGGATCCCTTGATGGGAAAATGCAAAAGGGGGTAAATCATTCCATTAAAAAGGACCGCTGGCCGATTGGGACCAACTTCAGGGTTTTGGGGAGGGTTGGGTATTTTTTTCCCTGCAGCCTTTGCTTCCTCAGCCAATTTTTTGTGCTTTTCCAAGTCTTTTTTGTACTTTGCAATTGCCCCAGGGAGATTTTGTTTTTGATTTGTGATAATCGTTTCCAAAGTTGGGCTTTCCAGCAAATCCTCCTCACGAGTCCAGGCCTCGGCGTATGTGCCGCCCCAGGAGGCATTGATCAGACCTACAGGGAGGCCGGTATCGGCGTTTAATTTATGGCCGAAATGATATCCCACAGCGGAAAAGCCCCCAACTGACTCCGAATTACATTCCACCCATTTACCCATCAGGGAGGAATCAGGTTTATTTGAAGTTTTTCGGGGCACAGAGAATAGCCGGATCTTCGAATTGCCTGCCTGGGCTTTGACCTGGTCCGCATTGGCGCTGGCGCTCACAGTCCACTGCATGTTGGACTGGCCTGAACAGACCCAAACTTCGCCCACCAGAACATTTTTTAATAAAATCGTCGCTGCCTGGCCTTTGACACCAACGGCTAGCTCATATGGACCTCCGGGGTTCAGCGGCCCGATTTCGACAACAGAGTCAGCACCCGTTTGCGTTTTGCCATAAAAGGATTTTCCCGCAATATTGGCTTCTATTTCTGCGCCCCGAGGAGCATTTACTACCTTAACCTTAAAAATCACTTTGGATTGCAAAACCATATTGTCCGTAAAGAGCGGAGAAAGCCCAAGCGACTCAGCCCCAAACAAAATGGGTGCCCCCACGGCAAATCCCAGGATCACAATGAAACCAACCGCTATCCGATACATGGCAGGCACCCAATTTGTCAGCCAACTTTAAGCTTTTAGGCGGGGGTAAGCCGGTACAAACGCTCCGCATTCCGGGAAAAGAGTTTTTCCTGTTCCGCAATGGGTCGCTTGGAAACCACCTGTTTTACTGTTTCGATCCATTTCAACAGAGTGGAACCAAGGAGAACGACGGGCCAATCCCCACCAAATATGCACCGCTCAGGCCCAAAGCTGTCCAGGCAATGATTGATAATCATTTCGGCATCTTCAAACTTCCACTGGTCCTTGGCTGGAGCAGATGCCAAAAAACCAGATATTTTAATAACCAGATTTTTGTGGCGAGAAATTTCCTCAATATCCTTTTTCCATGGATTAAGATCTGCCTTTTTTAGATCCGGATTACCACAGTGATCCAAAATAAATTGCGTCTGGGGACACTGTTCAACCAACTTGGATTTTTCAGCCAGGTCGACATCCTTAATGCAAAGATCAAAACTCAGGTTCTTTGCTCCAAGCAGTTTGATTCCCCTAACAAATTTTGGCTCAAGACAATAGCCTCTTGGTGTGGAAGGCACATGAAGAACCTGCCGAATTCCCCGAACCCCCTTGAGTGCTCCCAACCTTTCAACCCACTTTTCAAAATCGGGTGAATTCGGTCGACCAGAAACCACAGCGGCGACCATTCCCGACATCGGATCGTTGCAAAGCCCATTAACATAAACTGCTTCATCCCATTGTTGAGATGGTTCAACATCGACTTCCATGTAGACGGTTCGGGATACGACTCCACCCGATGCTTCCTTGTATTCCGGAATACCGAAGTCGGCATCGAGGGTGGTCCCTTTTGTGATCCAGGGAAGTGTGAACTTGGACCGGTTCCAAAGATGCTGATGAGTATCAATTATATCCATTTTTGGTTTCTCCACAGAAATAAGGCTGCTCCCCTCAAGGCGAAGGTTGCCACCCCCATTTGCCAAGCCAAACCCGCCCAAAGCAAACTTGGAAAAAACTCTTCGGTTCATTTCACCAAACTCCTTGTAGTTTTGGATTTACACATGGCTATGGCGTGGAAAACTAAAGATTGGCTTAGGAATTAATGGCGAAAATGCCTTACTCCGGTGAAAACCATTGCGATCTTATGCTGATCACACGCTTCAATCGATTCTTTATCTCGAACGGAACCACCCGGCTGGGCGATCGCAATAATTCCCCCTGCTGCCGCAAGATCCACATTGTCGCGGAAAGGGAAAAATGCATCCGAGGCAAGAACCGCACCCCTACTCTTTTCTCCAGCTTTTCGAAGGGCAATCTGGACCGAATCAACCCGGCTCATTTGACCCGCGCCAACACCAACGATCATTCCGTCTTTTGCAAGTACGATGGCATTACTTTTAACATAGCGCACAACATGCCAAGCCAATTTCAGATCAGCCAGTTTGTCGGCGGGAACCGAGGCGATAGTTGCGGTTTTCGCCAGGGCAAGATCATCCTTGATCTCATCCGCCCCTTGAACCAATAGCCCACCATTGAGTTTGCGGAAATCGGACACTGGGCCCCGGCAAGTCAGCTTGCCTGTTTTCACCAGACGAACGCTGTTTTTCCAGGTTGGGCGGGTGGTAAGTACCTCAAGCGCCTCAGGGGTAAAATCTTCCGCAATGATGCACTCAAAAAATCGACCAGGCTCCGTTATCAGGGTCGCCGTGACCGCATCGACAACCCGGTTTAGCCCAATGATTCCACCAAAAGCGCTAACAGGATCGGACTCGAAGGCCAATGCATACGCTCGATCCAGAGTATCAGCCATGGCGACGCCACACGGATTATTGTGTTTCACCACGCAGGCGGCAGGTTTTTCCAATGGCCGAACAATCTCAATGGCCGCATCCAAATCTAGCAGATTATTATAAGACAATTCCTTACCGTGAAGAATTGTTCCGCCGCTTGCGGTGTCTCGATTGCCAGATTCTTCCAAATAGAAGGCCGCCTTTTGCTGTGGATTTTCTCCGTACCTTAGATTTTTCACCTTGGAAAATGTAAGGGTAAGCCGGCTGGGGAAACGATCCTCAGCGCCCTGATTCAATTTTTCATCAAGCGTTTGGGAAATGGCAGCGTCATAGGAAGCGGTGCGCTGAAATGCCTCCAATGCAAATCGCTTTCGCAGGGGTAATTCCGTGCCTCCATCACTTTCGATGAATGATTGCAGAAATGCCGGGTATTGTGTCGGATCAGAGAGGACAATAACACTCTCGTGATTTTTTGCTGCCGATCGAATCATTGAAGGACCACCGATATCGATATTCTCTATCAGCTCATCCCAATGGGAATCGGGCTTTGCGGCAACACTTTCGAATGGGTAGAGATTTACAACGACCAGGTCAATCGGGCTAATCGAATGCTCCGCCATGGCATGTTGGTGGGCAGGAAGGTCCCTTCTCCCCAATAAACCGCCATGAACTTTGGGGTGAAGAGTTTTAACCCGGCCATCCAGCATTTCTGGAAAACCTGTAAGGTCACTTATATCCCTCACAACCAAACCTGCATCGCGAAGCAACTTCGCAGTGCCACCGGTAGATACGATTTCCACCCCCTTTTCAGACAAGGCCCTGGCAAGGTCCAATAGTCCCAGTTTGTCGCTAACACTTATCAAGGCTCTGGAAATGCGTGTAAACATAAAGCGGTTTTCCTGTCGCTTAGAAACAAAAAAGCTGATCATCCTTGGGGTTAAATACCGTTAACCTAATAGTTAGATTACTAGTCAACTGACCCCACCAACCTGTTTCCACACTTTAAAAGTGTAAAAAAAAGAAGATCAGGTGTAAGGCTGACACCTGGAAAGGGCATATCCAAGACAAAACCCCTCAAAATACTCGCCGTAATTGGCTTGTTTTCAAGGGGTCAGGAAGTGCACCCGACAGGAGTCGAACCTGTAACCTTTGCCTCCGGAGGGCCTTTAAGGACAAAGCTGGGTTTAAATATAAATTCTTTAAGTACTTTTCCAATAACGACTTGCAGCATTTTGCTAACGCGCAAAAATTATTGGGTTTTTTGACCAAATTGCCCAATTTGGACACCCCGAAGTGTTGAAAGTGTTGGTAATCCACAAAACAACTCGCTTTTATTTGAAATATATCTCGAGATATCCAAAATTGTCGAGCCAGAAATTTTGTTTTGGATGTTTGACTCATGGGCTTGGCTGAAATCCTTTGCGGTTGGTCCATTTTGAAAGTTTTATGATTCCGGGTTACGCCTGTAGTAAACAATTTGACAATTGTGCCGGGACCTGGTGCGATGTGGGCAACTGTTCGGCAAATTGGGCTTCTCATTCTTCTTTGGGAGTGGCAATTTTGATCCTTATGACTCTAACTACAACTTGAACCCCTTGGGTTTGTGGTGCCTTCTCCCCCCTGTCCACCTGAACCTCCTCACCGTACGCAAATGTGGTTGGAACAAACATCTCTTTCCATTGGCCATTCTACCGAAAAACGAACCTCCTTTTCGTGCTGGCTTACCTGCAAAATCCTTGCTCATCCTTAAGGCGTTTATTAACACATTGGACTATGCGTCTTTGTTTACCGGGCTTGCCATCACCTCTTTGCAACCATGTTTCAATCCGTTGGGTGTTGGGCCCGAGAACCGAATGCGCCCGGGGTTTCGAAAGGCAACACCCGGTGGCTCATCCAGGCCAAAAACCTTCCTTACAGTTTTCCGCGAATAACCGAGCTCTTTGGCTATCTTCATGATCCTATTGCATTATATGAGATGCATACAACTAATTATATATTATATTCTCACCGCAAGCATCCTACATGCCTACCTTACCTGGAGTTGTTTCTCTTATAAAAGGTTAGACTTTGATACGGCGGTCCCCTTTTCAATGCGCGTTACCAAATGCGGCCAAATGGCAACCACGATGTCCACCGCCGACAGTGGCACGTTCCTCAACCCCGAAAAGAACGTCATGAAAATAATGTTTGCCACGAGATTGATGGCGAAGGGCAATGCGACCATCCAGCCGACCTTACCTCGGAATCCCATAACCAAAACGAACCCGAAACTGATGATGATTACCGGATAGAGAATTGCCCAAACCAGCCCGATGGTGGCAGGTGAAGGCGTCCACTAGGGCTTTGCGAGGGATTTGTACCAAGTCATCCAGTCCATTAGCGTTTTTCAACCTTCTGGCGAAGTTCCTTGACCTCCGCTCGAAGTCGCTCGATCTCTTCCTTCAGTTCTCGAAGGATATTCGGCCCGCTATCTCCTCCATGGACTTTTTGCATTTCCGCAGCCAATCGTTTCTTCCCTTCCTGTACATCACGGTCCATCGCCTCTGCCTTTTCCATCAGTTGAAGGGCAAGGTCATGGGCTTCGGCCTGCTTGAGGTTCTGGGCTGCTACCCGGAGATAAAGGATGCGTCGGCTTGCAGCTTCGAGCATTTCAGCTTTGGCCTGGAACTCGGGTGGAAGTTTGCCCTGCCCAGCCTGATGCTCATGGATCTTTTGAAGTTCCCGTTCTATACCGGCGATTTGCTACCGCATCGTGGCCAAGTCTTTTTCAGGTGCTTTTGCATACCGCATTTTCTTTTCTTGTGCCAGTAGGTCTTTCAGCCGATCTTTAAGTCGCCGGATTTCCATGTCGATGCTGGGTTTGGCGTTCTGTTTGGCCTTCAAATCCAGCCGTTCCGCAGCTTCCATCAGTTCGACCGATTCCCGTTCCAACTGCTTGGCCTGATCCGGATTTCCCTGTTTGGCACTGATTGAGGCTTTTTTCTGAAGCAC
>CAMBMH010000108.1 GCA_945868575.1 Singulisphaera sp. GP187 | reverse complement strand
CGGAACCCTCAACCCTGATCCTTACAGCAACGGCTCTAACCGCAGGTGCCGTGGGAGCCTGGATCAAGCGGAGGCGGCAAAAAGCTGCAGAGTCGGTTACCTGATTTGGAAATCCCCACAAATGGGGCCATGGATCGTATTAACACTGTTTAGATTAATTGCTTAAAAACAGAAATCCCACACCTTGTCCAATTAAGGTGTGGGATTTTTCTTTGAATGCTTTCCCCGATCTTGGGGAATACAGAAATTTCGAATCAGGCGGCGTTTACCGCCCGGATCCCCAACTGTTCCAGAACGCGCATCGTGGCATCGGATTGGTTGAGCACATAAAAGTGGATACTTGGGACGCCGGATTCGCGTAGGTCTTCACACTGTTTGATTGCATGTTCGATGCCAATCTTGGCCGTGGCTTCTGGGTCCGCCTGGTGTTTTTCGAGCTCCTCGGACAGCCCCTGGGGGATGCGCGCTTTGCAAAGGCTGGTAATCCGTTTGATCTGGGCGAAGTTGGTGATGGGAAGAATGCCGGGAATGTTGGGGATGGTGATTCCGGCTTTCAGGCACTTTTCGTGAAAACGGTAAAAATCCGCGTTCTCGTAAAAAAGCTGGTTGATGATGGCGTCCGCCCCGGCATCGACTTTGCGTTTGAGGTTGATGAGGTCGGCTTCCGCGCTGGGCGCTTCCTGGTGGACCTCCGGATAGCCGCCTACGCCGATTCCGAATCCGGGTTCATGTTGTTTGATCAGCGCGACCAGTTCGTTGGCATAGGAAAGACCACCCTCCACGGCGGTGAAGGACTCGTGTCCTTTTGGTGGGTCGCCTCGAAGGGCCATGATGTTGGTTATGCCTCGGGTCCGGGCTTGGGCCAACCATTCCAAAAGCATCGGCACGGGGCTTCCCACGCAGGTGAGGTGGGCCATTACCGGAACCTTGTAGGTGGCCAGGATGTCCGAGCAGATGTCCAGGGTTTGGCCTTGGGTGGTGCCGCCCGCGCCATAGGTACAGGAAATGAATCCGGGCTGATACTTCACCAACTTTTCGACATGTTGGCGCATGGACACGGCAGCCGCATCGGTTTTTGGGGGATAAACCTCGAACGAAAAACAGAACGGCCTCTGTGCGTAAATTTCAGAAAGGCGCATAGGAGGGTGATCCCAAAAGTACGGAGTCGGTTTAAAAAGGAAAAGACAGGTCTTTATCCCATCTAGGCTCAATAGTCATGATAGAGTCTTGTCCACCAAATAGGACCACCGCAAACCAAGGTTTTCGCACATGAATTCAACACAAGCCCCAACCCGGGGTTTCCCTTTCAAAAAGGTGATGGTTGGTACTATTGGCACTGCCATGGAGTGGTACGATTTTGGGGTTTACGGTTTTTTTGCGGCAATCATAGGCAGCCAGTTTTTCCCTGCCAAGGACCAGATCTCATCGCTTGTCGCGGCGTTTGGGGCGTTTGCGGCAGGTTTTTTGGCCAGGCCCTTTGGTGCGATCCTTTTCGGCCAACTAGCCGACAGAAAGGGGCGCGAATTTGCCCTGACCGCTTCGGTACTGTTGATGGCTATTCCGACATTTATCATCAGCATCCTGCCAACCCATGAGATGATTGGGGCCTCGGCGGGGGTGATGCTGGTGCTTTGCCGGATCCTGCAAGGGTTGTCTGTGGGAGGCGAGCACACAACCTCGATTGTCTATCTGGTTGAACACGCCCCCAAACATCACAAAGGGCTTGCGGGTAGTTTTGCCCCATTTGGCGCTTCGGTCGGGATCCTTTTGGGTTCGGCGGTGGGAGCGCTCCTCAACAACATTCTTTCGACAGAGCAGCTTGAATCGTGGGGCTGGAGGCTTCCCCAGGCGGTGGGCCTGCTCTTGGCAGTTGTGGGACTCTGGATTCGGCGCCAAAACTTGTCCCATGCGACCCCAGAGCCCAAGCCGGACTGTTCGCCTCTTCGCGAGGCTTTTGCCAATAACAAATTGGATATCTTTAAAGTAGTCCTGATCAATGTGATGCCCGCGATCGGTTTTTACACCATTTTTGTCTATCTTGCGACTTATCTTCATGAGGTCGATGGGGTCGAGGCCCGCCATGCCCTGGAGATCAACACGATCAGTATGGTTTTCCTGTTGGGAATGATACCCGCTTATGGCTGGTTGACGGACAAGATCGGGGCAATGCGCCTCCTCTGGGGGAGTACTTTGGGAATCGCTTTGTTCTCTTACCCGCTTTTTCAGCTATTGCACAATCAAAACGAATGGATCGACCTCGCGGGCGAAATGGCATTTGTGGTGCTCTTGGCCCCATTTATGGCGGCCAGTCCTTCAGCCCTTTGCGCCATGCTTCCACACAAGGTCCGGTGTACTGTGCTAAGTATCGGATTTAACCTCGCTATGGGGGTGCTTGGGGGTACGACACCACTATTGGTTGAATATTTCCGAAAGAAGACGCATGATGACCTGACCCCGGCGTATTATCTGGTCGGGGCCGCTCTGGTCACGATTGTGGGATTATTCCTTTACCGGGAAAATCCCGAGGCCCATAAAGAACTTGAGGGGTGAGACAACCCACCCCTCTTCATGAATTGGTTTATTGTTGAAAGGGTCCGGGTCATGGGCCTCAATGCACCTTTCCCGGATCTTTTGCATTAGATTTCCAATTGTTCAAGCAGCTTGTCCACATTGCGGTAGTCGCCTATCACGATGTGGGCCCCGGCGCCCACAAGTCGGTCGCGCTTCCAGAGATTGACACCCTCGCGATTGACTTCGTCGCTGGCCACAGCGATGGGGGTTCCCCCGGCGCGACCTGTTTCCTGGATTTCGACAAACCCATCCCCGAACCCGATCAGACCACGGCCCGAGCCACCCTCCTCGGCGACGATTTTGTCCACAACGATCTTCTTGGAGAAGTTGGTGTATTGGTCGATGGCGCCGTGGATCCGTCCTTCGAAGAATTTTGCCACCCCGAGAAGGTCCGCTTCACGCTTGACAAATACCTCATCGGTGCCACTGGCCAGGATAAGCCGAAGCCCTTTAGCCTTGAGTTTTTCCAGAACATCGTGGCTTCCCGGGACGGTCCATGCATCCTGGGGGACCTTGCCTGATGCAAGTCCCTGAAGTCGGCCTTCAATCCGTTCGAGCAGGCGGTCCTGATAACGGTGCTTGTAGACAAGGGGTTCCTCGGGTTTGCCACCTCTTTTGGTGATCTCCTCGGCCAATTGGATCATCTGGTAAATGGTTTGGCGACCATTTAATCGCATCACGAACTCTTCAACGATTTTTGCCAGTTCCGCTTCGGATTCGCCCGTCCCGGTTTTTTTGAGCTCCTCCACCATCATCGGGATCATGACCTCGGGCCATCCTTCACGGATAAGCGAGAGGGTTCCGTCAAAGTCGAACATGACGGTGGAAAAGTTGGCGCGGTGATGGTCGTGTTTGATGATTTCCATTTTGTTTCCGGGAAGGTCCTTTGATCAAAAGAGTCAGCATATTGGGAAAAGCCGTTAAATCCGTTCGGGTCGAATGAAAAAATAGACCCCGATATCCCTGATAATCTGGAGTTTTTGAGAAAAACTGGGAACATGGGGCTACCGTACGGATTGTGCGGGGAATAATACACAGACGACAGCAACTAGAGGTCCCTCCCATGTCAACTGTCCTCGAACGGCTTCAGGAATCTCATGTCAATCATGAGGTCCTTTATCATCCACCCGCCTATTCGGCCCAAAGGCGCGCCAAGCACCTGAAGACCAAGGGCCATTGCGTGGTGAAATGCCTCGTTTTGGAAGGCCCCCACGGGAAATTCCTTGCTCTTTTGCCAGCGGACCGCAAAGTTCACTTTCCCACCCTCTCGGCCGAGCTCGGAGGCAAGGTTTCCCTCTCGCGTCCGGACAACCTGGAGCTCCTTTTTCCGGAATGTGAAGGAGGGGTGGTAACCCCGTTCGGCCGAGCCCTGGGATTGCCCATGATCCTTGAGGATTCGATTGGGCCCGAGGAGATGATTGTGATCGAGGGTCGCCACCACATGGAGGCCATTCGCCTGCGTTGTTCGGACCTTGAGCATCTCGAACAGGCTCGTCGGATCAGCTTCACCCAGCCTTGGCCTGTGATCCGGGCGTCGTAGGGTAAAGGTTTTGACATCGGTAACTTTCGATCCGGGCCCCGGCAAGCGGGATTCACTTTTCAAGTCTTGCTCGGCTGGTCCAATCCCTGAAGATAATCCCCATGGATGGGGCAATTGATCCGAATACACTCTGGATACTTACCGGGCCCACCGCCTCGGGGAAGACCGCGCTCTCGCTTGAGATTGCGGCGCGTTTCCCGGTGGAAATTGTCAATCTCGATTCGATGCAAGTCTATCGGGGCATGGACATAGGCACGAGTAAGGCTTCACGGGAGATTCGGTCCCGGGTCCCCCATCACCTGATTGATGTTTTGGACCCGAACGAATCGGGGCATATCGCCTGGTGGATTGGTGAAGCCAATCGGGCCATAATCGACATTCAAAAAAGGGGTCGTATTGCGCTGTTGGTGGGCGGGACGATGCTCTACCTCAAGTCATTTCTGCGTGGGATGGATTCGGGTCCACCGCCGGATGAGGACTTTCGCTCTGCCATGGAAGAACGGGCCCGGGTGGAAGGTGCAGCTGTACTTCATCAAGAGTTGGCCAGGATCGACATTCCGGCAGCTTTACGAATTCCCCCGGGCGATGTAAGGCGCGTGATTCGCGCTTTCGAAATCCTTAAATTCAAGTCCGCCGGAGCCCAGGGGACCTCTCATTGGCAAACCCCGGCCAAGCGTCCCACCCACGGACTCTGGATCGGTTTGGACATTCCAAGGCAAGAACTTAGGCGAAGGATCGCCGAAACCGTCCAAAAAATGATTCGGGAAGGGTGGCTGGAGGAAGTAAGGGGCCTTGCCGCTGCCGATTTGCCATGGAGTCGAGAGGCGGGACAGGCTATTGGCTATACATTGCTTAGGGAATATGCGGCTACGGGGGGCAATCAGGAGCCTGTAATCGAACGGATCATTCAGGGGACCTGCCAGTTTGCCAAAAGGCAGCAGACCTGGCTCAGGTCGATTAGCGAACTACAACTTCTCCCTTGGGAGCAAGCCAGAGATTTGTTTCTTGGGACAACGGGTTTTCCCACTCTTCAGGTCGACCAAAGCAGCTTATAATCAAATCTATGAGTGAGGCCAAACCCAATATAGTCACCGCGACCTTTCAGGTTCTTGAGGGAATCGATCGGGGGGTACACTATCCCCGTTTGGAATTGCCCATCACGATTGGTCGTGAAGAAGGTAATCCGCTTCGGCTCAACGATGAACGGGTGAGTCGTTTCCACGCCAAAATCCAGGCCGAGGGTGGAGAAATTATCCTCACAGATCTGGAAAGCACTAATGGGACCCGGGTCAACGGCCACATTGTCGCAATCAGGCGACTACGCGCAGGGGACCGGATTCAATTGGGGCGGACAGTTCTCCTATTTGGGAGTCCCGAAGAGATCGCTGAACGGGTACGCCTTTTGGCCAATGTGGGCCGAATTGATGTGGAAATTGGCCCAACCACTGGAGTCAACGGACATGGGCCGCACGGAACGGTTGGCCTTTCAACGGTTATCCATTCCGAGATGGCCCGACTCCACAACTATGACAGCCCGGATGATCTGACCGCGCACTCTCCCATCCAGGAAAGGATGGGGCATATTTTTCAGGGGGTTAAGCCACTTCCCCCGCTCCCTGAAAATCTCAGGGCATCCGATATAGCCCGGATGGCGGAGCTTTTCGATTTTCTTCATCGCCAGATTTCCCATGCACTTGAGACATCTTCGGATTTGCAGGGGGGAGATGGGGTGAAAGTTCCTTTTGGAGGTTGGCAACGCCTGCAAAAGATCCAGATGGCGCTCGCCATGTACCTGCGGGCCGTGACCCGTCGCGACGGATAGCCTTTTTGTTGGACTGGTCTTTTTATTCAGCAAAACACAAAACAAACAACCCTCTCCAGGAGACCCTCGTCCGTCATGGAAGTCATTACCCAGGATCCCAAACGCTCATTTGTCCATCTGCATTGTCACAGCCACTACAGCCTTTTGGACGGTGCCAGTCGGCTTCCCGAACTTTGCAAGACCGTGAAAAGTCATGGCATGAACGCCGTGGCTCTTACAGACCATGGAAATCTTTACGGCGCGATCGATTTCTATTCGGAATGCCGATCTGCGGGACTCAATCCTGTCATTGGGTATGAGGCTTATGTCGCGCCCAACAAGCGGACCGACCGCGAAGCCAAGAAGCGGGGCGAGGCGGGGTTCCACCTGACCCTTTTGGCGCAAAACGCGACAGGGTTCAAAAACCTGATCAAGCTTTCGTCCATTGCGTATCTGGAAGGGTTTTATTACATTCCGCGTATTGACAAGGAAGTCCTGGAGGCCCATAGCGAAGGCCTTATTGTCCTTTCCGGGTGCGCGTCCAGCGAATTCTCCGACCACATCCTCAAGGACGACCTCAAGTCGGCGGAAAAATTGGCTGGCTGGTTTGCCAAGGTATTCAAAAAGCGGTTCTTTGTCGAAATCCAGAACAACGGTTTGGACATCCAGCGCGAATGCGCCCAGGGCGCGATCAGGATCGCCGATGCCATGGGCCTACCCCTGGTGGCTACTTCGGACGCTCACTACCTGACCAAGGATGATGCTCCGGCCCATGATGTGCTTCTTTGCATCAACACGGGAAGAAAAATTGATGATCCCAACCGTATGCGCTATGGTTCGGATCTTTTTTATGTCCGTCCTCCCAGCGAGATGTACAAACTCTTTCCGGGACAGGAAGCCGCGGTCCAGCGAAGCCAGGAAATCGCCGACAGCGTCGATATCCAGCTTGATTTCAAAAAGCGTCACTTTCCGGTGTATACACCGCCCGAGGGGAAAACCGCCGAGGATTACCTCCGGGCGATGTGTGCCGAAGGCCTCAAAAAACGCTACCCCAAAGGCGCCTCCCAGACGGTTCTTGACCGGTTGGAACACGAGCTGGGCATTATCTGTCGAATGGGTTTTGCAAGTTACTTTCTCATTGTCGGGGACTTCGTCCGTTTTGCGGTGGAAAACGGCATCCCCGCCAGCGCCAGAGGTTCGGCCTGTGGCGCGCTGGTGAGCTATGTGCTTGAACTAAGCCATGTCGACCCGCTTGATTATGATCTTCTTTTCGAACGCTTCCTCGATCCGAACCGGTCCGAGGCGCCTGATATCGATATCGATTTTTGCCAGGACAGGCGCGAACTGGTATTGGCTTATGTGCGACAAAAATACGGCGAAGAATCTGTCGCCCAGATCGGCACATTCGGCACCATGGCTGCCCGTGCCGCGATCAAGGATGTAGGCAGGGCCCTCGATGTCCCGCTGGAAAAAGTCAACCAGCTTGTCAGTTTCATCCCCAAGACCCTGGGGATTACACTGCCCGAGGCCCTTGAGGAGAGTCGCGACCTGAAGATGGCTCAGGAAAACGATCCGGATGTCCGGCGCCTTTTGGAAATCGCCATCAAGCTGGAAGGGACAAACCGCAACACAGGAACCCACGCGGCGGGTGTGGTGATCTCCAACGGTCCGCTCGTTGATTATGCCCCGCTTCAAAGAGTGGTCCGCAAAGGCGCGGATGCCGGGCAAAGCGATGTTCCCGTCACCACCACGCAGTGGACCATGGAAGACCTTGAAAAGGTCGGCCTGCTCAAGATGGACTTCCTTGGATTGCGCACGCTGACGGTGCTTGATAATGCGGTGAAGCTTATCAAGGAAAACCGTGGCCTGGACATCGACCTGATGTCGATTCCCCTGGATGACAAAGCGACTTACGGCCTCCTGCAACGCGGCGACGCCAAGGGCGTATTCCAGCTTGAAAGTGACGGAATCCGGGAACTCCTCAAGCGGCTCAAGCCGGACAATATTCGTGACATCATCGCGATGATGGCCCTTTATCGCCCGGGCCCGCTAGAAGGCGGCATGGTCGATTCGTTCGTCAACCGCAAGCACGGGACCGAACTTGCTTCCTACGCCCACCCCGTGATGGAAGAAATTCTTCATGAAACCCACGGGGTCATGGTCTATCAGGAACAGATCATGCGGATCCTCAACCGATTGGGGGGGATCGAGCTTTCCAGTGCTTACGCCTGTATCAAAGCGATCAGCAAGAAAAAGCACGACATTATCGATCAACGAAAGGGTGAATTCATCAAGGGCGCCATCGAGCGGGGACTTGCCAAGGAAATCGCCGAGGAGATTTTCCAGTTTATCGTGGTCTTCGGCGGTTACGGTTTCAACAAAAGTCACTCCGCCGCATACGCGCACATCGGTTACCAGACCGCCTGGCTGAAGACGCACTATCTGCCCGAATTCATGGCGGCGCTTCTTACGAGTGAAATCGACGATGCCAACAAGCGTGACATCCTTGTCGAACACATCGAAGATTCCAAGCGACTGGGCGTTGAAGTAATCCCTCCCTCCATCAATCAGAGCGAGGCGGATTTCACCGTTCGCAAGGGGAAGATCATATTTGGCCTGTTGGCTATAAAGGGTGTGGGGCGCCAGGCGGCTTGTGAAATTGCCCGGGCCAGGCATGAGGGTGGAAATTTCAGGGACCTGTTTGATCTTTGCGAGCGGATCGACGGGCGTTTGGTCCCAAAATCCGCTTTGGAAAAGCTGATCTGCGCGGGTTCCATGGACTGTTTCCCTGGTCACCGGGCCCAGTTTTTGGCCGCGCTACCACGGGCCGTCCAGGCGGCGCATCTTCGCAACAAGGATCAGAAAACCGGGCAAAAAGGACTTTTTGACACGGATGAATCCGAAACGGTGGTGGAGGCGGAACCTCTCCCCATGGTTGAGCCGTGGAACGACACGGAAAAACTCAAACGGGAGAAGGAGGTTTTGGACTTCTACATAACAAGCAACCCGCTTTCCCACTACGAAAAGGATCTCAAAAACTTCACCAGCGCCACGATCGCCATGATGTTGCAACGGCCACCCCAGGAAACGGTTACCATTGGTGGGCTGGTTTCCATGCTCAAGGAGAGCAACACCAAAAAAGCCCGCAACGGCAACAGCAGGTTCCTTCGTTTTCGATTGGAAGACCTCACCGGCGCGATCGATTGTGTGATCTGGCCCGATGACCTGGCCCGGGTGAAAAAAGATCCCAAAGAGGATGAACTCTGGTTCGCTACGGGGGATATTGAACGGAGTCGGGATCAGCCTACTTTTATTGTCCGTAAGATTGTTGATGCCGCCCACGCCAGGCGCGAATTGGCCAAGGGGCTATTTCTCAGGCTCGATCTTTCCCACAACAATGCCGCGGACATCGACCGGATCAGCCTGATTCTTCGCGAGGCGCCCGGTCCGCTGCCAGTATTCCTGGATATCCAGGACCGCCGGGAGAAAAAGGTTGTTGTCCGCTTGGCCAAGGAGTGGCAGGTAGCCCCGGAGAAAATCTCCGAGCAAAAGTTGGCGGACCTGCTTGGCTCGGGTAATGTGAAATTGGGTTGATACAACTTGGGGGGATTGTTGATGGGTCTTAGGATCCAGGCCACGGGTTCAACCAATTTTTGAGGATAAAGAAACCGCTCCCAAGGGTAAAAACCAGGCCTATCCCGCCAAAAATCACAGGAAAAAGCCATAATTCCACAAAAGAGCCGATAACTCCTTGTTCGGGATTTTCCGGCGGGTAATAAACCGGAATCTTTTCGCCTATCGAATAGGCGGGGGGAGAGGTGCTAATCACCCCGTGAATCACATAGGGATTCCCATCGACGAAATATCGCACCTCCGGAACCGAGCCACCCCTTCCGTTCCATTCGTGTCGATTCTGTCCTACCCCTGGAAATGAGCTGGGCTTTTTGGAGGAATTGGATTGGTTTGTCGATTCTTGTCCAACATAGTTGGAATCCTTTTCTGACTCGGTTGATCCTGGCTCGGCGGAACGGGATGGGGAATCAAACTGGTTTTTGGGGCCTATCCCAATCACAACTCCCTCACATGAATTTCCGCCAAGCACATGAGTGGTGGAATAGATGCCGAATCCTGTCCCGCCGGAAAGAAACAACCCGCCCACCAACAAAAAAATCCAAAGCATATTGGAGGTAGGGTTTCCAAGTCCAAATTTGTAGCGTGCCATTTTGGGTTTTATCCTCGCCGCGCATACTGGCCTGGCATTGAAGTATAGAATCCAGATTTAGGGTTTCAGGTTCCCGTCTACCAGAAAAAATCGATCAAGGCAGACCATGTCCTCCTCCCTTTTGATGAAGGTACCCAAGGCGGAACTCCACATCCACATCGAGGGAACCCTTGAGCCGGAAATGATGCTCGATTTGGCAAGGCGAAACGGGCTCCGTCACCGGTTTGATTCTGTGGAAGCCATTCGCAAGGCTTATCAGTTTGGTTCGCTTCAATCGTTTCTTGATCTTTATTATGAGGGAATGAAGGTACTTGTTTCTCCGGGGGATTTTCGCGAATTGGCTCTGGCCTATTTTGCAAGAGTCCATGCGCAGGGAGTGGTCCATGCCGAAATTTTTTTCGATCCCCAGGCGCACGCCCCACGGGGCCTTGATTTTGCCTCGGTGGCGCTGGCGCTCAAAGAGGCTTGTGAGGAAGCCAAGGTTCGCTGGGGAATTACATCACTTTTGATTCCCAGCTTTTTGCGACATCTGGATGAGGATTCGGCCCATAGGACCTTGGATGAAGCCCTGGAAGCGATGGCGCTTCACCCCAACCTGATCGCTGGATTTGGTCTCGATTCCAGTGAGCTGGGAAATCCCCCTTCAAAGTTCGCCCGCGTATTCCAGCGGGTTCGGGACGCCGGACTTCATGTTGTGGCTCATGCGGGAGAGGAGGGGCCGGCGGATTACATTCGCCAGGCTCTGGATTTTTTGGGGGCCGAGCGGATCGACCATGGAGTAAGGTGCCTGGAGGATCCGGAACTGGTTCGCCGTCTGGTAAAGGAACAGATTCCGCTTACCATTTGTCCAGTATCCAATTGGAAGCTGGGAGGATGCAAAACTCTGGAGGATCACCCCCTCCCCAGGCTTTTGGACGCCGGCCTTAGGGTTTCCATCAATTCCGATGATCCCGCCTATCTCGGGGCTTATGTGGGAGAAAATTATGGGTTTTGCCAATCCAGGATGGGGATCAGCGAATCCTTGTTGCAAGTCATTGCCAAACAATCCCTTGCGGATTCTTTTCGGCCGGGATAACCTGCGGTTTATGTAATCCTCAGCACCTGGATTATCTCTTTTCAAAAAAAAATTCCTTTCGGGGCGAACCATCCCAAAAGGTCCCCCGTATAAAACTTTGCGCAACCAACCGATCCCTCCTTTGGGTGGCGCCTCCCTTCGCCAATTAGTCGTAAAATAAAGGCGAGAATTCGGGAAGGTTGATAGGTCGGTTGTGCAAGGAGGTTTTTTCACATGAACCGAGCAATGAAAGTAAAGATGTCGTTGGCTTTTGGAGCTGGTGCACTGGCAACCGGCCTTTTGGGTATGGGTTTGCCGGGTTGGGTAGGTGGGGTTCGGGCCACCCCTGTTTTCGTGGGGGAATCCGATTCCCACGATCCAATCAGCTACCGTGATGTGGTAAAAAAGGTTGTTCCATCCGTTGTGAGCATTGAAACCAAGTCGAAGGCCCAGCCGCGCATGCGGGGAATGATGCCTCGTGGCGGTAACGGAAACCGGGTGATTCCCCCGGGTGTTCCTGATGAGTTGAAGCGCTTTTTCGAACAACTACCCGAGGGTGGTGGACAGGGTGGGCCTTCCCCAATGCCAGATGGAGAGGGGCCCCAAGGGGTTGGTTCTGGCTTTGTGATCGATTCACGGGGAACGATTCTGACCAACGCCCATGTGGTGGATGGCGCTGAAGAGGTTACCGTCCGCTTTCAGGATGGTCGCAAGTTTGTCAGCCGAGATTTCAAATCCGATCCCAAAACGGATATCGCGGTGATTCGCTTGAGCGGGGCGGACAACCTGCCCGCGTTGCCGATGGGCAATTCGGATACCGCCGAGGTGGGTGACCGTGTGCTTGCGGTGGGTGCGCCTCTCGGCCTCGCCGGGACGGTTACTCATGGAATCATCAGCCATAAGGGGCGTAATATGCGCCTGAATATGTATGAAGATTTCCTCCAGACGGACGCGGCGATCAATCCAGGCAACTCCGGTGGCCCGCTAGTCAACATGCGGGGTGAGGTGATCGGGGTCAACTCGGCCATCAAGAGCCGCACCGGTGGTTTTCAGGGTATAGGCCTGGCAATCGCATCCAACCTTGCCACCAAGATCAAGGACAAATTGGTCAAGGATGGCGTGGTGAAACGGGGATACCTTGGTGTTCAAATTCGGGACATCGATGATCCTGCCCTTGCCTCAAAGCTCAACCTGAAAGAGCCCAAGGGTGTACTTATTACCCAGGTCTTCGATCAGGGACCGGCTGCCCAGGCGGGTGTTCAACCAGGCGATGTTGTTGTTGCGATAGGGGGAAAGTCCATTCGCGATGGTCGTGAGCTTCAAACACTTGTGGCTGATGCCAAGTTGGGAACCAATCTGGGAATTCAGGTGGTTCGCGATGGATCGCCTGTGGATCTCAGCCTCAAGGTCGTCGAACAGCCCAAGCAATATGGTCTGACCCGTGGGGGCGAGGAATCTCCTGCTCCTGAAAAATCCGAGGGAGCCAAGGTGGAATCGCTTGGTTTGGAACTCTCCGATCTGAGTGGTGATCTGGCCGAAAAAGCGGGCTTCCGAAAAGGCACCAAGGGTGCGCTGGTAACCCGGGTAGAATCAGGCAGCGCCGCCTACAAGGCTGGCCTTCGTAGCGGGGTGGTTCTCCAAAAAGTGGACGGCAAACCTGTGACCGATGCCGCCACGGCCACCGAGCGCCTGGGTGCCTCCTTGCAGGCCAAAGGGATCCTGCTTCAGGTCCTCAACCCCGAAGGGGATGTGAATCTGGTGGTTATCCGCAAGGATTGATCAGGCGACTGTCTATCCGCATAACCAGCCAAAGCGGCCAGGGACAACTTCCCGGGCCGCTTTGTTTTTTTGATTTGGCAAATTCATCTGGAAGCGATCTTCTAACAAGAAAAATTATGAGCCCGACGAAAGTTCCTTTGCGGACCAGATCCGGATGATTTCACGGGCGCTTTTGAGTCCATCCACCGCCGCCGAAACAATCCCCCCAGCGAAACCCGCGCCTTCACCAACCGGATAAAGGCCTTCAATGTGGGTGGATTGGCGGGTTACATTGTCACGGGGAATCCGGACTGGCGAGCTGCCACGCGCCTCAGGCCCAACAAGAATCGCCTCTTCCAAAAATTTTCCACCCCAACGCTTGTCCATAAGGGGCAAGCCATCCCGAATCACTTCGGCAATCACAGGCGGAAGAACTTCACGAAGGTCGGCGGAAAACATGCGGCGGGGATAGCTGCAAGAGGGAAGTGAGGTCGATGTCTTGCCAGCGACAAAATCGAGAGCCCTTTGTCCCGGGCAGGCGTAG
>CAMBMH010000107.1 GCA_945868575.1 Singulisphaera sp. GP187 | reverse complement strand
ATTCAAAAGCTTCCAAAAGTCCGGGCCCCTCTTCCGAAACCCGGTTGACACGAGTCGAAACGGAAGCGGAAACCATTGATTTTCCTGGAAACGCACCAACAATGCGGTCCCAAAACGGGTCTACGGACCGATTGATATCCAACCAGGCAGGCCAATCCTCCTTTTCCAACAACACGGGCATCCGTTCATGGAATTCGCTGAGCCAACCTTGCGACTGGGTGGTTAAAATGGAGCATGTTTCCATCGGAAAAATTGTTTGAGAACCTGATGCGGCATCCTTTGGCACTTGCTCGGGAGGGGTATATCTTTCCCATAAGGCCGCAAAAACAAATGGCCTCCTGTCAGGAAAGGAAAACCAGAAGGGTTTTTTGATCCCACCTTCGGTTTTCCATTCATAAAAACCATCCGCCGGTATCAGGCACCTTCTGGATTGTACCAAGTGCCGAAACGCAGGCTTTTCCCTTGCGGTCTCACTTCGGGCATTGATCATCATCGCGCCACCCTTGGTGTCCTTGGCCCAATGGGGAACCAGACCCCAGCGAAGTGAAACGGCCTCAGTTAAAGAATTTCCGTGTGCTATCTTATTACGGATCCCCAAAATATTTTGACACGGCGCAATGTTGAATCGGGGAATCCACGGAGGAAATTCAACAAAACCAAAAAGTGACGAGAGGGCGCTGCCATCCAGAGTTAGCGTGAATCTGCCACACATCCCGTCACTCCTTTGGCATATACCTCAGACAGGAATTCTACCGATCACAAATATATTGTAGGTCCAGGAACCCAGCGAATGGGCAAACCAACACTGATCAGAATTCCTTTCGGATACTGCATTTATTTTGCGAAAACCTAGAATTCCACGGGGTCGTTTTTCAAAATACAAAGGCCAATGACCAATGCCCTCTTTCCATGTCTTTGGGCACCATCACGCAAAAACAAGCCTATTCCTTTTGGCTTTCATCGTGGCTGGCTTCGCCGACCAAAACCCTGCGGCACAGGACCTCAGAATACAACACTCCTCGCCTCTAAGAGAAAGCATTCAGGAGTTCGTTGAAAAGCAGGAGCTTGCCGGGGCCGTGATGCTTGTGGCCAATCGGGACAAAATTCTCGCCCTTGAGGCCAGCGGATGGGCCGATATTAGCAAACAAAAACCGATGCAAACCGATTCCGTTTTCTGGATCGCTTCCCAGTCCAAACCCATTACAGCCGCTGCACTCATGATCCTTGTGGATGAAGGGAAAATCTCCCTTGATGACCCTTTGGAAAAGTTCCTGCCCGAGTTTCGGGGTCAAATGGTTATCGCTGAAAAAGACAAGGACCAAATCCTGCTTCGCAAACCCAGGCATCCAATCACCATTCGGAATATTTTGGCCCACACCAGCGGACTTCCCTTCCGAAGCCCCATCGAGGTCCCCACGCTGGATCGTCTTTCGCTTGCCGATCGCGTGCGCAGTTACGCCATGGCCCCTTTGGATTTTGAACCGGATAGCAAATACCAGTACAGCAACGAGGGGATCAACACGGCCGGCCGAATCATCGAGGTTGTTTCAGGCAAATCGTTTGAGGCTTTTTTGGATGAACGGCTTTTGCGTCCCCTGGGAATGAAGGATACATCCTTTTGGCCAGATACAAGCCAAATCGACCGGATCGCCAACGCCTACAAACCCGACCCGAAAAACAAGGGATTGACAGAAACCCGAATCGATCAGCTCCAATACCCGCTCAACAATCGCCAGGATCGAGCCCCAATGCCCGCGGGTGGGCTATTTTCGACCGCCTCCGATCTTTCCTGCTTTTACCAGATGCTTTTGAACAAGGGACAATGGAAAGGAAAACAGATCCTCTCCGAATCCGCGGTCAGGGCTCTCACCCAAAGACAAACCCCCAAAGGTCTCCCGGAAATCTATGGATTGGGATTCTCGGTGGGAGAGACCCATTTTGGCCACGGGGGAGCCTATTCCACCAACACAAGCGCCGACACCAAAAGCGGTTTGATATTCGTTTGGTTGGTCCAACACGCGGGATTCCCCGGCGAGGGTGCCAAGAGCCAGGACGCTTTTCGCAAAAAAGCAACCGACATTTTTGCCCCTTCAGGCAATTAGATTTCCGGAGCAGTCATGAAATCCCTTTTCCTCATAGTGTTACTCATTGGATTGGCAGTCCCGGCCCGATCCAACGAGGACTATCAAAGGGTCGTTGAACCTTTTTTCAAAACCTATTGCCATTCCTGTCATACCGGCGAAAAGCCCAAAGGTAGTTTTCGTACGGATAGAGCAACCCTCACTCCTGATTTTTCCGACCAGGCGATCAAGGCTAAGTGGCGCGAGGTGGTGAATGTGCTCAATAGCCACGAAATGCCTCCAAAAAAATCTCTGCAACCCAAAGCCTCGGAAGTGGCAACGATTGTCGATTGGATCACCGCCGGAATGGTCAAGGCAGAACTGGCCAAAAGGGAATCCTCAGTCGTGATGAGGCGGCTTAACCGCGCTGAGTACAAAAATACAATTCGGGATCTTTTTGGAGTGGATTATGATGTCTCGGGTTTCCCGGAAGACCCTCCCGCAGGAGGCTTTGACAATAATGGACGGGCGTTAACGCTTTCTCCACTCCATCTGGAAATTTACCTTGGCGCAGCCCGCAAAATCGTCGAGAGGGCAATCGTGGAAGGCCCCAAACCTCAAAAAATCCAATGGAGATTCACACCAAAAGTTGGCGACGCGGACAGGACCCGTCTTCGTCTGGACAAAGATAACAATCCGATTGTGAATGGAGGAAATAACAGGCAGGAAGGGGATTGGGTTGTTGTTCATCACAACTCATGGGATAAACAAATTGGAGCACGTGATTTTCGTGTTCCCCACACCGGCAACTATGTGATTCGCCTTCATGCTGCAGGCAGAATTCCAGATAGACAGGAGGTGGTCGCCTCCGCCCAAAAGATTCTGGAAAGTCGCCGAGAACAGCAACAAAAGGAGAATCCCAAAGGGGAAAAGTATCACAAGGAACAATATGAAAGAGATCTGGCCCATTTTCGGACTGACCGGATGTATGATTATGGTCCCACGAGGATCAAGCTGGTTCTCCAATTGGGCCCCCAACCCCAAACCCTGGCTGAATTTGACACATCACGAATCCCCGACAAACCGATAACCCATGAATTCCAGGCCTATTTCACAAAGGAATCAGCAGGGGTCTCCTTTGAATACGCCTACGACATCCCCAAAGTCCTTGAGAACTTTTGGCTCCAATCCAGGGACAGTTTTGCACGCCCCGAATTGCGAGTGGCCTGGTTTGAAATTGAAGGGCCAATCCACGAAACCTGGCCGCCCAGTTCCCACTCCCGAATGCTCCCGGATTTGCCCTCCAAAACGGTTTCCGAAATCCAATACACCCGGGAGGTGCTTGGGCTTTTCATGAAAAAAGCTTTTCGAAGGCCCGTCGATCCTTCGGAAATTCAGGCGAAGTTGAAACTTTTCGAGCAGTCCCGGGCTCGTGGCGACAGTTATAACAAAGCGATCGGGGAAGCCTTTATGGCTGTTTTGATTTCCCCCAATTTCCTTTTCATGATTGAGCAATCCGGTGAAAACAAAAAGGATGCACGGAAGCTGTCGGATCACGAACTCGCGACAAGGATGTCCTATCTGCTCTGGTCCACGATGCCTGATGCGGAATTGTTCCGGGCCGCGGAAAACGGCGAACTAAAAGATGGCGCGAAAAGGCGGGATCAGGTTCGACGGATGCTCAAGGATCCCAGGTCGGAAGAATTCATCCGGAATTTTGCCGGGCAATGGCTTGGATTGCGCGAAGTGGGAAACAATCCACCTGCCGCCGATCTTTACCCCCAGTATGACCGCCATCTGGAAACTTCGATTGTCGAGGAAAGCAAGGCTTTTTTTAGGGAAATTCTCCGAAATGATCTCGACATGAACCATTTCATCCACTCCGATTATGTGACGATCAACGAAAGGCTGGCCCGCCACTATGGTTTCACCGGGGTCCGGGGGGACAACTTCAGGAAAGTGCCCGCGCCCAAAAGCCTTCATCGCGGTGGGATCGTGACACAGGCGTCGATACTGACAATCACATCCAATGGCACACGCACTTCCCCAGTCAAAAGGGGCACTTGGATCATGAAAAACCTGTTGGGAATGGATCCGGGGTTGCCTGTGGCAAACGCTGGGGAGATCGCCCCCAAGGTGCCAGGAATCGACAAGGCAACAGTTCGCAAAAGGCTTGAAATCCACAGGCAATTGGATCAATGCGCGAGGTGCCACGCAAAAATCGATCCCCTGGGCCTGGCATTAGAGAACTATAACGCCGCAGGAGAATGGCGCGACCGTGAGGGATTTGGATACAAGGGGCGGATTGAAGCCAACGACCCGCTGATTGACGCGAGTTCCGAAATGATTGACGGGACCAAAATCGACGGAGTCGATGGATTGCGCCAATCCCTATTATCCCGGGAAAAACTTTTCACAACCTGTTTGACAAGCAAAATATTTGCCTACGCTTTGGGAAGGGAAATGGGGTTGGCGGATCAGCCAGGGATTGATGCCGCTGTTGCCCACGCAAAACAAAACGGAAACACCCTCCGCTCGGTTTTGGAATTCATAACCGATTCCGGGCCATTCACCTCAAAATAAAACCCTCACAGGGATAAAATGCAAACCGATTCCAAAGGCGATCCGATGACCACCAATTGTTTCAGGCACATTTCAAGAAGAACCGTCCTTCGGGGAGCAGGCGTCGCGCTTGCCCTCCCTTTTCTGGAGGCGATGCTTCCCAAATTGCAAAGCGCTCCGTCCACCTTCAAACCCTGGGAAAAGTCCAATGTTGGTCCGGTACCCAGGATGATTTTCTGCTATGTGCCCAATGGGGTGAATATCCTTGACTGGGTTCCCCGGGATTCCGGGGACAACTACACACTTTCGCCGACCCTGTCGGTCCTCAAGGAATTTCGCAAAGATTTCAGCGTCCTTTCGGGTCTGGGCCACCCATCCTCTCAGGGAGGACATAGCGGAGCGGACACATGGCTCACAGGCGCCAATCTCAAATCCAAAGCAGGATCGGATTACGCCAACACTCTTTCCGCGGACCAGGTCGCCGCGAAAGTTCACGGACAAAAGACCCGGTTTCCCTCGCTCCAATTTTCCGATATGTCCGGCACCGGAAGCGCCGGCCACAGCCACACCCTGTCCTTCGACATGAATGGGACTCCCCTGCCCGCCGAAAATTCTCCAAAACGAATCTTTGAAAGATTGTTCGTTCCAGAAAACGCGAAGGATCGCGCCGCGGAAGTCAAACGCCATGAGGAAAACCGTTCGATTCTTGACGCGGTGGCCGGGGAAACCAATTCCCTTAATCGCAAGCTGGGAAAATCCGACCAGGCCAAGCTGAAGGAATATCTCGAAAGTGTCCGGGCGATTGAAAAACAGGTTGAGCGCCTTCAAAGCTGGGTCGATATTCCCAAGCAAAAGGTTCCCGAGACGGGCCTTCAACTCGCGAGCAAACCAGGCGATGGGCACGATCGCCCCATGTGGGTTGATGTGATGCTGGAATTGGCCTACCTGGCGTTTGTCACCGATGCCACACGGGTGATCACCTTCGAGTGGAGTCGCGAGGCGGGCGGTTTCGGCGGAGGCGGTGAAAACCACCATGAACTTTCCCACCATGGAGGCGACTCCGGGATGTTGTCGAAATTGGCCTCGATTGACAAATTTCACCTTTCGCGACTGGGCAAATTTCTTGGAATGCTCAAGACCACAAGCGAGGCCGACAGCAATGTCCTGGCTCGAACCCTTGTGCTTTACGGATCCGGCATGAATAGCGGGGCAGGCGGGGAACACTCACCGAAAAATTTGCCGCTATTGGTCGCGGGCGGCCACGGACTTGGGATGAAACTGGGAAAACATATCGCGCACAATCCCGACAAATCGCCCCCTCTTTGTAATGTTTTGTTGACCCTTCTTCAAAAAGCCGGACTGGAAACCAGTAGTTTTGGCGACAGCACGGGAACCTTTGGTGGTCTCGTTTGAGAATACCGAAAGCCCCCTTCGGAATTTTTGGCCGCCGATCGTCTCGGAGGGGACTTTACGATTTCTTCTTTTTGTTCGATGCTTTTTTGGGTACCCCGCCTTCGTTTCTTTTGGGCATGGGGGCGTTGATTTCGCTTCGCCATTCTTTCAGTTTTTCATGAAGCTCATTTGTTTTTTTGGGGTTTTTAAGGGCAAGATTCTCTTTTTCCGAAATGTCTGAAGCCAGGTTGTAAAGCTCCAGGCGTCCATCCTCTAGAAACTCCATGAGTTTCCAATCACCGGAATGAATCAGGCTAACAGGAGTGGTTCGCCACTGGTCTCCACCCGCGCCCAAATATCCCGGAAAATGTTGAAATATCGCTTTTCTTTTCCATTGGAATTCAGGATTCAGGAAGAGACCCGCCAGGGATTCTCCGTCCAATATCTGGTTTGGCTTTGGGGCCCCGGCAAGCTCAAGGAATGTCGGATAGAGGTCGACATGGATGGTTGGCGCCCCACAGGTGGCCCCCTCCGGCACCATACCAGGCCAACGCACAATAAAGGGTACCCGAATCCCCCCCTCGTAAAGGCTCCCTTTGCCACTGCGCAAAGGCACATTATCGGTAATGCCACCCTCGCGTTTCAAACCCTCACGGTCATAGCCTCCCACGCCTCCATTGTCGCTGGTAAATATCAGGATCGTGTCCTTTTCGAGGCCAGTTTCCTTCAGCGCCTCCATGACGCGACCAACGCTCTCGTCGATCGAGGCTATCATGGCGGCATAGGTCGGGTTTTTATGCCCACCCACTCCCGCTTTGGATTTGAATCGCTCCACCAATTCGGGTTTGGCATCGTGGGGAGAATGCACCCCAAAATGAGGCATGTAAAGAAAAAACGGTTTGTCCTTTTTGCGCCTGATAAATTCAACCGCCCGATCCGTGAGAAAATCCGCCAAATACTCCCCTTTTGGATAATTAACTTTGGGCGATGTCTCAAAGTCAAAATGGCGCCCCATGCTTACAACCGCCTCGTCAAATCCGCGTTTGGCTGGGTGATAAGCCCCATTTTGACCAATATGCCATTTGCCGAACATGGCTGTTGAATAGCCAGCTTTTTTAAGCTGGGCGGGAAAGAGAGTTCGGTCCAGGGGCAGATTAAGGACATTATCCAGGGGACGAAGTGGACGCTTGCTCCAATCGAAACGGTCGATCCCCCCCACAGTGTAGACCCCGGTTCGAGCACCATGCTGGCCACTCATGATAGCGGCGCGTGTTGGAGTGCAGTTTTGGCAATGATGATGATTGGTTAGTTTTGTTCCCTGACTGGCAAGACGATCAATATTTGGTGTTTCGTAATACTTGCTACCAAAACAGGCGACATCGGTGTAACCCAGATCATCGGCCATGATGAAAACAATGTTGGGGGGCCTTTTGTTTTTGTCCGAAGGCTTTTCTCCTTCCGGGGAGCCAAAGGCGTTCGCAAATTCCCCGGTAGAGGCAAAGTTCAAAAGGATCGCCAACTGAAACAGGACTAAAGCCACCATGTTGCGGATTAGCGCGCGAAACATTCCATAGACCCCTAGGCAAGACCCCAGATCCGTCGCAAAAACCATTCCCCGCCCACAATGGCCACAAAGATCATATAAAAAATCGCCAAAAACCCTGATCCTGTCGGGGAGGACTCCATATTGCGCCAATCGGGGTAAAGCTCGAAATCTGCCCGATCGAACAACGGTGGCTTGTCCAAAAGGGTTCGAAGATAATCGCCTAATCTTTCTCCCCGCTCCCCGGCAAATTGGCCACCACCTGAACGGGCCAAAGTTTCCAGAAAAGTGGGGTCCGCCGCGATGCGCGCCATTTCCTGATCCTCTTCAAAAACCAGGAACCGGGCCGTCGCTTCTCCATGAATCACCGTCCCATCGACATCCTTGCCTTCGCCCCGAACAATCAGCCTGTATTCACCGGGCTTATCTGTCGCCTCATAGCGCCCCCGAACTTCGTTGGCTGTCCTGCCGGTTGGAACGATCCCCTTGGTTCCATCAGGGCGTTGTACCTCGACGACAAAGGTTCCACCCTCAATTTCTGAACCAGCTTTGCTCCTAAGTCCCACTCGAAAACCGAGGTCGCTTCGCATGGGAAGCCTTCGTGTGTCAGGCGCCACAAAAATACTCCCTCCCTGATCTTCGCGATGCGCAAGCCAACGGATCATCCTTTGCCAGAATCTGTCATGGAGGAGTTTGGTTTCCGGGTTGCGAACCCAGCGGTGGGTAGTGTCGCCCGCAAAAGCCATCACCCGGCCATTTCCATAGTTCTGGCTAACCAAAATCGGCACGCCTTCGGAGGATTCGGCCAGGACATTGGCCCCTGGTTTGGGTGCACCCAAAACGGAGTGCCCCTCGATTTCGCGGAGCTTGTCCCACGAAACTTTGGCCGCACCGGGCCCCTGACCAAGATTCATCACATAGCCATAAAGCCGAAGGCCAGGTTCTGTGGGTACCATTCGGGTTTCCTTTTCGAATTGGCCCCTGCGATCAAGTCTTGTGGGCAACAGCGCCTCGATGGGGGTTTGAACCCAATCACCATCCCCATAAGACGAATATCCGCCAAGTGTCAAAAACCCTGCTCCCCGCTCACGGACCATTTTTTCGATTTTCAACAGGGCTTCCGGGCCGCCCGCTTTTTTGATCTGTTCGGCGAGGACATCGCCCAAAATCACAACATCCCAAGCCCTGTCACCAAGACCAAGAGGATCCGCCCCGCGATCGGCCGCATTATTCAAAGCGCCCCTTATCCAAACAGGATACACCGAGATTTGCGGATCCCGGGCCATCGCATCTATCATCGCCAATGGTTCCCAGGCGCGGGGTTTTTCCAGGTATAGAACCGAAAGTCCTTCTTTGGCCACGGTAACATAGGTGCCGATTGTATTGTTCATCGGGGTCTGTTCCCCTATCAGCGCATTGCCCGGGCGGTCAGGATCTTCCGCGATAACTTCGACCTTGATCTCACCCGTTTTGTCCATTGGTTTGTATTTGAGCCATAGCTCGGTCCCTTCGGGCCGGTTTAGCTTGACAAGGTTTTTACGGTTGGCATCCGCGCCTGATAACTCGGCCCCATCAACATAAACCTTTGGACTGACAACCTTGTCGTCCAATTTGAGAATCACCCGAACCGAACTTCCGGTAAATCCGGGTGCGTCGAGTCGGACCTTTACGGTCAGTTCACCCCCCATCGGAATCAGTGGGGAGGGTTCGGTCAGGATGTTGGTGAGCGCAACATCCTTTTGCCCCATCGTTGTATTCTGACTTCCGTAGGAAAAGGTCTGAACCGGGCAACCGGTCGCCAACCAACGCCCTGCCTCCGCCCTTGCAGGGAACCGCTGGGGACCGTTTTCCGAACCATCGCTTAGAAGAACAAGTCCGCGTGAAGGCTGCTGGCCCCTTTGTTCCAAAAGCTGGTGCAGTGCGCCACCGATATCGGTCATCTTTCCTTGGGGGGGAGTCGGCTTTTCCGGATCCCATTCCGATGCTTTCTCGGCAAAGGAATACCATTTCACCGTAGTCCCCTGCTCTGTTTTCAGCCGCTCAAAAAGGTCCCGATTGGCGCCAATTTGTTTTCGCAAGAGGTCCCAACGCGTGGAACCTCCAGTTTCATCACCAACCGTCATACTTTCCGAACCGTCCACCAGCACCCAAAGGACAGAATCATTTTCCTGATGGCGAAGAAATCCCATGGAGGGACGAAGCAATGGAACCAAGGCAAGAAGAAACGCCGTAAGCCTGAGCAATACAAGGATGATGATCCGGCGAAAGGACGCCCCGGGGACGCCTATATAACTCCAAAGGGTAACCAGAATGACCAGAAATAGCCCGAGCATTGCCAGCCAAAATGAAAGGCTTGCGGGCTGTTTCCAGGGCCAATAGGGATCAACGAGAAACTCCATCCGGTTTCAATCCTTTGTGTGTCAGGTGGGCTGGGAGGCGGGGATCGGGCCAATGCCCGCGCCCTCCTGGTTGGGATCGACTTTTTTGTGATAACGATTGGCGACAAGACCCTCGAACAAAAGCATCACGATCACCATCATCATCAACCAGGGTAACAAATCAAGTGTTCCCCCTTCTCCCGGAGGCAGAAGAAAATCGGGATCCACGGGTAAAAGTCCATTGGTGACTTCCGCCATGGGAAGGGATCTTTTGATCACATCGGAGTCAACCTTGGTGAGATTGAATTCGTGGGGGCGCATCGAAATGCTGAAACCGGCAATTGGATTCTGATTTTTATCCAAAACCTGGTAGTTTCCCGGTTCCCGTGCTTGGGCACAAGGAACTTGCGTGGCCCCATCCGGCACGGACAAGTTCGCCTCGGCACGATCCAAACCCGGGCCATTAAGCGACAACGGGAGCTTGGGCAATGGACTTGGGACATTCATATAAGGGATCTGGCCCGCGAAAAATACCGTAACGGCAGAGGTTGCATCACCGCCCAAATAAGCGCAAACCCGGTCTGCCAAGATCAAGCCAAAGGAGGAATCCTGCCAATAATTATGCCATGGCCTTTTTCCATCGAATCGCTTGCCCGAAAGGGGCGTACTAAAGAGGACGACCTTGCCTTTGCCTAGTGTTCTCTCCAAAAGGGCCGGAGCTTGGGGGTCCTGTCCATCAGCAAAACGCGCGACAACCGATGCCCCTGCCTCAAGCGCGGTTGTTTTCCAATAGCGATTGGCAAAGGGCTTGAGTTCCGGGCGGCTAAAATCGGGATCCACCGACCGGGACCAGGTACGAAAAGCTGCCGTTAGCGGCGTGTCGCCGCGAAATTCCGCCCAGGGGACACCAGACTTGTTCGAATCGACAGTAAGAATTGAGCTCAACCCGGCGGGAAGAACTTCCTTTGCCGCGGCGGATTCCCACGATGCCTTGACCAAATTGTCACCAGGCGGAACCACCACTACTCCTTTGCCCGCTTTGGTTGCCTCCAAAAGCCTGGTCCAAAGTGCCGTCGAGGGTGAAACAGGTTCCATCAGGCAAATTACCTGAAAGGGAGCCATAGCCTCAAGTGTCCAACCGGCCGGATCCGCAAGAGTTCGGATCTCACAACTGTAGGTGCCCATCGCCTCAAGCGCGGCCTTCCAGATACGCGCATCCTCCGGACGATCCGCGAGGGCCAAAACAAGGCGCTTTTCCCGGACAAGAAAAGTAGCTTGTCCATGGTTGTTGGAGGACCAATTGTCCTCCGGTGAAAGGTTGATTTTGAACTGGCCCAAAAACTCCCCTGAGGGGCCACCCGGCCGTACCGGAACCGTCCGGTCAAAGACCACCAGCTTCGATTCGTTGGCGGGAATTTCAATGCTTTTGATCTCGGGCTTTGCACCAGGTTCGGGGTCGTTTTCAAGTACGCACGAGAGTTGCCCCTTGAAAGGTTCACCTTTGGCGTGGACTTCGACCCGAACGCTGACCCTCCCCCCAGGGGCAACAACTGCGGGTTCCAGCTCGACCTTGTCTATTGCGGCGTCAAATACCTTTTCGGGACCTACATCAATCAGGTGAATATGAACCCCATCAGGAATTGATTCCGGGGGGAGCGAAGCTTCAAGCCCCTCCCAGGATCGCTCGGCACGATCCGTGAGGATGTAAATAACCTTGCCCAATCCCGAAACCGCTCCCTCTTTGCGGAACAGCTCAAGACCCCTGGCCACCGCGGGGCCCAACGGGCCACCTCCGGCCTTTCCACCCAAAGTGGATAATTTTTGCTCAAACAGTGGAACAGAAAGCCAACCAGCCTCACCCCCCTCGGCACCTTCTCCTGTGTCAACAATTGCCAATTTGCTCTCGGCTCCAAAGCGGGCACGGATCTGTTCGATGACGGCACGTGCCGCATCAATCCGGTTCTTTTCCCCAACCTTGAGCTGCATGCTGGCGCTTGTGTCGACAACAAACAAGGCGGCGACCTCGCGACTGATTCCCCAGCCTTCACCCAGGTTGGTGAGCTGGGGCCAGGCCAAAGCCAAACACAAAAATAAAATCAGGCAGATCCTAAGGAGGAGAAGGAGCCAGTTTTGGATCTGCATGCGACGACGCGAATTTTGCATTCTCTTTTGGAGGAATCGCAAAGCTGGAAAAATTTGGACCTTTGGCTTTTGCCTCATCAAAAGATGAAGTACGACGGGAAGACCCGCCATCACCGCTCCGATCAAAAGATATCCGTGAAGAAACTGCAAGGACCACGCTCCACTCGGGGAAAGGGCTCATGGCCCCCGGAACTTGTTAGGATACCCATTTCAGGAATCAGTAAGCCCCCCGGATGACCCCAAGGTATCCGAGCGGCCAATTTGCAAATGGGCCCATTCTTCAGGAAAAGGTTCCGCATCGGAATCCCCGGAAAACTCCGCCCACTCCGGAAGAGACCAACACTCCTGCGGGTTTTGGGCGATCACTTTCCTCCCCAGATAGAAATACGCCAAAACCGTCCCTCCCCCCAGAGCCAAAATCCAAGGCGATGCCTTTTGTCGGGCAATCATCCTGTTGGGGGCCTGCTTTGCTACGACAATCTGAATGTAAACTCCCCCAAAAGTCATGGTCAGCAACCAGGACAAGGCAAGAAGCCACGAGACCCGGTTTCCCCCTCCCATGAAATACCCGGTAGGATTGGTGTTGATGGGAGGCCAATAGCTCCCCTCCCGGGCACGGGCTACGGCATTTCCTACATAAAGTTTCTGCCCTGAGGCCCAAGCCAGGATGGCCGCAATCAAGGTCGCACCACCCGAAAGTGTCATCCCCACAAGTAGGGCCACCAAAGCTCCCCACAACGCCCGTATAAGCTGAATCCAGGGCTGCCCGGCCCACCTCAGAAGATCCATGATCGTGATGGTCGCAGCCATTACAAGGGTTGCCGTAAGCGCAATCTTCGCCATGCCCCACGAGACATAAACAACCGAACGCAAAATCGCACCTTTGCGGTTCGAATCCACTCGATAAAGCCAATGCGCCAGACTGAAATCGTCCCAACCCACTTTGACACAAGCAAACATTGCGGCCAAAGCAGGCTGGGAAGTTGTTTCATAGACGATCAGTGCGATGATCAGCCAAATGGCCCAATATCTTGACAAAAACGAAGTTGCGACAACCGGCAGCCTGGGACGGGAGCCGCCCTGATTACCATCAGGCAGGGGTGTTTGGGGGTCCAAATTGGCCGTATGGGAATTCATCTTCGATCTTCCGCTCAAGAGGCGCTTGCCCAAAAGCCATTCCATGGAGTATATTATCGGTTTGGAACATATAAGAGGTCCTAACCATGTCGATGGATAAAAGTCTTCGCCGTAAAAACTCCCTCAGCCGTACCCGGAATGTGCTGACCCGCGCGGAGCGTGTTTTGCTTCTCAAGTCTGAGGACAAATGGAAGCCCGAGCAGAGCCCCTTTGGCATCCAGAAGGTTCGGGTTTTCAAAATCGGCAAGAAGACCAAGAAGACTGCCAAAGCCGGAGCGGATGAGAAAGAAACCAAGGGCAAGAAGTAATTTCTTCCTCGTTTCCAAAACACAAGGGGCCTCTCGGGCCCCTTTTTTATTCGTCCATTGCCAGGATCAGATCAGGTCGTTGGCAAATCCAATACCCGGTTTTCTCGTAAGGGTTTTCAGGGATTTCGGATAAGCCTCGCCGCCCGAAATTGTCCAGGATCAGAGGAGGCCTGCCACTTCCAACCCTTGGGGGTAGAGGCTTCCAGTTCCTCCCATGCCCGTGAAGATTTCACCAAAACAATGGCTTTTGGTTCCTGAAGAA
>CAMBMH010000106.1 GCA_945868575.1 Singulisphaera sp. GP187 | reverse complement strand
GCCTGTGGTGGATGACCCATATGCCTATGGGCAGATCGCGGCGGCAAATTCCCTAAGCGATGTTTACGCCATGGGGGGAACGCCCAAGACGGCGCTTAACTTGCTTGGTTATCCCGATGACAAGGACCCTGGATTCACTTGGTTGGGGCCTATCCTTGAGGGAGCAGGCGAGCGGTGTCGGGAAGCATCCTGCACCGTTGTGGGTGGGCACACCGTACGCGATTCGGAAATCAAATTTGGCCTATCGGTAACGGGTATTGTGCACCCCCAAAAATTCTGGTCCAACTCAGGTGCCGTCGCTGGCGATTTGCTGGTTTTGACCAAGCCATTGGGAACCGGATTTGTCACCACGGCCCATCGGGCGCGCAAATGTCCGGACCAGCTCCTTTCCGATGCGATCCGGAGTATGGCCGACCTGAACAAGGCGGCTGCATTGGCTGCCATGGATTTCACCGTTCATGCCTGCACGGATGTGACCGGATTTGGTCTGGGTGGCCATGGTTTGGAAATGGCGCTGGGGAGCGGCCAGCGCATCCGGCTTAAGCTTGGCGAGCTACCCTCTTTTGCTGCTGTTGAGTCGATGATCCGTAAGGGCTACTTCACCCGGGCCAGCAAAAGCAACCGCGATTTTGCCATGGAGCATGTTATCCTTCAACCCGGATTGGACACCACCAGGCAGGAACTGGTATTCGATCCCCAAACATCAGGCGGATTGCTTTTTGCGGTTCCCCCCGATGAGGCCCCCCGCTTGGTTTTGGCGCTTAAAAAGGCAGGGACCCTGGCCCATGCAATTATTGGCGAGGTCCTGGAAGGCGGAGTTCCCGGATTGGAAATAGTTCTCTAGGTTTTTGCCGGGAAAGTTACTCGCAAGTCAAAGAACAAATACTCTCCTCAGGCCAATTCTTCCTTGAGGAGGCCAAACATATCTGTAGGTTTAATCAACTGATTATTATGTAAGACGCTATATTGCGGATTTTTTATCGGCTTCCAATTTCAAGGACCATTCCTTAAGCAGTGCAACCTGAGCAGTGGATTCGACCGAGCCGGGGCGCAATTTGCGAATTTGGGATATGGCATCATCCAAAGGAATTCCCTTGGACATCAGGTAAGCAGCAAGAATTGTACCCGTTCTGCCAATACCGGCGGCGCAATGTACCGCGACAGCAAACCGTTTCTCGTTGGCCATCCGGATAATTCCCAGACAACGCTCGAGCTGTTCGATGGTCGGCGCCTGCCAATCGGGAATGGGTTCGTGGATGGCAAAGATCCCTGATTCATTGATGTTTGATTTGCTGAGAGGCTGCTCGGTCAAAGTCAGGAGGATTTCTATTCCATTGGCGCGAAGCCATTGGAGTTCCTCAACCCTTCCGGGATAGGCGAGCCCGGCCAAAAGATTGGGTTCGACCCACGAGAAATTGAGTGGCTTGGACATGACACCGATCCTTGACGAATTGTCCCCGATGGATTGGGGCGCCACGCCATCAAAAAGGCCACCACAAAAGGCGGCCGCTCTCTTAATAATTTAGCAAAGTATGCCCAAAATGTCTTCGAATCCTGTTCGCTTGGTCAAGAAGGTGTTTTTCCGAAGTCAGGAAATCGGATGTTTGAGCGGTACTGATTTCGAGAGTGGCCCCAACAGCCGAAACCCGGCCCTGATGCTTTTCCATCAGATCAAGCACTAGGGCTCCCAGTGGAAAAAAATACTCGTTTTTGGGGGAAATATGAATCCCTGTGTGGGAAAGAAACGGCGCAAGATTTTCAGGGAGACTAAATGGATCCGGAGAAGGTTCCCGGAGTTTGATGCAAATATCCCTACGAAGCCTCCTTATGGCCCACGCTTTGTTTTCGTGCTGGGAACGGCTGTCTTCGGAAATGGCAATCAAGCCCGAAGGGAGGTGTCTAAGGCGGACGGCGGAACTGGTTTTGTTCCGCTTTTGCCCACCGGGGCCACTGGCCCGGTAGGTGTCAATCTCACACTGGCCGAGGAGGAGTTTATCCTCCCCGGCAAGCCAAAGTTGCCTTTGTCCGGGATTCAGGTTTCCGGATTCTAGGATTCTGACTTCCACGGACGGCGTACCGATTTCAGGCGTTGAAGGATCTTGTTTTTCAAAGGCTGACGGGTTCCCGTCTCAACAGGAGTGATGGTTTCAGCAGGTTTGGCCGCTGCCTCCATTTTTTTGCCCCCATCCAGTTTCCATGGGGCCCGCATAGGCCGGGAGATCTTTGCGTTGGCTTCGGCCTCCTGGAATTTCTTGGCTTTGGGATCCCAGTTGAGTTTTTTGCCCAGTTGCAAACCAATGACGCCAAGGTGGCAAACCACGACGGAACTCGTCCCGACAGAGACATTACAGATGGGAGCTGCGCGTGTTTTCAGGCAATCAAAGAAGTTGCCCATGTGGTTATTGGAAACTTCAAGGCGAATGTCATTGTCCCTCAAAGGTTCTTTAAGGATCTTGTCATCAGAAGCCCGGATGGCGCCACGACTGACGAAGATGGTTCCCTTTTCGCCTGTGAAGAGAATTCCGTTTTCTCCATCGGAGAGGGTGTGGAGGACCACGCCGTCATCATAGGTATATGTGACGCGGAATTTGGGATGACAGTTGTAGGAATTGCTGTCTGCGGCCGGAGCTTCCGCCTCGGTTTCGATGGAGATCGGGCCGCTGCCATCGCGACCGAGACCCCATTGGGCAATGTCGATATGGTGGGCGCCCCAGTCGGTCATTTTTCCGCCGGAATACTCGTACCACCAGCGGTACTCATAGTGGCAGCGTTGGGGGATGAAGTCCACGGTCGCACAGGGGCCTTGCCAGAAATCCCAATTTAGTCCCTCGGGAACCGGAGCGGTCTTGAAGGTCCCGGTTGGGTTACGGCCAATGCGGGCCTCAACGGTTTTGATCTTGCCGATCCGGCCATTGCGAACAAGTTCACAAGCAAGGCGGAACCTTGCGTCGGAGCGTTGTTGGCTACCGGTCTGGAACACGCGACCGGTTTCCTTTGCGGCTTTTTCGACGGCATAAGCCTCTTCAATGGTCAGGGTCAGTGGCTTTTCGCAATAGACATCTTTTCCCTTGCGAAGAGCTTCAATGGCGATAATTGCATGCCATTGATCAGGCGTTGCGATAGTTACCGCATCGATGTCCTTGCGGTCGAGAAGTTCGCGGAAGTCCTCGTAGCCTTTCGCTTCGGTGAATCCGTCTTTCTTCATCATTTCGAGGGCATTTTTGAGATGGCGGGCATCGACATCACAAGCCGCTACATAACGACCCTTTTGGCGCTTGGCGTCTTGATATATGGCGCGACCACGGCTTTGGGGGCTGCCAATACCGATTGCGCCCATTCGGACGATATCACCAGGCTTTTGTCCGGTTCGTTCCTCCTGGGCTGCGACAATTTCCTTCGCGTACCAAACTGGCAAACCGGCTACACCCAAGGCACCAAGGGATTTTTGCACAAAACCGCGGCGGGAAAAATTCCCGCGTTGTGAAAAGCTCATCAGACGCTCCAGGGAAAGGAATTGTGGTGGAATAAAATCGTTTTACAAATTGTCCCGAACAATCCCATAACCAATCAGGTTCAAAACCCAACGCGGAACGGGATTAATCCCCATCCTGGAACCCGGATACCCCACTTTGCAGCCTCATTGACGGTCCCAAGGGACCTGCCGACAATATCGAATGAGTAATCACTTCGCTTTTGGCTACTTTTGCTCTCCCTATTCCACCTCCCATTGGAGCCTCCCATGACCGCTTTGACATCCCTTGCAAAAATCACCAAGCCCCATGTGCCCGATCAGCTTTTGCTCATTGATGGCAAATGGATTCCAAGTGTTTCGGGGAAAACATTTGAGACGATTAATCCCGCAACGGGGGAAGTAATTTGTCGGGTTGCCGAAGGTGACAAAGCAGATGTTGACCTTGCTGTCGCCGCGGCAAGGCGGGCATTTGAATCGGGTCCCTGGTCCAAAATGAGCGCATCCCATAGGGGGCGCCTGATCAACCGACTTGCCGACCTGATTGAAAAGAACATTCATGAATTGGCCGCTTTGGAAAGCCTCGACAACGGTAAGCCCGTGGGCGATGCCATCGCGGCGGACCTTCCGCTGGTTATTCGGGCGTACCGCTATTACGCGGGTTGGGCCGACAAGTACCACGGTAAGACGATTCCAGTGGAAGGCGACTTCTTTTGCTACACGAGGCATGAACCCGTGGGTGTGGTTGGACAGATCATTCCCTGGAACTTTCCCCTGCTCATGCAGGCCTGGAAATGGGGGCCGGCGCTGGCTACTGGTTGCACTATCGTTCTCAAACCCGCCGAGCAGACACCCTTAAGCGCTTTGGCTGTGGCAAAGCTTGCTCAGGAGGCGGGTTTCCCGGATGGTGTGATTAATGTGGTTCCAGGCTTCGGCCCAACCGCCGGCGCGGCTTTATCCTCCCATATGGATGTGGACAAAATCGCTTTTACAGGCGAACACACCACGGGCCAGATCATTATGGAGGCCGCGGCCCGGAGCAATCTCAAGCGTGTTAGCCTTGAGCTTGGTGGCAAAAGCCCAAATATCGTTTTTGCCGATGCCGATATCGATGCGGCCGTTGAGGGGAGCTGGTTTGGGCTTTTCTTCAATCAGGGGCAATGTTGCTGTGCGGGAAGCCGACTTTTCGTCGAGGAGAGCATCCATGATGTTTTTGTCGAAAAAATGTTGGCAAAAGTAAAAGCCCAAAAAGTAGGCGACCCCTTCGAGCAAGGCGTTACCCAGGGACCACAGGTAAGCGCCGAACAACGCGACCGGATCTTAAGCTTCATCGAATCAGGCAAGGCCGAAGGTGCCAAGCTTCTTTCCGGAGGCGGCTCCCCAGGTGGCCCGGGTTATTTCATAGAGCCTACTGTTTTTACCGGCGTCGAGGACCACATGCGCATCGCCAGGCACGAGATCTTTGGTCCCGTGATGAACATTCTAAAATTCAAGGACATTGACGATGTTATCAGTCGTGGTAACAACAGCTTCTTCGGCTTGGCCGCTGCGGTATGGACAACTGACATCAACAAGGCCCTAAAGGTAAGCAATAGCCTCCGCGCGGGGACAGTTTGGGTCAATTGTTACGATGTATTTGATGCCGCGGCGCCTTTTGGCGGATTCAAGATGTCCGGTATCGGTCGGGAGTTGGGCGAATACGCCCTTCAGATGTATACCGAGGTAAAAACTGTCTATATGGCCTTGGGCAGGTAGTATGGTCTCGATAATAATCCCCCCAGTCATGGGGGGATAAATTTTTATTGGTTGGTTTCAACCGTCATATGGCGCAAGGGACTATTTCGGTTGGTAAATACAATACTATCGTATCAGGAATCCTTTGAGGGCGAATCCAGCTCCTTAAGCCTATCCCGGATAATTTCCAGCGTCAGGCCGCCACCATTGGAAGATGTTGGATTGGTGCTTGTTGGATTTGTTGGGATTGGAGGTTCCGGATCGAGTGGACCAAAGCGTAGTATGGTGGACTCATCGCCTTCGGAGGCGCTTTTGTCATCAAGTTTGCGAATCCAGTCAGGGGCATCGCGACCCACTCCCCAGGGTTTTCCAACCCATTTGGCCAGTTCCTTCCTGAAGCCAACAAGTCCCTGCTTGTAGGCGGTCTGGTCGCTGTTTTCTTTGAGTTCGCAAAGATCACGAAGGTGATAGTGGAGACTTTCGTTCTCCATGGGCATCCAGAGGCCTTCTTCGATTTCCTGGCGGACCGTGAGTAAACGGACGCCATGTCGTTTTTCAAGATCAGCGATCTTTTGAAGGTATTGATCGGCGATTGGACGAAATTCCGCCATCACTTCACCTATCCATTCCTCCAGCGGTTCCCGCAAACCGGCTTCAAGCATTTCCCTGTGCAATAGGTACCATGGACCGCGGTTCCAGACTTCCCTGGTAAATGCGGCCTTAATCCGGAGAAAATCAAGCAGGACATGGAGGTTCTCCCCATAATCCGACACGGTGGTTGTGGATTTGTAATCCTTGAAACAGTCATAACTTTCCGCGACAGCCCTAAGGATCAGTTCCAATTTGGAGGAGGCGTCCTCCATGGTGATTGATCCGCCCAGTTCTTCAAGGAGCTTGTTCTTGTCAAGCGGGTCGCGGTTTCTTTTCAGATTGGCAAGGTGTTGGGCCACACCGCGGTCAAGGATCCCCCGGATATTGCCAAGCCCCATTAGCCGGGCGGGAAAAAGATCGCGACCAAAGTGCCGAATGAATCCACGGAGGGCTTCCATTTGCCGATCATCAACAGAATCCAGCGTGCTCAGGCGGGTTTGTCGACCTTGGGCGAGCCAGGCTGTCCGGAATTTTTCCATGAGCCGCATAAGTCCGCGGAAAAGTCCGGCGGAGCGGATGCGCGAAGGACTTGCACTGCTCACAACCCGGAAAACCCCGCGAAAACTTTCAACAAAAGCGATTTCAAAATAGTGGTGAAAGTCGCTTACCCTCGGCGCGGTAAGTGTGGACGAAAGCTCCGCCTGATGCGCTTTGGTGAGGAATTTGATGATTCCCGGGAAGTCCGCGTTGCGGGCCAGACTTCGCAGTGTTCTTTGGACAAACCAGAGAGACATCCGATTGGAAATCCAATTTTGCCATAGGCCATCCGCCATCATTGGCTTGTGCAGTAATTCCCGCCCAATGAGGAGTTGGATCCACGAATCGACCTCGACGGGATCGAACGGTACATAAGGGTGTTGGACCAATGGGGCCTTTTCCTGAGGAGGCACCTTGGTTTTTGATTCTTTTGGGTCGGAATCAATAGGCGCCAAGTTCGAGCCTAGTGCCTTGGTGTAGGCAACTTGCAAATCCTTTGCTCCCCCTTCGGAGCCTGGTCTTCCCGCCAAACAAAGGAGTGCCTCCAACCGGAAGAGGATTTCTCCAGCGCGCTCCATGGTGTGGAATTTCATCGCCCTTCGGCGTTCAAATTCCATGACCGAATCCACTTCGGCTCCAGGGAGGGGAACTTCCGCCTGGGACAGGTGCTCCATCAATTTGCGAAATTGGGCGGCACGGTTGGCCATGGTGTCAATACACACCGTGATCAGGCCATAGAGTATGGGTTCCGTGAGGGTCCGCTCCAACAGCCAAACCCAGGCGCCAAATTGGCCCAGGTAGTATTCCAGATTAAAAAGACCTTCTTCTGCTGGAAAATCTGACCCCGGTAGTCCATCATCCAGGCCACCCTTGGCATCCTCATCCGTGGACCAGGGAGATTCCTCTTCCCCATCATCATCCTCATCCTCGGAGTTTTCGCTCCATGGCTTATCCTCGCCCGAGTCCCTTTGCTTTTCCTGATCCTCTTCGTTATCGCTGTTGAGGATCCCATCGATCAAAAACGGCGCGGCGACATCATCGGGAAGGTTCGCATCGATATAGTCGATCGCTCGTCTGTATACCTTTACAAGTTCGAGTCGCCTGGCCTCCCGGGTTTCGACACCCGCCTCAACCTTTGTGCGATTTTTAAGGTCTGTTGAATCTTTAAAATCCTTTTTTGGCTCCGGGCTTGAGGGAGCCTGATTTTCATATGTTGCGGAATCCTTTTGTTTCTGCCCTGACAAATCCTTACCGGAATCAATTGATTCGAGTTTTTCTCGCCAGGCCGTATCCCAAAGACCAACAAGCGTGCTCAGGTCGGTTCTACCTTCGGCGGTGCTGTGCATGTCGAAGGCATCAATCCAGTAGATCAGGATTCCAAGGGCACCCTGGAGGTCTCCATGCGCCAAAAGAACATGAAAAATTTCCGCGACAGCCTCGCCTGTTTCGAGAGTCGATAGGACTTTTTTCCAGAACGGGAGGTCGGCGGGCACTTCGCCACGCGATCGCCATACCCCAAGAGCTCGGGCGACCCGAAGGGCCGAACGAAATTCCGAACCCGCGTCGGGGTGGTCGTTGTCATCGACTCCCATGGAGGGGAATTTTGACCACCATTCCGTTACTCCCCCCAATAACACCCTGAGGCGGGACCGTGACTTTTTCTCGCCATGGGCCGATGCCGACGCGTGGGCGCGGCTGCATTCGTTGATCAGGGTGGAAACCATCCACCGCAGGTCTTCGAGCCGTTCATCCGGAATGCCATCTTCCCTGGCCGGTCCAAGAGGATAAAGTCCTTGAAACCCAATCAGATTCCATGGATCCGCAAACGCACCACAGGAAACCCCTTTTTTAACAACATGGAAGGCCTTGCGAAGCCAACGGAATGGGTCATTGGCAGGGTCTGGTGCCTCTTCCCAGCCTTGGATCAGCCTCTCGAATTCCACCATTAACCGGACCGATGGAACCCGGATGGAGCCTATCCGTTCCATGGCAAGTTCGGTGAGGCCCAAACGGCCAAAAAGGCGAGCCAACAAGCGGTTTTGAAGTTGGGTCGCCCGTTGGGCGGAAATTGCCCGATTGAGGGATTGGCGAACCCTACCCAAGGGTTGCTTGAGCAAACGGGCCTCTGCCTCCAGCCTCATTCGATGGGCTTTGGGAAGGGCGGTCATCACCTGACCATAAAAGGCATCGCGATAGGTGGCGATCCTGGGGATGATAAATGCAAGACTTTTCGTGGGTTCGACAGACTCCGGCCCCTGTCCAAGCACACCCGCCGACATAAGAATCACGCCGGCAAGAAGTATTGCCGCTTCTTCGAGGCGTTCCAGGCGATCCGCCGGATCACCTGGCCCGGGGTTTTCCACCTGGTCCCAAAGGAGCCTCAATAGCATCGAACGGACAACCATCCGTGTGAATCGGCCTTTGTTGTCAATCTTTTCCGGGTCCCACTCTCCGAAAAGATGGTTGGGTCTTTGGGCGGCGGGTTGCGAGTGGTCATATTCCCGGAGATCGACGGCAAGTTCCGTCAACGCCGACATGGAAAAACCAGCATCCTCAAGTATGTCCGAAGGTGCATGGTTCAGCCAATGGATTGTGCGGGCCACCATGGGGGCCTCTGGAATCGGGGCGACTCCTACCCCAGGCCACCAAAGGATTCCCGGCCTGTGCCTTTCACCGTTATGAACACGCACCTTGCGGCCTGATTCCAATACGGGCACAGGTCTGTATCCCACGAAATCGTGGAAATGCCCCATGGCCCGGCGAACGATTGGGACAAGCCAATCGAGTTCAGGTGTGTTGATTTTGCCACTGAGCGCGGTTGCCCCGGGTATTTCTTCGGGGGATAAATTGGATACAAAATATTCGAAAAGTGAAGGAATCCAAAGGGGGCCGGCCACAAGGTCGGGATCAGGGCCACCAAGAAGTTCCCTTTTGTTGGTCAGGGTCGCTTCAATGAAAATTCCGCTGGCGACGATTGCCGCACCGGCGATCGGTGGGCCCGCAAAAATTCCGGTTCCACCTTCCCCTTTCAGCGCCGCGGAATTCCATTCATTATCCAGCCAACCCAATAGGGCTCGCCAAACCGGGCTTTCACCTCCGGCATTTAAAATCGACCATGCCTTTGCCATGGAGGCCCGGAACTTGTCCGAGGGCTTTCCCCCGGAAAGCTGCATCCATCCCAGGAGGGCCTGCGAGCCTACCTCCTCATGGAGTTTTTGTGCTAGGCCTTTGGGAATTTCTGTGAACAATTGCGGGAAATCCGTTGCTTGTGGAAAAACTTTCCGTTATCCGTTGGGAGATATCCTCTGCTGCCAGAAATATCCCGTTGGAAAATATCTAGCGAGGGCCCGGAGCTACATGGCTCTTAAGCCATTCGAACACTTCCTTGTGCCAGAATTCGCTGTTTTTGGGTTGAACCACCCAGTGGCCTTCATCCGGGAAGTTCACAAAACGGCTGGGAATTCCGAGGCGCTGAAGGGTGGTGAATAATTGGTGACCCTCGCTTACCGGAACGCGGAAATCGAGGTCGTTGTGAATGATCAGCATGGGTGTGGAAAAATTCGCCGCAAGTTTGTGCGGGGAATATTTTTCATAAGAGGCTTTGTTCTTGCCCCAAGGGGGGCCACCATGTTCCCACTCATCAAACCACAACTCCTCGGTTGTGGCATACATACTTTCAAAGTTGAAGACTCCACAATGGGTGATCAGGGTTTTGAAGCGCTTGGTCTTTCCCTGGAACCAGTTCATCATGTAACCCCCAAAGCTGGCTCCGGCGGATGCCATCCGGTCGGTGTCCACATAGGGAAGTTTTTCCAGGTAATCCATCCCCTTCATCAGGTCGTCGTAACACTTTCCACCCCAATCACCTGATATTTCATCACAAAATTTCTGGCCGAATCCGGTTGACCCACGGGGATTGGGCGCGGCAACGACATAGCCCCGCGCAGCCCAGATCTCGGGATTCCAACGATAACTCCAGGAATCTTCCCAAGCGCCCTGAGGGCCGCCATGAACCAGATATACCAAAGGCCACTTTTTGGACTCATCAAACCCGGGAGGTTTGAGAATCCACATTTGCATGTTGGCGCCTTCCACCTCAATTTCCACGGACTCGGGCCGGGGAAGCCGAATCTGCGCAAGTAGATCCTTGTTCACCGGGCTGATCACCTCGGGATTGTCGCCCCCAATCCGGACAACTTCGGCCGGATGATTCATACGGGCGCGCAAAGCGATCGCGGATTTTCCAGCGGAATTGATTCCCGAATACGCCCCCAATCCCTTCACTCCAGGCGCGTAATGCACGCCACCCTTGAGGTCGATCCCAACGGCGGGCTTGTAACCATTTTCATCAAAAGATGTCAGCCAGCCATCGTTTTGAGGCAACCAGGAAAACTCATCAATGGACCGGTCTAGCTTTTCCGTGTGGCTGGTGATTTCGCCTGTTGCTTTGCCATCGGGACTGCAAGGGACACTGCAAAGGGTCCATCGGTCCGCCTCGAAGCCTGGCCGTGCCTGACGACGAAAGGCAAGAGTTTTGCCATCTGGTGAAAAACGGGGAGATCCTTCCGCGGCGGGATGGTTGAACAGTTCCTCCCACTTTTCATTTCCACCCGTCACAGGGACGCGGCACAGGGAAAAATCCGTGGACCAGGATTCCCCCTTCGCGGGAACGGCGGTGAAAATCAGGTGGGTGGAGTCGGGGCTGAACTGGAAATCATCGCCAACGGAAAAGGTCGAAGAAGTCGGATTTGCATCCCGGTCTCCGGGTGTCACATCCCTTGGTTGACCGCCACCTTCGCCATCAAAATCGAGCACGAAAAGGTGTTGCCTTTTGTCTTCAACATATTCATCCCAGTGACGATAAAAGAGTTTTTTGAAAACCTTTGCCTTCACCGGATTATTTTTTTTATCTTCTTCGCGTTTACGATTTTTTTGGTCGCTTTCCTTGAAGGGAAGACTGGAATATTCCGGGTAAACAGTGGATACAAAAGCTATCTTTTTCCCGTCATTGGACCAAACCGCCCCGGAGGCACCCGTGGAGATCCGGGTGAGTTGACGGGGTTCCCCACCATTAAGGGGCAAACCCCAGATTTGCATATCGCCCGAACGATTGGATTCGAAAAGCAACCATTTCCCGTTTGGGCTCCAGCGGGGATGGCGGTCCTTCTTGTCTGTCCAGGTCAAGCGAACCGGGTCCTTGCCGCCTGCCGAGGGGCCGACCCAAAGGCTCGAACTGCTTTTGTTCGAGGCAAAGTCCACTCGCGATTCCACCCAAATTACCGTGTTACCATCAGGGGAAACCTGGGGATCGCTGATCCGGACCATTTTGAAAAGGTCCGCCACCTCCAGTGGCCGTTGCCCTGGCGCTCCTGGTGCTGGTGCATCGGTTTGCCCGGAAATTTGCGGCGCTGCCATCGCGAACACTCCCCAAAGGATAACAGCCAGGCGATTGATGCGTTTGCCCATCACGAACCCACCTCTCTGGGCAAATCTTGCCCGGATTTGGCTTCCAAATTGATGCCTGTTCGTTCCAGATCCGCCCGTCGCACCATGTGCATGCTGGGTTGTCCCGGAGCAAGTTCCAAAATTACAGGGCGCTCAAGGCTTTCTCCGGGAGTTAACCGGCAGCTTTGGCGCCTTGACACGGCCAAGGCATATCCGGCCGAAAGACAATCCGCGCACAAAAGGGCATAGGTCTTCCACTCCAAGGTGAAACCATCGCTCCACCTTGCGGCGACTTTGTAGCGTGCCTCAAGCGTGCAACAAGCGCCTTGACAACTGATACGATACGGGAACGCCACACCAAAAGCACTTTGGAATTCCCCGGAAAATCCGTTCCCGACCTCATCCTTCCCCATAGGGTGGCGCGCCTCCCGCAAGTTCGGAAAGCGCGTTTGCCGCGGCCCTCTGTTCCGCTTCTTTTTTGGTGTTTGCCCACGCAGGTGTAAAAATCCTGTCAGACACCTTTGCGGCAATCTTGAAGCATTTGCAATGGTCCGGGCCCTGTTCGTCCAGGACCAGATACAAAGGCGAAATGCCCATTTCCTTTTGGCAGTGTTGTTGAAGGCGGCTTTTTTGAAGTGCGGCTTTTTCCTGTTCGCCAAGCCGTCCCGCAACACCTGCAATTCTTGGAAGCAGAAGATTTTTGGCCGCAACCATCCCGCCATCCAGATACACCGCGGCCACTACTGCCTCGAAAATGTCCGCAACAATATTTTGGGGAATACCGCCCGTATCCACGCCTTTCCCCATTACCACAAACTCTTCCAGACCCAGTTCCCGGCTCCAAAGGAGACAAGTATCGCGGCTTACCAGAGCAGACTTGCGGTGTGTCAGATCCCCTTCAAGCTGATCGGGATGGCGCTCGAAAAGGTACTCGGAAACAAAAAATCCAAGAATGGCATCGCCTAGAAATTCAAGGCGTTCGTAAGAACTTAAACGGGTATTGGCTCCGGAGGAATGGGTCAGCGCCCTAACCAAAAGGTCAGGTCGGGAAAAGCGATACCCCAGCCTCTCCTGGCACCGCTCAAGCCTATCCGCATCCCAAACCGGATTTAACATCAATCAGGCAACCCACGCAAGTTTAAGTAATGAATAGAGTAATGGCGGGGAGTCCCGGTTCAATAGGCCCGGTCCTGTTAAATCCGGGCAATGTCTGGTTGACGCCTGCGCAAATGGCCTTTAGACTAAAAGGGTCGGACAGATAGCTCAGCCGGTAGAGCACAGCCCTGAAAAGGCTGGGGTCGTCGGTTCAAACCCGACTCTGTCCACTTCACAACCCCTTGAAAACAAACGCTTTACCGCGAAAGTTTTCGAGGGGTTTTGTCTTTGTGTTTCTCTGCGGGTGTAGAAATACACCTGCTTACACCCTTCAGGCCGATTTCGGCCCTTTTTGTTCGCCAGCCTATCCCAATTAACCGCTAGGTGCTACCACCGGGTTCAACCCGCTTCAGGTACATTAAGTCGACAAGCTTTTATAATAATTAAATATATAATGATATCAAATGTGCATTGGATTTTTATTAAATGGTATCATTGGTTGATGGGGCTTTTGGGAATAACCAAAAAAATTCCTGAATTTACTTCCCGATGCTCCGGTGATTGGGCAATACATAGGGCTGCGTTTTGAATGCCAATGTTTGATTGGTGCCGGATTGGGGTTGAGATCGACTTGCTTGTCTGATGCCCAAGTCCGGGCGCGATTCCCTTTGTGCAGCAATGAATTGCGTGGAAGCCCATCAAGCGATTGGGGTTTTGGAATGTTTTGTCATTTGGGAGAAGGAAATGTCCAAGGAACCTGTTATCAACACCACCGCGATTCGTTACGGGCATGGGATAGTTCTTGCCATCCACGAATGCGATCTGTTGGATTTGGTTTCCATTCTCGATTCGGGAATCCGGCGCAAGAAAATCCAACTTGCGTACTGTAAGGAAAGGGAAGAAAAGACCCTTACCGAGATTGTTGAAGAGCAAATTAGAACGGGAGAGGAAATTTACAATATCCTTGAGCCTCTGATAGAAGTTCCGAGCAAAGAAAAAATAGAAGAAATTTGCAGAAATATTATTGAAATAAATGATTAATCAATAAAATTTGAAAATGCGCTCTATATGATCGTGCCCGAAAACTGTCTTCGCCTGTTTTGGCTTGTTTCTTTTCGTGGATCCGAGGTCTGGCAAGCCAATCCGATTTCGCCACCCTGGTCTTTTGTTGATGAAGTTTTGATTTCTCGATTAGTGAACATTAATTCACCAGTGTGCTACTAAGCCAATTTGGACTCTTTTTGAATCACTCAGAAAATCCTGAAATTCCAATCCCTGTT
>CAMBMH010000105.1 GCA_945868575.1 Singulisphaera sp. GP187 | reverse complement strand
GATTCCCAGGGGCATTTTTTCGAGGCTTTTGATTGACGGTCGCGTGGGTTCGGTTTGGGAAAACGGAATCACGGAAGCCACGATTTGGCTGATCAGATTTCCGTTTTGCAGGACGGTTTGGGAAACCGTCAGGGTTCCGGATTCGGTGACGGAAGTGGAGTTGAATTAGACGGCGGAAGCAATTTGTACATCCAGGAAAACCTGCCCTGAAGGTGTGGAAGAAGTGGCGGGGGTTTGGGCGTTGAGCGTGTAGTGACGCTGGTAAATGCCGGAGAGGATAGAGGTGGTCAGAGTGGGGGTTACTGTGGCGGATGGAAGAGTAGTCGGATAGTTGAAATTGGAAAAGGAGGAAGGAACGGAACCCGGTCCGAAGGAAGGATGAGGGTGCCACAAGGGGAACAAGAACGGTATTGGAAGAAAGAGGCGCCACAGCGCCCGGGGGATTGAACCCGTTATTCCCGTTCCATTGGGGCAGAAGTTGCGAGAACCCCTGGCCATCAGGAACAAGCCGTGTTTCCAAAGATTCCAGGGCAAGCGGAGAAGGCTTGAAAATCTGGGAAACGGGGCGAAAAAACTTCCGAAACCAACGAACGAAAAAGACAACTCGGGAAGACATAGGGGTTCCGAGGTCTGGGCATGGGGAGATGCTGGTGATCAAACCAAAGAAGGCGAAAGGTAGAGGCAAGCGGGCAATCCCAAAAAGAAGGAAATTTCCTCGAAATCCATCGGGTATGTTACGGGTGGAAATTGAAAGGAAACCGCTTGTTTTTGAGAGGATTGAGAAATAGGCCTGAGGGAGAAAAATATTTGGCAATATTTTTGGGAATTTTGGATTTTGGTTTGTCTGCCAAGCTAAAGATAGTATTTGCGCCAACAAAGATGCTGCGGTTGTTGGGATGAATCTCGTAGGCGACCTTTTCCTAAGCTTTTCTATGCGTTTTGGTGGCATTGCGTAAGCCTTTTGGACCGGTATTTACCTAGTTTCTTGTCCGCTATCCCCCTCCACGCCCCTTTGATATGAAATTGTTTGGATCCTTTTTAAGAAGAATACTCTACCGTCCCTGGCCCATCGCCGTTTGGCCCATTTCGGCGAACATCTCCTCGTCGGAGTGCCCACGAAAACTGTGCCCTTGGGTGGGCCCGAAAACTATCTTCGCGTTGGCCGAAGGAGTCGCCGTTTTGAGGAAATCATCCAGGCGATGAACGGCATTGTTCAGATAATATTCATCCAGTTCGCCTGAAAAGACCCGGATCTTGCCCGAGAGTTTGGGGGCAAGCGTTGTCCAGTTGGTGTCGAGGTGGTTGCGAATATCATACTTGCGAAAATGGGCCGCGACGGTCGGGTTGATCTTTCCCGTCGCGCCATCCCAAAGAGGCACCGGGAAACCATCCGCCCCCCTGGGACCAAAGGTCGCGTTCCAGCTTGACCAGTCCTTGCCTCCCAGTTCCCAACGCCCGCCTCGCCCCAGAACCCGCTCGACCAGCACCTCATGGCGCAGGGTGTATTGGATGTCCCCTTTGGTGGTACGCATGGCGGGTCGTTCGAAGCCAAAGCGGTTGATGTAGGCGTTGGGCTCGCTGTAGATGTTGAGCACTTCAAAATCGCGGAAATCGACCGGATCGGGACAGTGCGACCAGCACCCTCCGAAAAATTCGGGATGAAACACCTGAAGCGCCAAAGAGACCCAACCGCCTGTGCTGTGCCCTTCGGTGAAGCGCCACGCGGGTTTGCCCCCAGAGCGGAAACGCTTTTCGATTTCGGGAATGAGTTCCGTGGTGAGGGCGTCTCCCATCGGGCCATTGTTGGCCGAGTTGACATGGTACGGATCGCCCCAGGGGCCCGCGCCGTCCAGATGGAGCATAACCATGGGGACCGCGTCCGGCTTGGCCATCGCCCGCTGAAAAGGGGAATTGGGATGTCCCGAGCTTATTGCGCCCGTAAACCTTGAGCCAAACCCGCCGATCCGCACCACCAGCGGAAAACGCGCCTGGGGCTCGGTCGCGAATTGGGGCGGAAGAATCACGGCAGCGCGGTGGTACATGTCGCGGCCAAAAAAGCGCGAAAGCATCTCGGAACGAAGAATGACCCATTTGACCCGCTCGGTTTCCGGAGGAAGTTTATCTGAGATTACTTCGCTCAAAACAAGTTCGACCGGTTTGGGATCTTGCGGATCATGAATCCATGCCACCGGTTTGGAACGAACATTGCCCGGGGCAAGCGGAAGGTTGATGTCGGGGTTTTTGTGGATCACCGCCTGGACCGAATATTGTCCCGCCGGAAGATCCGCAAGGGTTCCCTGGGGAAAGCGGAGCGTTCCGGAGGGGATTCGGATAGTCTCTCCACGGGTCAGGTTGCGGGCATCGACCCCCACCATGGCGGGGGTATCCATTCCCGTATGCCCGGCGTGCTCCAGCGGCGCCGGATCCCCCAGGTGAGCGAACACCACGATCGCTCTCCCGGTTAAAGGCGCTCCATACCCGGATCGGATCACGACCTCCGGTTCGGCTCCCAGGCAAAAGGCAAGAAGTCCGACCGCGACGGGGGTGCTAATCACTTGGTGGGTGCCTTGAGGGTGGAAAGAAACTCGACAATATCCCGAAGTTCCGCTTTGGTGAGATGCTTGGTCATATCTGCGGGCATGGCCGATGGACCTCTTTGGCGCTCCTCGATGTCGGATTTGGCGATTTTTACTGTCTCCCCATCGCTGGTAAGGAGAGTCACTTCCTTCGCATCCTCGGACTTGAGGATCCCCGCCCGGGTCTTGCCCGACGAAAGGGTCAACACGATCGTCTCAAACCCCTGGGCAATATGCCTGTTGGGAAACGCGATCGATTCGAGCAAATACTTCCGGTCTTTTTTCGCGCCGATGTCATTGAGCGCCGGACCGACGATTCCACCCGCATCACCCACCTGATGGCAGCGCTGACACGCAAGTTCCCCCTTATAGAGGAAAAGTTGGCGTCCCTTTTCCGCGTCGCCCCCTTCCAGGCAAGGCTCAAACCCTTCGAGAGCAAGCGCCTTGTTCTTTTCTCCGAGCGCGGCGAGAGCCTTGGCGACAGTTGGGCTGTTGATCGCTCCGGCCGCTTCCTGAAGCTCAAGATCCATGACCCTGGGGAGTTTGTCATTCTTGGCGGCTTCCAGAAGCTCCATCAGAAGTGCTTCGACTTCCTTGGAACCGGATTTTGCAAGCGATGCGAGAGCCGCTTGTCTTTCGACGGGGCTGGCTTCGCGGGCAATTTTGATCAGGTCCGCTTGTGCGTTCTTTCCTTCGACCTTGGCAATCGCTTTCCAGCCCGCGGCACGGACCCGCTCATCGGCATCCGAGGAGAGTTTCCGCCCAAGGGTTCCAGCTTCCTTATCCTTGAGGGAGACAAGGCTTTCCAGCGCGACGATACGCGTGGGAGTATCAAGGGTGGTATCCGAGGCCATCTCACGCAGCCTTGGTTCCAATGCCCGGATTCCCAAAGCCGAAGCGGTGTCGATGGCCTCTTTGCGGAGGTCGCCCGATGCGCTCAAAAGCGATCCCCAGTGGGGATTGAGCGCGGCGACGGCTACCTTGGCATCACGATCGGGCAGGGGTCGCCAAAGGCCCACAACCGGATCGCGCCCCACGGGAGTGGCCCAGTTGCGCAAATAGCGAAGGGCCTCGCGACGAAGTCCCTCAGGCGACGATTTGCGAGCGGCGAACTCTGCAATGGCGCGGGCGCTCGCTTCGGTCCCCAATCTGTTGTTCGCGGCCAGGGCGCGGAACTGGATCGCCTCGTTGCTGTTGGGCTGGCCCAACTTGGCAGCAACGGCTTTAACCATGGATTCGTTTTTCGCGGACCAAATCGGAGCATCATAAATGGCCCGGGTAGCTTCACTTGCCACAAAGAGGTCCGGATCCGAAAGGAAAGTCACAAGCTTTTCGGAAGCAAACCTCCTGAGCGCAAGGACCGCACCCAAACGCACCGCCGCCGAAGGATCTTCGCTCAGCTTGGCAATTTTGTTTTCGTCCTTGGTCGAGACAAGCGCCATCACCGCGGCATGGCGAATAATCGCATCTGCGTTGTCGTTTTTCTTGAGAAGTTCCACCGCTGGGGCAAAGTTCGCTTCGAAGGAGATTCGGCCAAGGGCCAATCCGGCTTCGCGCAGAACGATAGGGTCGGAATCCCTGGTCAGTTCGGCGAGAACGGGTTGTGACTTTTCGTCGCGGTTGTCTCCCAAAACCTTTGCCGCCTGGGCGCGAATCTGGGGATCCTTGTCCTTTGCCAGCGCGCGAACGGTTTCGAGCGCGGCGGGATTTTTGCGTGCGATCTGTCCCAGACCCCAGATTGCATGAATCCGGGCAAGGCCTGTTCCCTCGGTTGCGACATTGGACAGTGGTGTGGTATTGCCTTTTTCGGCCAGGGCAAATTGTGCCTCAAGACGAACCCGGCGATCATCATGCCCCAAAAGGCTCGACAATTCGTCAATTGTCCGGCCCGACATCCCTTGGCTCAGGATCCGCTTGGTCGATTGGGCCTTGGCGTCGTTTTCAAGGGATTCGTGGGCGAAGCGATAGATGCGCCCCTTGCCACTCAGATCCCAGCCGTTGACCCAGTCGAGCACATAAAGCGCGCCATCGGGACCGACCTCGGCATCGGTTGCGAGGATGTTCCAGAGGAAGTTTTTGCGATCGGAAAGTTCAAAGCCTGCGCCTTTGGGCTTGAGCTTGAAGCTGTGGATACCGCTGCCCCCCGGAGCGCCCCGAAAATCGACCATGAAAAACGAACCACGGTGCGCGGGATCAAGGCCGGTTCCCGGATCATAAAAAACGCCCGATGGTCCTGCGCCTATGTTGGCGATGGGCGGGATGATGAAGGCGGGTTGTTGGGGGTGGCGTGGTTTCCACATCCCCTCGGAATTCCATGGGCCGCGGGCGTTGGGTTGTTCCAAAAATTGCCAACCGATGCGCCAACCCGAGTCGCCTCCCTGGACGAGGTGGGTCCAACGGGCCTGGTCGCCTCCGTCGGAGTTGTTGTCGCCGGTGAAGAGGTTTCCATGGTCATCAAAAAGGAGTTCCTGAGGATTGCGCAGGCCCGTGGCAAAGATCTCAAGTTCCGAGCCATCGGGCCAACAGCGGAGAATTGCGCCCATATCAGGATATACAAGATCTCCATTAGGTGTTTTCACATTGAGGCCACGATCCCCGATCGAGAAATAGAGCCTGCCATCGGGACCCATGATCAAACCGTGCAGGTCATGTCCAAGGAAGCCGACATGGATCCCATAACCCGTAGACAGCGCGGTCGTCTTCGAGGCGACTCCGGTATTTTGGGGATCTTCCATTTTCCAAAGGGATGGAATACAGGTGAACCAGACCGATGTGCCCCGCGCGAGAACACCCGCCGCGAGCCCGTCCTCGACTTTGCTGAATCCCTCGGCGAAGATCGTCGCTTCGTCTGCCTTTCCATCGCCGTTGGTGTCGACGATGCGGCGGATCCGTTCGGGGCTTTTTTCATAATCGGGGAATTTGTCGCCTGTCTTTTTGACCATCATGACGCGCCTGTCCGCGACCGTGCGGCATGCCAGATCATCATCGAGCCAGTCCATGTGGCCGCGAATGTCGGTCACGCCGGAGTGGACGCGAAAGCTTTCGACAACATACGCGCGACCTTTGTGGTCGATCGAAAAAGATACCGGATTGGCAAGGTAGGGTTCGGCGGCGAAAACGGAGCCTTTGTAGCCTGCGGGAATCTGAAAACCGGCGATGGCTTTTTTGGCCTCATCGGAGGCGGGTTTTACATCAACCTTGGCGGATTCAGTTTTTTTTCCCTTTTCATTGGGGGGTGGTGGAAAAGCGACCAGCGCCCCACTCAAACCACCCACCATGCCAAGTGCCGCCGCCCAAATCCAACCTTTGTGAGCCTTCATCACCACCTCTTGGACATGCGTGATGACACCCAGGGTGTATCCATCACAATCTAAATCAAACTTTTCTTAAATTACCGCTCCATGGCCATTTCTTCCATGAATCAGGGGAATTCTTGCCCAGGGTTTCTTTTGCGCAAAACCCCTGAAAAATTGGACATTGCCCTGGGCAGAACCCCTTGGCGGTTTGCATGAATTCACCGAAGATCAACCCTGGATCGCTTTTGGATCATCCCTGCCCCACCTTCCCGACCATCTCCCGCCTCACGAGTCCCCTCCCATGAAACGCTTTCTGGCTTTGACCCTGCTTTGTCTGTTATGTCCAGTGTTTTTTGCCGCGGATATCGAACTGATTTGGAACAACCTGGATGGGTGGAAGCTCAAGGGGGATGCGAAAAAGAGTAAATGGAAAATCGGTCTGGCCAAGCAAAACAAGTTTCATCCCGATGCGCTCAATGCCAATCCCCTCGAAAAGGACTCCGTGCCCGAACTGGTAAACACCAACCCCCAGGGCGTAGATGCCTACAGCGTGACCGAGCATGGCGATTGCCACCTGAGTCTGGAATTCATGGTCCCCAAGGGATCCAACTCGGGCGTCTACCTGATGGGCGAATACGAAATCCAGATTCTTGACAGCTTTGGCAAGGAAAAGGTAGGTCCCGGGGATGTGGGCGGAATTTATGGCGCAAGCCCACCGAAAGAGAACGCCTCTTTGGAACCGGGAAAATGGCAGACCATGGAAATCGACTTTGTTGCCCCCAAATTCGAGGACGGGAAGAAAGTTACTAACGCGAAGGTGCTCAAGGTTTATCTGAACGACAAACTCATCCAGGAGAATGTCGAAATCCAGGGGCCAACCCCTTCGGGCCTCACGGGCAAGGAACATGCCAAGGGCCCCCTACTTTTGCAAGGCGATCATGGCGCTGTTGCGTTCCGCAAGATTCGCCTTCAACCAAAGTAGGTGAAAATGCCCAAAGGGAGCATTTCGGTTGTCCCGGGGATTCCTTCTTCCGATCCTGTCTCCTCCCGGGGCCCTGGGCCCCTAGGATATACCCGGTGCATTCAGGAGCATCACGGATGAAGATTTTGCTGGCGAATCCCCGCGGTTTTTGCGCGGGAGTCAACATGGCGATCGAGAGCTTGGACCGGGCGCTCGAGCTTTTTGGCACCCCGCTTTATGTCTATCACGAAATCGTCCACAACCGCCCGGTGGTGGAACGGTTCAAGAATCGGGGTGTGACTTTTGTCGATTCGATAGACGAGATCCCCAACGGCTCCACCGTTCTTTACAGCGCCCATGGTGTGTCGCCGATGATTCGTGAGGCGGCCGCCACGCGCAACCTGCGGGCGATCGATGCCACATGCCCCCTGGTGACCAAGGTTCACATCGAAGCCATCAAATTCGCTCGTGAAGGGTATCACATCCTGCTTATCGGCCATGAGGGGCACGATGAGGTGATCGGCACCATGGGCGAGGCGCCCGCCAGCATCACCCTTGTCCAGACCGCCGAGGATGTGCCCACACTTCCTTTTACGCCCGAAGACAAATTGGCTTATCTGACCCAGACGACCCTTTCGGTCGACGAGGCACAAGGAATCATCCAGGCTCTTCGCGCCCGTTTCCCCCAGATTGCCGCACCCAAAAAAGAAGACATTTGCTACGCGACCCAAAATCGCCAGGAAGCTGTTCGTGAACTGGTTTCCGAGGCGGATCTGGTGCTGGTTTTGGGGAGCAAAAACAGCTCCAACAGCAACAGACTGGCCGAACTAGGCTCGACGAAAGGGAAAAAGTCCTTCCTGATCGATGGAGCCCAGGAAATCCAGGAAGAATGGTTTGAAGGCGTGAAAAGTGTCCTGATCACCGCAGGGGCTAGTGCGCCTGAGGATGTGGTTCAGGATTGCGTCGAACACATTCGGACCAAACATAACGGGACGATCGAGAACCGGGTGGTCCGGGAGGAACATGTGAGTTTCCCCCTCCCCCGAGAACTGACCGTCCTCGCAAGCCGTTAGGCCTCGCCCCTGCCACTTAGGTCTTAAGGCCCATTTCCGGAAACAGGGACTCCATCCTTTTGGGATAGGTCCCTTATCCGGTTTTAGCGAATCGCAACGCCCGCGCCCGGAGCGGCTTTGGCGGCGGTTTCTTCCTGATAGCGCAACTCGCGATTCAGCGGGAACGCCGGGGAAGGCGGAGTGTACTGCGGAGGGTGCTCGAGGTAGTGAGCTGCAGGGAGTGTCATCCCGGCAACATGGGTTTGGCAACCGCTCGCTACGAAAAGCGATCCCAAAGCGCCCACGACCATAGCCCCTGAAAGGACCAGCTTGTCTGCCTTCATGACCCAACTCCTCACAAACGCACCACGAACCATGGCATGTCCCCCGACCCAGGATCGGGTGCTTGTCCATTTCCATCGGCCCATTTGGGGTGGGTTCTTGAGCAAAAAATCAACACAATCGACATAAGCGGCCCAAGGCATCCTTCAAACAGTCTTTGAAATTACCTATCTTGCCAAATCCACCTTTCACAATCTCCTGGGTCCGTCCTGGCCTGCCACCGCCCAGGCTCGTCCTCCAGTTTGCAACCAAGGATCCCGCCAGGCTGGCGTTGCCTTCGTGGGACCTTTCGCTTGCTATTGAAAGGCTATGTCACGACCTCTGTTCACGGTGCCCCGAGTTTTATCACATCGATCCGGCCAGGCTGATGCTCAATCTGGTTCGCAATCGCAAAAGGACGCTCCATGGACTTCAGGCGCGGATCACTCCGATGCGTTTTGAGGAGGGTGTCCTGACCGGGATCCGCCGCAACCGAACCTATCAGATCCAGCGCTTTTTTCTTGATGGGCGCGAGATCCTATACCACCTTGCGTTTTGCGTCCCTCGCTTTTTGATGCTTCCGCCCCGGGAACGCTTCATCACCATCATCCATGAGCTCTTTCACATAGATCCTTCGTTTCATGGTGGTTTAAGGCGCTTTGAGGGTTCGTGTCCGCACCATGGACCCAGCAAGCGCGACTTCGACCACAAGATGGGCGACATTCTCGATCGCTATCAGAGCGGGCAAAAGGACGAGGACGCCTACCGCCCGCTTTTGGCCACGCTTAACGATTTGCGCCGCGATTATTCGGGGGTCGAGGGGTGGTGCGCCCCCAAACCCCGCCTGATTCCGCTAGGTTCGGGTAACCGGCCGACCATGACCACCGAGGACATTTATGACGAGTTCTGACCTATTTCCCTCTTCATCAGATCTTTTTGATTTGAAAACCATGGGCCCCGGCCCCGCGGGAGAACTGCCGCTGACCGAGGCCCAACTGCGCGATTCCCCCTCGGGGGATCTTTTCGGTTGGACCCAGAACGCGGGAATGGGATGGAACCCCAAGGAATTGGGTCGCCCCGAAGTTCTCATCCTGAGCACAACCGGAGGTCTTCGTCGTCCCGATGGAACCCCCGAAGCGCTAGGCTTTCACACCGGACACTTTGAGGTGATTCTTCAGGTAGCCGAAGCGGCCAAACGCCTGCGCGAAATCGGCGCGATCCCGTTTGCCGGCTATGTGAGCGACCCTTGCGATGGGCGTAGCCAGGGAACCACAGGGATGATGGACAGTCTTCCCTATCGAAACGATGCGGCAATCGTTTTGCGCAGGCTCGTGCGCAGTCTTCCCACCCGCAAAGGGATCATCGGAGTGGCGACCTGTGACAAGGGTCTGCCCGCGATGATGATGGCGCTCGCGTCGTTTCGCGATTTGCCTTGGGGAATTGTTCCCGGAGGTGTCACCCTCCCCGCAAAAGACGCCGAAGACGCCGGCAAGGTCCAGACTATTGGCGCCCGATTTTCCCATGGCTTGATCTCACTGAAGGAGGCGGCTGAAATGGGGTGTCGGGCTTGTGGGTCGCCGGGAGGTGGCTGCCAATTTTTGGGCACCGCCGCCACGAGCCAGGTTGTCGCCGAAGCCTTCGGCATGACCGTGCCCCACGCCGCGCTTGCCCCCTCGGGACAATCTGTTTGGCTCAAACTTGCCGCGCAGACCGCCGAAGCGGTCTTTGCCATGGCCAAAGCAGGCCATGCGGGCAAGGACTTCCTCAACGAGGACGCCATCCACAACGCCATGGCCGTCCACGCGGCGTTTGGCGGATCGACCAATCTGCTTCTTCACATTCCTGCGATCGCTTTTAGCGCCGGATTGGACCGGCCGAGCGTCGAGGACTGGACCGCAATTAATCGCAAGGTTCCCCGCCTTGTCGATGCGCTACCCAATGGTCCCATCGGCCATCCTACCGTGAGGGTCTTCCTTGCGGGGGGTGTTCCCGAGGTGATGCTCCATCTGCGCGAACTGGGCCTTTTGCGTCTCGGCGCGCGCACCATCACCGGTCAGACGATCGATCCGATCCTTGACGCATGGGCCAAATCCGAGCGGCGAAAGCGGATGCGCGAACTCCTTTATCAGCGCGATGGAATCGACCCCGAAACCGTCATTCTCAATCCCGCTCAGGCCAAGGCGGCGGGGCTCTCTTCGACCGTGGTCTTCCCCAAGGGGAATCTCGCGCCCGAGGGTTCGGTGATCAAGGCGACCGCGATCGACCCGAGCATGGTCGGTGCCGATGGAGTCTATCGCCACGAAGGTCCGGCCCGGGTGTTCACTTCCGAGCCGCTCGCAATCCGAGCGATCAAAAACGGCGGGATCAAGCCGGGAGATGTGCTGGTGTTGATGGGGCGCGGCCCGATGGGGTGCGGCATGGAAGAGATTTACCAGATCACTTCCGCCCTCAAGCATCTCCCCTTTGGCAAACAGGTCGCCGTCGTCACCGATGCGCGGTTTTCCGGGGTTTCGACAGGCGCCTGTATTGGCCATGTCGGCCCCGAGGCGCTCGCGGGTGGGCCTTTGGGTCGTCTTCGTGAAAACGACCGGATCCGGATCATCGTCGACCGAAACACCCTCGAAGGGTCGGTTGATATGGTGGGCGATGCCAACGGGCCACTCGATCCCCAGGCGGCTACAAAGCTGCTCGATTCGCGTCCCCCCGTGGAGGGTTTGGCCCCTGATCCCAACATGCCAGATGACACCAAGCTCTGGGCCATGCTCCAGCAAATGGGGGGCGGGACCTGGGGTGGCTGCGTCTATGACGAAAAAGCCCTGCAAAAGAAGCTCGGCTTGACGATCTACAACTAATATTGGCCCAAATTCGGGGCAATCGAGAACAAGGATTTGGCCGGGTGGGGGGCTTTTTGGGCCACTTCAAGCCCACCCATAATCAACTATCGCGATTGGAATCATTCCTGAAAACAATCGAACTATTTGGCCATTTTGGCCGACTTGAACTGGTCCGCGCTAAGCTTCGCGGTTTTCCCATTCAGATAAAGAACAGTGCCTCCCTCCGTGGCGGTTTTTTTCTCGTATGCCACGATATCCGCGGGGGCCGAGGCCATGGCCCCTTCACCCGGCATTTTTACGCCCCACTGGACGACAATGTCGCCGGTCTTGATTCCCGCATAAGCCACAGGGAAAGTGCCCTGAAATTGCGCAAGGTTGTTCAATCCGGTGGGTGCATTTCCTGCCGCGGCAAGTTGAAGCATGGTTCCCACATCAATAAGCTCGGAGGCTTTGTCCGGGGCATCGCCAACAGACTTCTGGGATCCACCACCACAACCCGTCAAGCTAATCAATAAAAGGCCGCAAGCTAAATAGTTTTTCACTTATTATAGTCCTCTAGTCGTTTATGTTAAAGCCCGGATAAACTACTCCGAGACCACTTCGCCAGCCGAACGGGTCCCAAGGGCCCGCCAGGTGGTGAAGTTGATGTTTTCGTTGAAGAACCGCACTGATCCGTCCGCCATGCAGGCGTTGACTCCGCCGATGTGATAGCCCGAAGCGGCGATGTGCATACGGGCAAACGAAGTATCGCCACAGTTGTAACGCTGGACGCCGCCTGCCACCAACTTGTTCCAGTTTGGCGGCAAGGTGTGGGTGTAAATGTAGTTGGAAGGGAGGTTTCGGTAGTACTGGTGGCCGAGGTATTTGATTGTGCTGCTCCAGTTGCTTCCATCGACACACATGGAGATGGTCGTGCCATCGGTTGCGTTCCATCCGGTGTTCGCAGAGTTGATGATGATGGACCGATTGTCGCGGATACCCGAAGCGGCGTTGTACTGAATGCCCGACCGCATCACTTCACTGAAAGCGCAGGTGTTGCTTGTTCCGTCAAAAACATCGGCAATTCTCACGGAACTGATCAGTTTTTGCCAGTTGGAGCGTTGGCCGTTGGCGGTGGCAGCCGGGCTGGAGAGGTCGATGGTCACATTAAAAATACCAGCAAGATTGGGGCTGTTGTCGCGTTGATCGGCGGTGATTCCGTTGTTGCCGTAATAGCTTTGGCGGCCGGCGCCCACATAGGTTTCTTTGGAAATATCGGAGGGACACAGGTAACTGGGGATGTCACCGGTTCGAGCCGGGCCATTGACTGCTGAGCCGTTTACATCGTACTCAAGGTTCCATTGGTTCAGTTTGGCGCCTGCTTCCATGTAGGGGAGAAGCAGGACCTGCGGGGTCGCGCGACTCGATCCCGCACGCCCTTCGCCACTAATAACAGGCGCGGCAAGGGTGCCGGTTTTGAACGGAACAGGGCCCCATCCGGGACAAAAAATCCCGTTGGTGCTTTCGTAGTTGTGCATCGCCAAGCCAATTTGCTTCAGGTTGTTGGAGCATTGCATCTTGGCGGCGGCGGCACGAACCTTTTGCACCGCAGGCAAAAGCAGGCCGATGAGCACGGCAATGATGGCAATTACCACAAGCAATTCGATCAGGGTGAAAGCCGACCTGGGTGATCTTGCTGACATGAGGGGGACTCCAAAGATAATAAGGTACAGAATGATGGCATAGTCATTCTGCCAGAACCGCATTGTTGGCACCATGGACAGAAGTCTATTATATAGAATCTTCTTCATTTCTTCAAGTTCGCCTAGCGAATGGTCTTCCACCCTAAGTCCTTATGAAGCATAGGAAATGGTTAAGCTGAGGCTTCCTGTGTAATCTTGCAAATGTGAGAAAGTTGGTAAACTTTGTAATGTTTTGGCTCTTTTGGATTTGGTACCTACCAATCACCTTTCGGGATCAAACATGGCGGCAAAAGATTTGCGGCCATTTGCCTATCCTCGCATGTTTCCATCGGGCGGATTTGGCCACGAAATACCCAGATATCCCACATTTTCTATTGTTACAGGCACCAACTCTTTTCCCTGGGTCCATAAGAAACGAGGCTAAACAGGCCCTTTTCAACTTTCCCAATGTTTGGTCATAAGTTCCGGTATTGCGCTGCAACGCCTTTCAGGGGTATTTCAGGGGTTGATATTGGAGGCATGGTTAGGGGAAATTTCCTTTTCAACACGATTGATGGAAATGTTTGTACCTGAAACATGGTCCAAATCTTTGGGAGAAATGACTTGTTAGATACTGCCTTGCCCAAAGACTCAGCCAAATCCGTGAAGATCCGCCCGGCCCTTTTCCGCGCTTTGGGTAAATCCGAGGCTCCCGAAACGGTCGAAGTGGGCGGCACCACCTATCAGCGCAAACACCTTTTCAAACACGACTCATGGGCCGCGACCGCGCACTATGGCGCCGCCGATGGTCGGGAAATCGTCTGCAAATTCAATCGCCGCCAATCGATCCTGGGCTTTCCGATGGGTTGGTTGGGACGACTGCTTGCCTCGCACGAGGCGCACCTCCTCAAAATGCTCGCCGATCTTCCCAATGTGCCTCCCGAATCGGGCGCGGTAATGGTCGATGGCAAGATCCAGAAGAACGCCGTGGCGCACGCTTTTATCCCTGGCCAACCCCTGCGCAAGGAAGACAAGCCGGGCCCCGAATTCTTCAAGCAGCTTGAAGCCACCTTAAACGAGATGCACCGTCGGGGTATCGCTTATGTGGATCTTCATAAGCGTGAAAATATCCTGGTCGGTGATGATGGCAAACCTTACATGATCGATTTCCAGATCGGCCAGGCGCTTCCCAAGTGGGGCCCCCTCGGTTTTGTTCTTGGAATCCTTCAACAGAGTGACGCGTACCACCTGCGCAAGCACATTCTCCATTTCCAGCCCGACTATTTTGGCGATGTTTCCGAGGAGGAGGCGCTCAAGCGCCCTCTTTGGATCCGAATGCACCGGATGGTCGCGGTTCCATTCCGCACCCTTCGCCGCCGACTATTAGTGTTGTTTGGTGTGCGCACAGGTCACGGCGCCGCTGAAACCGAAGTCTTCCCCGAAGAAGGCATCCGGAAAAAGAACGCGGCGTAAGAGCCC
>CAMBMH010000104.1 GCA_945868575.1 Singulisphaera sp. GP187 | reverse complement strand
AAGACATACAAATCTCCCGGAGGCGCACCGTTGGGCCCCGTCTCGCCATAACCAGTCAAGCGAAGGGTCACACCATCATCAACCCCTGCGGGAATGCGAATTTCGACTTCCTGCTGAATTGGCTTGACCCCGGCACCGGCGCAGCCTTTGCAGGGATCGGTAATGGTCTGACCGGCGCCACCACAAGCGGGACAGGTTCGCTGGATTCGGAAAAAACCCTGGCCTTGAAGGATTGCACCCTGGCCATCACACTTTCGACATTTTGTTTTTTTGCTTCCAGGTTTACATCCCGATCCGGAACAATCCCCACATGCCTCGTTTCTGGAAACCTTGATGGTTTTGGTGATTCCGCGTGCAGCCTCTCCCAGATCAATCAGGGTTTCCACTTGGAGGTCTTCCCCGGCGTTTCGTCTTTGACGCCCGCCTCCGCCGCCGCCACCAAAGAAATCATTGAAGATGTCAAATATGCTACCCTGCATTCCCGAGCCATCGCCGCCGCCCCCGGAATCCATTCCGGCATGGCCATACCGGTCATAGCGCTTGCGTTTTTCCGGGTCCCGCAGTACATGGTAAGCTTCGGTAACCTCGCGAAAACGGATTTCCGCATCGGGGTTCCCTGCATTCCGGTCAGGGTGCCATTGCATGGCAAGCTTGCGGTAGGAGGATTTGATCCCGTCCTCGTCCACGCTGCGTTCCAGCTCAAGAACCTCGTAATAACAGCGCTTGTTTGCCATCTCAACGGATCCGCAAATGCCGAATGGTCTTAAATCAAAACAAGGACGAACGGAGGGGAATCATATACCCGGCCCGTCCGTCCTCGGTAAGTTGTCAATCGAATGTTAGCGGATCGCGCCAACAACCTTCGCAGCGTGCTCATCCTCGTCGATCTTGGTGATCATCACCTCGGTCGTGAGCATAAGACCAGCAATACTCGAGGCGTTGGTGAGCGCCTGCTTGGTCACGCGGGTTGGGTCAATCACCCCAGCCTTGAAGAGATCTTCGAACTTCTTCGAGACGGCGTTGTAACCGAATTGTGGACCCTTTTCACCGGCGGTGCGGATATCATCCACAACCACGGCGCCATCAAGACCAGAGTTTTCAGCGATGGTACGAGCAGGCTTTTCAAGGGCGCGGTAAATGATCTCCGCGCCAACCTTCTCATCATCGTGAAGCTTCTTGGCCAGCTCAGAAACAACCTTTTGACAGCGAAGAAGTGCAACACCACCACCAGGAACGATTCCCTCCGCGATAGCCGCGCGGGAAGCGTGGAGGGCGTCTTCAACGCGACCCTTGGTCTGCTTCATTTCGGCTTCGGTTGTACCACCCACGCGGATGATGGCAACGCCACCAGTTAGCTTGGCAAGACGCTCGGTGAACTTTTCCTTGTCGTATTCCGACTCGGTCTGGTCCATTTGCTTGCGGATCTGGGCGATCCTCTTCTGGATGCCTTCCTTGCGGGCGGCGTCAGGCTTGGTCACCACGATGGTGGTGGCTTCGCGCTCAACAGTAACCTTCTCGGCGGTACCAAGGTTTTCGAGAGTGATGTTCTCGATCTTGATTCCGAGGTCTTCGCTGATGAAGGTGCCACCGGTCAGAATCGCAATATCGCCAAGAATTGCACGACGACGATCGCCAAAACCGGGAGCCTTGACGGCAGCAACCTTGAAAACACCACGCATCTTGTTGATTACAAGGGCTGCAAGCGCTTCGCTTTCCACATCTTCAGCAATAATGAGGAGCTCACGACCGGCGCGGGCCACTTGCTCGAGCAAGGGGACCATTTCACGGACATTGTTGAGCTTCTTCTCATAGATGAGGATGAGCGGATTTTCGAGCTTGGCCGACATGTCATCAGCATCAGTGATGAAATAGGGGGAAATGTAACCCTTGTCGAACTGCATACCTTCAACAAGTTCGAGAGTGGTTTCGGAGGTCTTGCCCTCCTCAACCGTGATGACCCCGTCTTTGCCAACCTTTTGGAAGGCTTCAGCCATCATGTCACCGATCTTGCGATCGTTGTTGGCGCTGATAGAGGCAACTTGGGCCACTTCTTCGGAGGAAGACATTTTCTTGGAGAGTTTGGTCAATTCCTCGACCACCTTCTCAACAGCCTTGTCGATTCCTTTCTTAACCGCCATCGGGTTGGCGCCCGAGGTGATGTTCCTGAGCCCTTCCTGATATACGGCCAAGCCGAGAACGGTCGCGGTGGTGGTGCCATCGCCCGCTTTGTCCGAGGTCTTTTGGGCCACGGCATTAACGAGCTTTGCGCCCATATTTTCGAATGGGTCCTGGAGGTCGACTTCCTTGGAAACGGTCACGCCGTCCTTGGTTACGGTCGGACCACCAAAGCTCTTATCGATAATCACATTGCGCCCTGTTGGCCCAAGTGTGACTCCGACTGCACGGGCCAGTTTCTCGGCACCCGCCAAGAGCTTCTTCCGGGCATCATCGGTGTAAAGCATTTGCTTCGCCATCTGGTGTCTCCTTTGTTTGGATTGGGGATTTGCCCGGGATTACTTGCCCGAAACCAGGCGAGCCAGAATATCGGACTCGCGGAGAATCTTGTATTCCTTGCCATCGATTTGGACATCGCTGCCCGCATAGCGACCGTAAACGACTTCGTCGCCTGCTTTGACGGACAATGCGCTCACAGAACCATCATCATGACGCTTGCCTTGGCCAACCGCAACGATGCGGCCACGCTGTGGCTTTTGCTTCGCGGCGTCAGGCAACAAGATTCCGCCTGAGGTCTTTTCTTCGGCTTCGAGTTGCTCCACCACAACACGGTCATCGAGAGGACGAATCGAAACAGCCTTTTCTTTTGCCATGATTCCAATCTCCAAAAAATAACTTGTAGAAACTTGAAAGATTCAAAGGGTGGGAGCCCAGCAAAAGGCTGGACCCCCGGGACAACACTACATTCCCATGCCAGGCATTCCGCCCATGCCGCCCATTCCAGGCATGCCGCCCATACCGCCCATTCCGCCCATTCCCTCGTCGCCGTGGTGATGATGTCCTTCACCTTCAGGCTTCTTCTTTTCGGGGATGTCCGCGATCATTGATTCCGTGGTAAGAAGCAGACAAGCAACGGAGGCGCCATTTTCCAGAGCGCTGCGAGTTACTTTAACGGGGTCGATAACACCGGCCTTGCGCAGGTCGCCATATTCGCCGGTGTCGGCGTTATAACCAAACGACTTATCTTTTTCCCTGTAGATCCGGTTGACTACAACCGAACCGTCCATGCCCGCATTTTCAGCGATCATGCGACAAGGGTACTCAAGAACCTTCTTGAGGAGGTTGATACCAGCCATTTCATCGCCTTCGAGTTCGTTCTTCGAAAGGAACGCTTCAGGCTTTTCAAGAACCTTGCGGCCGTTGAGCATTGCAACGCCACCACCAGGAACGATTCCTTCGGCCAAGGCCGCGCGTGTCGCGTGGAGAGCATCGTCATAAAGGGCTTTGCGCTCCTTCATTTCGGTTTCGGTCGCTGCGCCTACCTTGACTTGGGCAACTCCGCCTGCGAGCTTTGCAAGGCGCTCCTGGAGTTTTTCGCGATCGTAGTCGCTGTCGGTCTTTTCGATTTCGCGGCGAATGAGTTCGCAACGGCCTTCAACAGCCTTCTTGTCGCCAGCACCTTCGGTGATGGTGGTGTTTTCGGAGTCGATGCGGACTTTCTTGGCGCGGCCAAGGTCGGTCAGCTTAATATTTTCAATGGTGATTCCGAGATCCTTGAAGATCGCTTTTCCACCGGTGAGAGTAGCAATATCCTCAAGCATGGCTTTACGGCGATCGCCGTAACCAGGAGCCTTTACGGCCGCAACATTAAGCACACCACGGATCTTGTTGAGCACAAGAACCGCAAGTGCCTCGCCTTCGATATCCTCTGCGATGATGAGCAGGGGAGCGTTCTTCTTGGCGATCATTTCGAGAAGCGGAATCAGCGTCTTGGCGGAGCTGATCTTTTCCTCGTGGATGAGAATATAGGGGTTTTCGAAAACAACGCTAACGTCTTCCTGGTTGTTAACGAAGTTGGGGCTAAGGTAGCCACGATCAAATTGCATTCCCTGAACAACCACAACCTCGGTGTCGGCAGTTTTGCCTTCCTCGATCGTGATTACGCCGTTGGTCGCGCCCACGCGGTCCATGGCTTCGGCAAGCTTCTTGCCGATTTCCGGGTTGTTGTTCGATGCAATGGTTGCAACTTCGGTTATCGACTTTTTGTCCTTGGCATCAACCTTTTCGGCAAGGCGATGAAGCTCGGCGACTACCGCAGTGACGCCCTTTTGGACGCCACGGGTAAGCGCCATTGGGTCATGACCAGCGGCGATCATCTTGAGACCTTCGCGGAAAACCGCTTCGGCAATAACGGTCGCGGTGGTGGTGCCGTCACCGGCCACATCGGAGGTTTTGCTGGCAGCCTCCTTCACAAGCTGGGCACCCATATTTTCATAGGGGTCTTTCAGCTCGATCTCTTCCGCGACAGTAACGCCGTCCTTGGTCACATTGGGGCTGCCCCAGCCCTTGTCAATGACCGCATTGCGACCACGAGGCCCCAGGGTGCAGCGAACCGCCCGAGCCAACTTGCTGGCACCGGCCAGCAGTTTCTGCCTCGCCTCGTCGCTGTAAAGCATCTGCTTTGCGCCCATCCGAATCTCCTTGAGTAAACCTTGCCTTGCATAAAATCCGTGAACTTTTTGGGGGGATGTCAAACACCCAAGCGCCTAGGCGCGCCCCATCGTTGACTATTTATTAAGCAACCTGTGTGCCGCCAACAATAAAAGCCATAAACCTCTTTAGATAAAGGAGCTTATATCTCCACCTCGGCCGAGCATCTCTTTGCAAAATTCTGTCAAACTGGCAGGAAACCCTTTGGCGTAAACCCTTTTGGCAAACAAAAAGGCCCCGGGAAACCCCCGAGGCCTTCGCAATAATCCATCACAAAAACCAGGGATCAATCCCGGCTTTGGAAACTCATCAGAATCCGGAAAATGTAGTAGAACAGGGTCACAACTGAGCTGAAAAGCATAAGAGCCGCCGCCACATACATATCGGATGGGAACCGGTGCATCACCTCCGAGGTTTGATAGAGGATGCAAGCGGACAGCATCGCCACCATTGCAAAGCTGAACCACACCCCAAGGGAAAGCTGAAACAGCATGGCGCAAACGATCAACCCAAGCGCAAGGAAAGAGCCAATGGTGATGATCGGCCTAAGGAAACTGTAATCGCTGCCGGTGGTGATCACAGCGGCGGAAAGCCCTCCAAAAACGCAAAGGGACAGGATCCCGGCAGATTGCGTCAAACCAATCATTTTTTCAGGCCCCAAGCGGGCCTCGGCATAGAAGAACATCGGAAGGAGTAGGAACGCTTCCATCGCAATGTAAAGACCCAATCCCAAATACTGAAGTGCCTGGCTAAACCTTTGCGTGGCGATAGCCTGGGCGCCCCAGCTGACTACCATAAAACCAAGGAAAATTCCAAGCATTCCAAATGGACTACGGCCCAAAAAGCCAAATACCTGATCCCGGGTAATGGTCTGAAGCAAAAACGCTTCCAGAACCACCAGGGCTAAAAGCGAGCCCGCCAAAAGGGCATAGGTACGCCTCAAAAAAGTTGCGCGGGCGGCTGCCCCGGCTTGGGCTACCGCATCGAAGCCATCGTTTTCATATCCGTAAGACATCAAGCACCTCCCTCATTTATGTACTGTAATCATTCCCTATTTTCTCAAACCCGGCAAGGGCAAAGGTAATGGTAGCCGGGACAAATTGGGAATTACCAGAAACCGATTGCCAAAAGACTGAAGCCGAATCTGCCATTCCGACTGGGTAAAACCCAAAAGGGTTGCATAGATCTTGCCCTTGCCTCCCCCACCCGCCCGCAAGGGCTGGGTGTCCGTCCAGGTCAATCCTATTTTGGCATCCCCGGTTATTTTTGCATCCACCGGAACAAGTTTCCAAATAGTTGGATCACCCCAACTTTGCGGTAGCGACTTCAGCGAAAAGGCCTCCACCTCAAGGTTCAGATCCAAAGATCGCCTTTCCGGGCTAAATGCAAAAGTACCCTCCGGCAGCCGGATCTTTCCACCAAAAGCATTTCCTTCGACCTTATCAAAAATCACCTTGCCGTTTTCCACCCGGATGGCTCCCATTGCCTGATCGGCTTTTAGTTGGGTAACCGGAATATGGACATCGACCCCGTGGGGTTTTACCGCGACTTTGTACTCGACGGCGACCGGCAATTCCGGCTGAATTTTCAGGTCCAGAATCAACGGAGTCTGCCCGGAAAGTTCCACCGTTTCCCAAACGGCCGTCGGGACAAAGGGGATCGATTTGAGTTTGGCCGGGTTCATGGGGATATCCCCCGCCTCAAGATGAAGCTGCAAAGCAAATGTTGGAAACAAAGACAATCGCCCTTTGACCTTTGGAATTCCCCAGGCTGGATCGCTGGCGGTTAAATCGAGATCATAACCAGTTTCATCCGGGGTAAGTTCGCCCTGGATTCCCTTGATCTCCAAAGGTGGGTGCCCCTCCTGTGTCAAACGAAACAGGGCATCATTGACCCGAACCATGGGAAGCTTTCCGCCTGGGCCACCTGCCATGGGAAAACGGGTTTTGATAAACCCTTTGGCATCAAAGCTGATCTCCATTTCTCCACCGGAAACATCCAGGCAAACTCCTTCCGAACCCGATGCCAGAGCCTGCCAAAGTCCAAGATCAACACTCACCCTCCTGGATTTGACCCAGGGAGCCGCTCCCTCATCCGCCTTGAGTTCGATTCCTTCCAAAACAGAAGGTCCCATCCAGGTCAGGTTGAGCGATCGGGCCACAAACACTTGTTTGGTGGCTTTGGAAATCTGCTGACAGAGAACCACAATTGGGATCAAAACTGGCAGGAAAAAGAGCCCAAGCCCCAGGAAACCTCCAGGGACCAGGCTGTAGATATATCGTTTGGCTGTTCGTTTTCGGCTCATCCGGTTTTCCCAATACTTTTTCCCATCCTATCTGGTACGCATACACCAAGGGTAGGAAAATGACTTTCAACAGTTATTGAAACCTGTTTGCAATCCACAATTGTTCGCATGAGAAACGAAAAATGACGACAATCCGATGGCTGGGCCACAGCGCTTTTCACATCCAGACCCCCGAATCCTCTCTCCTGATTGACCCGTTTTTCACGGGCAACCCCAAAGCCCCGGACAACGCCAAGGATATACGGGCGGATTTCATTCTGGTCTCCCACGGACACGGTGACCATGTGGGGGATGCGTTGGAAATTGCAAAGCGCGACAATGCCACCATCATCACCAACTACGAGATCGCAGGTTGGTTTGAAGCGAAAGGGGTCAAAGCCCACGGGATGCAACATGGGGGTGGATTCCAATTCCCTTTTGGACGCTGCAAGCTTACCCTGGCATTTCATGGTTCCGCCTTGCCCGATGGATCCAACGGAGGCAACCCCGCAGGATTTCTCATCACCTTCAACAATGGCAAGACCTTTTATGATGCGGCCGATACAGGCCTTTTTGGGGACATGCGCTTAATAGGCGATCACAAGGTAGATGTTGCCGCACTTCCCATTGGCGACAATTATACCATGGGACCCGATGACGCGCTCAAGGCGGTCGAGTTTCTTCGCCCCGGGCGGGTGATCCCTATCCACTACAACACTTTTCCCATAATCGAACAGGATGCCCATAAATGGGCCCACGATGTCCGCTCCCTAACCACCTGCCAGGCTCTGGTCCTGGAAATAGGCGGCTCGGTGGAGTTGTAAATTGTTTCATGATCATTGCGAATTGATGTTCCAAATTCAGCCGAAAACCGGGCCCAATTTTTAAGGCCCCATTTTCGTATGGTTTGTTTTTTTCATGGTGAAGAGGTTTTGGAGCCTTTGCCGGTCTGAAATCAACATATTTGTTGAAACGCTATAATCATGCAACTAGCGGCCCAACGAACAACATCTTGGCTGCTTGTTTGATCCAAGGTTTCAGTGTACATTTTTATTTGGATTTTAGCGATCCAAAATATCCTAACTTTGCCTCAACCTTTTCGACTGGTAAAAAGCCGAACAACCTATTCCACCAACCAATCCATAACCGCGTAGGCGCGTTCACTTGCCTCTTCGGCGGTGTTACCGATCACATTCACATGCCCAAGCTTGCGGCCTTTGCGGGGGCTTTTGCCATACAAGTGCAGTTTGACACCGGGCTGGGCAAGCCATTCTTTCGCAGTGCGATAGTCCCCCACCAAATTGAGCATGACTGTTGGGCGGGTTACTTCGGTTGACCCCAGGGGCCATCCCAAAATAGCCCGCAGGTGGTTTTCAAACTGGCTGGTTTGAGCTCCATCCATTGTCCAGTGGCCGGTGTTGTGAACGCGTGGAGCCATTTCATTGGCAACCAGCGCATCACCCACCTGAAACCATTCGATCGCAAGAACGCCCACATATCCAAGCGTTTGCATTACCTTTTCCATCGCCTTTTGTGAGGCATGAGAAAGGGGATGTTCGGGACCGATTCCGGGTGCGGGGGCGATTGTTTTGTGCAAAATCCCTTTTTTGTGGATGTTTTGCACGAGAGGATAATGGCAGATTTCCCCATTGGTCGATCGGGCGGAAACCTGCGACATCTCACGATCAAAAGGGACCAATCCTTCAAGAATCAGAGGATGACCACCCAATTTTTCCCATGCAAGGGACACGCCGCTAGCGCCATCAATCCGGACTTGTCCTTTGCCATCGTAGCCAAACCGCCTGGTTTTCAGAATCGCAGGGAGGCCAATCGACTCGGCCGCCTGTTCCAGTTCGGTGGCCGAATTCACGGGAGCGAAAGGCGCGGTCAAAATCCCAAGCGAACGAAAAAGTTCTTTTTCCACCAAGCGGTCCTGGCTTTTGGCCAGACCAAGAGGTCCGGGATGGACGGGGAGCCTGCCCGAAAGATGTTCCACCGCTTTTACCAGCACATTTTCAAACTCGAAAGTGACGCAATCAAGCCCTTCGGCGAAACGATCCAGAACCAAGTTCTGGTCCAAAGGTCCTGAAACCAAAGGAGCAACTTGCCCGGCAGGTGACTCGGCGGCATCCTCGAGGATGCGAAACTCAAGGCCAAGGGGATAGCCTGCCAAAGCAAGCATCCTGCCCAGCTGCCCACCTCCCAGAATCCCGATGCGCTTCGCCAAAATGGTAATCCTTAAAAAGTGACCGTTGGGGAATATTCTAGAATTTCACCGACCTTTGGCAGGACAGGCTCGAAGGCCCGACTTCCCGTAAGATGTTGGGTTGATCATGAAAAGCCCATTATCACTGAAACCCTTGCACCACCGGCAACCATGACGGAATCGCATCGAAGGCGGCGCTCCCTGACCCATGTCGGGGGAGCCATTGAAACCGCCGGGGATTCCGCTGATGCCAAGGCCCTAGCCTACGCGCTGGAAGTTCCCGCTTCTTTGGGAACGGACTTTGGTGAACCCCTAGGCAAAACCTCCGGTCCAACCGAACCCGATACGGATTACGCCAGGGCCCATGTGCATGGGTTTCACACCTATCCCGCACGCATGCACCCGCTCACCGCCGCGCGGCTGGGAGAGGCATTTTGCCCACCCGGGGGGCGAATTCTCGATCCGTTTTGTGGATCGGGAACGGTTCTGGTGGAGGCGATGATCCAGGGGAAAACCGCACTGGGCGTCGACTTGAATCCTTTGGCGGTCCTTTTGGCTTCGCTCAAAACATTGGCCCGGACGCCGGAATCGCTCGAGGCATTGCTCACCGAGGCGAAGGATTGCGCGGCGTTTGCAGACCAAAGGCGAAAAGCACGGGCCAAGCCAACCCGCCGCTATCCGCGAGAAGACGCCCTACTTTTCGAACCTCATGTGCTTATGGAGCTCGATTCGCTCCGTGGAGCCATCCACGAAAGAAGAAAAAGCCCCCAAGGCCCTGATTTAGCACTGATTTTATCTTCTATTCTGGTTAAATGTTCCAACCGGATTGGCGACACGTCGACCAACACCACTCCCCGAAAATTGGCGCCCGGTTTCCCTTCAAAACTCTTTGTTAAGAAGACCCAGGAATGGTTGGCAAGGCTTGCGGAGTTCGCCGCTCTTTTGCCTTCGGAAAAGCACCCGGAATCCAAAATCCTTTTGGGGGACGCGACAAAATTACCGGCGCTCCCATTTCACCCCGTTGATGCCATCGTCACATCGCCTCCTTACGCGGCGACCTACGACTATATCGAGCACCACGCTATGCGCATTCGTTGGCTGGGAATGGATGCGGGACCATTTCAGCGCGGTGAGTTGGGTTCCCGTTCGGCCTATCAGCGGATCGATCCCCGCGCTGCAAAGCGGATTTGGACGAGGGAACTGGGACAGTTTCTTACCTCAGCCGCGCCTCTACTTCCCAAAAACGGGGCGCTTGTAATGGTGATTGCCGATTCTTCCGTGGGGGAAATTCCCCTCCGGGCAGAGGAGATTGTGGCGGCGACCGCGAGGGAATGCGGATTCTTCCCTTCGGCTCGGGCCTCGCAGCCACGTCCCCATTTTCATGGACCGGGACTGATTGCCTTTCGCGACAAACCAAGGGCGGAACACGCCATCGCGCTTCGAAAAAACTAGACCAAAAACTACCGGAAAAACCCGATTACCAATCTGATACGACTTCACCTCCTGCACGGGTTCCGAGAGCCCGCCAGGTCGAAATTGTAATCGACTGATTCACAAAGCGAACAGATCCATCCATAAGGAGCGAGTTTACACCATTGGTGTGGAAACTTCGACTGGTGATTGCGCCGTAGGAAGGTTTGCTGGCATGAGAACCTTCCACCTGGGTCAAGAGGTCAATGTCCAAATCCAAGCCCCCATTGGAAAAAGGCACTCTGGTATTAGGTGGAAAAACAAAAGTGAATCCTGTTTGGTGGCATGGAGAATCGGTCCATTCCGTGTGGCCGACTTCCCCTCTGTAAGACCCGGTGGAGGCATTTGCGGCCACGACCGCAGTATCGGCGGGAAAAGGCTGGTTGAGCGCTGTCGGTGTGGAACTATTTCTGACATATGACTGGTAGGCTTTTACTTCAGCAAAAGCGATCGTATTGCTTAAACCATCGAGAAAATCGGCCGGTCTGGTGGAGTAATTGACCGGTAAAGCACCATCCCCACCCTGCCCTGTTTGGGGTGACCAAAGGAACCAGGTCCCAAAGTTTGCCGCGTAATTGAGTGGGTAAGTAATTTTGCCACCTCCCTGATCTCGGGGTTTGTCCGCTATTTCACTAGGGCAAAGGTAAATCGGGATCCTTTGGCCAATGACCTGAAGTTGGGAGGCGGGAACCGCGTTCAGGTCAATCTGGGAATAGAGATTTCCCTGTTCGATAAACGGAAGGAGCCGAGCCTGGACCGAATAAACATCGTTCGCAGTAGCCCCTAGCGGATAGTTTCCACCTGATGGGTATTTTTCAGCAACCCCTTGGTGGTTGTGCAGTGCCAAGCCGATCTGCTTGAGGTTATTGGAACACTTCATCCGGTTGGCAGCTTCTCGGACTTTTTGCACGGCAGGCAAAAGCAGTCCAATCAAGACTGCGATGATCGCGATAACTACAAGGAGTTCAATAAGAGTAAAACCCTTGCGTCCTGGCAGATTCATAATTGGCTTCCCCTTCATGGAGACGCTTTTTGCGTCCGGACAATAACAGATAAAAACCATCAGGATTCAAAAACAGCCACCTTTAGGGATCAAAAGTATTCGCAAGCCCAAACGGGAATTCTAGGTCAAGAGGCGGACGGAGGAGGACCAGGAAGAACTGGCAGGGCCGCTTCACCCTTTTCACATTTGGAGTCATAATTAGTCAGATTTTAGGCAGTTGGCCAACCGAAAAACAGGAACCTACAACGGGATTGGGCAATTTTATGAATGAGGCGAATTAAGGGCACGCAGGAGGCCTTCGGCTTTGTGGAGGGTTTCCTCGTATTCCAGCGAGGGTTTCGAATCGGCGACAATCCCGCCTCCAACGGCAAATTCGACCCATCCACCTTTGGCAATGAAAGTGCGGATGAGGATATTTGTGTCCATTTGGCAATTATCCCCGAGCCATCCAAGCGACCCGCAATAGGGCCCCCGGGCAACGGATTCCAATTCGGTGATGATTTCCATCGAACGGATTTTGGGGGCCCCCGTCACCGACCCACCTGGAAAAGTGGCTCTGAGGAGGTCCCAGGGGTTCTTTTGGGGGTCCAATTTGCCCCGGACGACGCTGACCATGTGATGGACCGTAGGGTAACTTTCCAATCGACAGACCTCATCTACCGAGATGGAACCGGGACTACAAACGCGGCCCAGATCATTCCTTAAAAGATCCACAATCATCACATTTTCGGCGCGATCCTTTGCCGACTCCAAAAGCTCCCGGGCTAGCGCCTCGTCCTCCCCGGGGCTGGTTCCCCGGCGGCGAGTACCCTTGATTGGGCGGGTTTCCACCCACCCACCCTGCCCCAGCCTTAAAAAACGCTCCGGCGAGGCGCTGGCGACGACAGCATCCCCCAGATCCAAAAAGCCTGCAAATGGCGCAGGATTCACCTGGCGAAGTCGCAGGTAGAGGTCAGGGGCTGAAACCGAGAGACGCCCCAGGAGCCTTTGCGCCAGATTGACCTGAAAACAATCCCCGGCATGGATGTACTCCACAGCGCGGGCAACCGCCGCCTCGAATTCTTCCCTGTGGAAATGTCCAAAGATTTCCAGTTCGGGATGACGGGGCAACGGAACCCGGGAAAGCCTGTGTGGAATAACCGGGAATTGACCTTGATTGGAATTAGGAACTGGGGAAACAGGATTTTTTTTACCTGCCAATTTTTTAAGATCTGTAATAGACTTTATGGCACTTTCTTCGCGCCCCATTGGTTCCCCGGCTGATCGGCCGGAAGCCACAATGAAACACTTTTCTTTTTCATGGTCCCATGCCACAAGGCAATCGTAAGCACCCGCCCAAAGGTCGGGGATCTCAAATTCGTCGTGGAGCGCCCGGGGAAGTCGCTCAATCGTTTGCCCAAGTTCATAGCCTAGCGAAAAGATCCAACCACCCTGAAAGGGGGGTAAATCCGGCTCTGGGGCAGACCAATCGTTTGTGAAAGATCCCTGTTGATCTTCCCAAAGTGTCCATGGGTCGGCAGAGGTTTTGTTTCGTCCCTCAACCATAAATTCGCCCACACGGCCCCGAATCACTTTCCATGGATCGGCAGCCATGTACGACCACCGCCCTAGCCTCTGAGAACTGCCCATTCCACGGGGATTGGAGGCACTATCCAGCCAGGCCAAATGCTTTCGACCCGCCAAAAGACGAAACAACATCTCCGGCCCAGGCGCGTCCTCCCAGACACCGATCCATACTTCCCCATGACGCTGGATCAAAGGATTTCCCTTTCCTTGCGCCTTTTGAGATGGCTTTCCTCGGGACGGGTGAAATGTCCCCAGTTGAGAGCAGCGTCCTGACGATAAATTTTGCCTAGAGTCAGGGCGGTTACCGCTTTGGACATCTCGTATCCGAGGTAAAACGCGTGGGATGCCTCGAGAGGCTCAACCGCCTGGATCTTGTCGAAGAGTTCAAACGGGTCAGAATCGGACAACCGAAAATGGCCATTCATTACCTCGATTCGGTCGTTTTCTGCAAAGAGGCGGATGTTTTTGTCATGAAGGCATGCGGCGATATCATCGAGCGCTCCGGGTTCCGAAGTCCTGCGTTTCGATTCTCCCAACACCACCACATCGGGATCCAGGCGTTTGGGCACCACACCTTCTCCTACACTGTGGAATACGATTGGGCGGATGCGGGCAATTTCCCTCACGGAGGCACCGCACCAACCTGCGACCTCGGTGGTCAGGATACTTCCAATTCCCCATTCCTGGCAAAGAGCCAGCAGAAGAAAATTCACACCGGCCGAATCGACCTGGGTCATTTCGGTCAGGTTGCCGATGCCCATCATGATGGCTGTTTTCGGAAACATTTTGCGGGTTTGAGAATAACGCAAAAGCGAGGCTCCAAAACCGTGCCCGATGGGCTCGAGGATTGGGTCGAGCCGGTGTGAAACACCTCTGGCTTGCAAATAATCGGCAGTTACCCATAGGGTGGGCAATTCGGAAGGGTTATCGGGAATCGCAACGACTTCCACTCCCCAATCCGGGGCCCGCTCACGATTGGATCCATTAACGCTT
>CAMBMH010000103.1 GCA_945868575.1 Singulisphaera sp. GP187 | reverse complement strand
AAACCCAACAATATTGCCGCAATTGCCCTAGCCACCCACAAAGTCATGAATTCTTGGGAAACATGGATTTCCAACAATCCCGGAACCTTGACAAGGCCAGCCAAAAACATCCAAACCGCACCCGCGAGAATCAAACTGTAAAGGCTGGCACGATTGGCAATTTCCTGGGTAAGTGAAATTCTCGCTGTAAGCACCATTCCAAAAATATACCAAAACAGATAGTAATTCCATGGAGTATCCGCCCCGCCTTCGCCATAAAGCACGCCGGTCAGAAAAAAAAGAAAGCTGACAAGAAGGCCAATTACAAGCGCCGGAGAAAGCGCGATGACAAACCAGTCTATTGGTCCTTGCCTGAATCGGGCCATTATCCCCTCGTCCTTTTCAGCCTTAAAAACTCCATTTTACCAACCCTTGAGGAAATAGGGGGCCGAACGATCAACCTCACTCATGCACATGCGGGGAATATCCGCTTCCGAAGCGACTATTTTAAAATCCATAATCCGGGCACCAATCAGGTTGGTTAGGGAACGCTCCTTTTGGGCATCATCCACAACCACCAAAATAACAGAAACCGCTCTTCCTTTGCGCTTGAAATCTCCCAAAACCTGGGCTAGCCCCTTTGTCACAACTGGGGTTATGGCAATCAAGGTACTATCGTTGGGAATCATCCACGAATTTTCTGCCAGAAATTCTTCCAAATAACTCCCTTCAGTCATCTCCAAACATGCGAGATTTTCGCGAATGCGCCCAAATTGCTCATCGCCTCTTTGCGTTGGAACCCGGACAAAATCCAAACCTTCAACCGGCCCCTGCCCCTGTTCACGAACAATTTGGGAAAATGATGTCGCCTGAAGCTCATACCCTTGATGCTTGACCCTCTCGGCCCCATGCACAGCATTGGCAAGCAAGCCTACTTGCTGCCGAATTTGGCATACGGCAAGCGCCATGGAAGCGGCACAGGTTACTGCCAGGTCGCTCAACATGGGTTCTGACTGTTCAGGAAAACGGCTTTTGTGAAATTCCATTACAATGGTGGCGCCCGCCAAAACAGAAGGCTCCACCACCTTCGTCATTAGTCCAAGGCCCCTTGCACTTGCTTTCCAATGAATTCGACTGAAAGAGTCCCCAGGCTGGTATTCTCGCACCCCAGCAATCCGAGTCGGGTCCTCGAAGAGTCGGTGGGCAAGTTTTATTTCACCCACCGGCCGCCTTGAAGCAACCTCAAAACCCATCAATGGAATTGCCTTGGGTAGAACAATCAAAAAACCTGGATTGGTTTCCACCTGAAACCTTCGAAAAAATCCAAAGAGATCACCGGTTTCAACCACCAATGGACCGATTTGAAAAAATCCCCTTCGTCTTGTCTCAATGGTGTATTGAAGCTTGATCGATCCTCGAGGACCAATCATTGCAAGACGCAACCGCCGGCCTTTGATGCGAAATGTGGGTCCAGCCGGATTGGACCAACCTTCGGGTAAAAGTTCCTCAACAAGGACCCAAGGGACAAAACTGCGCCCCGAATTCCTCAGAGTTAATTTTGTTTCAATTGTGGTACCAATCTCGCAGGTCTGATAAGTCCAATTGCGTTTCCCTTTCAGCCTACCCGTCGAGTTGGTCGCCATGATTCGGCTTATACCCAAACTCAAAAAGAGAACATAAGTCGCCAAAGCAAGCGGTGATGACCGCAGCAATAGGGCGAGCCCCAAAAGCATCAATGCCGCAAACCACCAACGCAATCGTGTCCACTCCCAAATGCAGCCAATAAAAATACTAAAACACTATTTTAATTTGCAAAATGATCCTTGCCCCGTGTCTCCTCCAGAATCGGCACCTTCACCTCTGATACCACATCCTTTACAAGGGCAGCCACGGAAACCTTTCGCATCCTGCTTTCCGGACGAAGAATAATTCGGTGGCCAAGAACCGGCAACACCATTTTCTTGACATCATCGGGAGTTACAAAAGGACGGCCTTCCATCGCCGCTACCGCCTGGGCGGTTTTCATTAGTGCAAGGGACGCCCGGGGACTGCCGCCCAAAGCGACATCCTCATGTTCCCTGGTGCCATTGACAATTTCCACGATATATTTCCGAATCTTGGGATCGACGTGAATTTCCTTGACCGCCTCCTGGCAGGCAATCCAGTCCTGGGCTGAGATCACGGGAACGATTTCATCGATAGGGTGCAATTTTTGTAGTCTCCCCAAAAGCTTGATTTCTTCCTCCGGGGACGGATAACCCAATCCCAGCTTGATTAAAAACCTGTCCAACTGGGCTTCCGGAAGGGGAAAGGTACCTTCCTGATCCACAGGATTCTGTGTGGCGATCACCAAAAAAGGAGGTTTTAGGCTGTAGGTCTGCCCATCGACCGAAACTTTCCGTTCTGCCATGGCTTCCAAAAGGGCCGCTTGTGCTCTGGGTGTGGCACGGTTGATTTCATCCGCCAGAAATGTTTGACAAAAAATGGGACCTGGCCGAAATTCAAACTCAACCGATTTCTGATTAAATACATTTACCCCGGTGATATCCCCAGGCATAAGATCGGGCGTACATTGGATCCGTTTAAAACTGGCACTTATACTACGGGCCAACGCCCTGGCAATCATGGTTTTGGCTACACCCGGAACATCCTCAAGAAGTATGTGCCCTTCCGCCAAATACGCAATTAACACCAAATTTAACTGATTTCGCTTTCCGAGAATCACTTTTTCAAGATTTGCGATGACTTTGGAGGCGGCAAGTCGAACATCCTTGGCAGCCTGAACCGGGTCCTTGCTCATGGAAATGGCTCCAAAAAAAACAACCCCACACCCTGATTAGAGGGAATGGGGTTATCCTAGACTTTTATTCAAATTTGCGGAATCAATTAGAACTGGTCCAACCAGAAATGGAAACCGCTGTGATGCTTTTGGGATTCCATTTCCTCGTAGCGCCAATTTGGTGCCTTGTAGGGAGGCCTGGCCATATAGGCAGGCGGCCTCATGTATGGCTGGCCTGGACGTTCTGGCCACTTGGGCCCAGAAGCAGGCCAATAGTTGTGAGGAAAGTAGTAGTACGGGTAATAAAACATTCTTGGAAGGTTGGGATCAGCACCAACGGCCGCTGCCGGGCCTTGGGCCGATGACTGCCCCGTACAAGCGGTCAAAGCCGCAAGAACCAATGCCCAACCAAATAGACGAGCCCCCACAATGCACCTCCTTGTCAAATGGACCGGGATCATCCTTCGGGTAGTCTAACTCCCAAAAGTTGGGCATGATGGCAATCAAGGCCTTTCCAGTCCAATTTTCCCCTTCGGGATTAACGGGGCTAAGGAAGAATTGAGTGTTGGCGGCAGTACCAAAATTGAGGGCCCCTGGGGCCTGAATGGAAAAATGAACCATGGATTCTTTCAAGTTTTACGAAGACCCTCTTAGTAGCCGTTATTCCAGCAAGGAAATGGCGCAACTGTGGAGCCCTCAAAAACGCATCGGGATTTGGCGGCGCATTTGGGTCGCTCTCGCCGAGGCCCAAATGGAACTTGGGCTATATGCGGACGATGGCGTGACCCCCAGAATTCGGCCCGAACAAATCGCAGCCTTGAGAGACAAAGTCGATGAAATCGACTTTGCTTTGGCGGACCAATACGAACGCAAGTTCCGCCATGATGTCATGGCTCACATCCATGCCTTTGGCGACATCGTACCCTCAGCCCGCGATATCCTCCATCTTGGGGCCACAAGCTGCACGGTCACGGACAACGCCGAAGTGATCCTCATGCGCGATGGGCTTGAGATGGTCGCTTGCAAACTGGCGTCTGTGATCAAGGCATTGGCGGATTTTGCGGTTACCCACAAACACCTCACCTGTTTGGGTTTTACCCATTTCCAACCGGCCCAACTCACCACAATGGGTAAGCGCGCCACCCTTTGGGCTCAAGATTTCCTGATGGATCTGGGGGAGGTTGAACACCGCCTCCAATCTCTCCGTTTTCGGGGGATCAAGGGAACTACGGGAACCCAAGCCTCCTTCATGGCTCTTTTTCAGGGAAATCATGAAAAAGTTGTGGCCCTGGACAAGCTCATCTCGAAGAAAATGGGATTTAGCCAGGTCTGGCCCGTAACAGGACAAACCTATCCACGCAAAATGGACTCCATGATTCTGGATGCACTCTCAGGAGTTTGCCAATCCGCACACCGATTTGGAACCGATTTGCGCTTACTGAGCCACAGGCAGGAGTTGGACGAGCCGTTTGAAGATAGCCAAATTGGTTCCTCGGCCATGCCTTACAAACGCAATCCCATGCGCTCCGAAAGAATGTGTGGATTGGCCCGTTACGGCATGAACCTTCCGGGTAACGCAGCCGATACTGCCGCCGTCCAATGGCTGGAGCGTACGCTCGACGATAGCGTGAATCGCCGGCTCAGTATTCCCCAGGCCTTTTTGACAGTGGATTCCATTTTGAAATTGGCCCTCAATATCGCCAAGGGAATGAAACCAAATCCCGAAGTGATTGAAAGGGAAGTTCGCAAAATCATGCCTTACATGCTGACGGAAAACATAATGATGGCCGCCGTTGCAAGAGGGGGCGACCGCCAGGAACTTCATGAAATTATTCGCGTTCATAGCCATGCGGTGACATCCGCCTTGAAATCGGGAGCGCCCAAAAATGATCTTTTGGAACGCCTTCAAAATGAAAGGGCTTTTGACGGTGTAGATTTTTCGGCCATCCAATCGGGAAGTTACCTTGCTGGACGGTCGGCCGAACAAGTAGAAGACTTCATCGCTGCAGAGGTAAATCCAGCTTTGGCGCCTTATGTGGGGAAAATTCAATCAGGGGCAATCGTCGAACGCTAAAATTGCAAGCTTAGGGATTTGGGGGCAAATCTTCCTAGCCCAAATTTCTATATCTAATAGCCCAAAGCTATACCTTGGAAGCTGATGGTGAATCGGCCATTTTTACCCTGCATTGCCCTGAACCGGGTATCCGTGCTATTGTCTCGACCTGACTGACCTCAGGAGACTTTTCGGCATGGATGCCGCCACTTCGACTCTGGGTCGAGCCATTACCAGGCTCGCCACCCAATGCGCCAAATATCCCTATACGATTATGGGAATTTATGTGGTGCTTGCCTTATGCTCGATCCTCCTGGCAACACAATTCCTGAAGTTTCGAGTCCATCGCGATGACATGATTCGCGACGATCACCCAATTCAGGTGGCTTGGAAACAATATTTGGCTCTCAATGGCCCTGATGATGACCTTGTTGCGATAGTCGATGGAGGACCTCCAGAACAAATAGAGAAGGCGATTGACCGGTTGGCACAGGAATTCCGGGCCCGCCCTCAAATTTTTGATCGTGTTTTGGATCGGGTAGATCCAGCCCCCTTCCGTTCCAAGGCACTTCAGCTTTTACCCGCCGAAAAATTGATCATCATTGAACAATCCCTAAGGGAAATGCGGCCCCTGTTTGACCTTCCGTTTGGTTGGAATTTATTTACCCTTCAAAGCCTCTCGGTTGAGGCAAAAACCAGAATGCGCAAAATCGCTCTGGGAAAACAAATTGGGCCGGGCGATCGCCAATTCCTTGAAGGGTTCGCCAATATCCTGGAATCCGCTTCGGTCACACTTGCCTCCCCAAGTTCCTACTTTTCCCCATGGAGCAATCTTCGTCCCAAAGGATTCGACACCCAAATCTCACTCGACCAACCGACCTACTTTTTTAATCCGGACAAATCCTTGGGGTTCATGTCGGTCCGGCCCAAAGGTGACCCTAACCATTTAATGAATCCGTATTTCCCGGCGGTCCGGGACGCACGCCACCTTGTGGAACAGGTGCGACACGAGTTCCCTGGCCTTTCTATCGGTTTGACAGGACTTCCGGCGCTTGAATGCGATGAAATGAAAGCTTCCCAGTCTGACACAACCCGGGCATCCTGGATGGCACTGGCAGCAGTTTTTTTGCTTTATCTTGCGGTTTTTCGTGGCTTCAGGATCCCGCTCCTAACCATTGTTCCCCTCATGACTGGAACCATCCTGGCGTTGGGCCTGACCACATTGACGATTGGTCACCTTAACCTGCTTTCAGCAACTTTTGCCTTGATGCTAATAGGGGTAGGTGATTACGGCATACTTTGGATTAGTCGATTTGATCAGGAATTTGCAAAAACCAATGATCCCCAATCCGCCTTGAGGCTAACCGCCGGCTCCACAGGAATGGCAATTGCATTTGCCGCTTTGACCATGGCAATTGCATTTGGGGCAACGACTTTTGCAGATTTTCAAGCAGTGGCGGAACTGGGCTTTATCGCGGGAGCAGGAACACTCCTTTGTGGACTAACAAGCCTTACACTTCTTCCTGCTCTTTCCTCGACCTTCTTCGCGCCTCGGGATGATCACAGGGAAACCACACCAAATGGAACCCTCACTTTTCCCTTCACCCCCAGGTTGCCTAATAAGGGTGTACCCATTTTGAACCCAAAATGGCTCATTCCGGCAGGGGCTTGTGTGTTGGGAATGCTACCTTTGGTTGCCAACATACGCTACGATAGCAATCTCTTGAATCTCCAGTACCAAGGGCTGGATTCGGTTGTTTGGCAAAACCGCCTTTTGGAGAAATGCCCACAGGCAAGCTGGCACGCTGTTGTTGTCGCCAAGGATGCCAACGAGGCGATGGAAATGGCGGAAAAGCTAAAGGGTTTACCGGAGGTGGCCTCCGTTGCGGAAACCGCATCCATGGGCCCTGGGGAACTTCCTGCCAGACTGGCAATTATTGAGCGAATCCAAAAAGCCCTTGCCAAACTTCCACCGAGGGGAAACCCTCTGCCCGTGGCCTCAATCACCCCGGCGAGTTTACTGCGCGAAGTGGAACAATTTCGAAAATGGCTTGAATCCGATGAGGCGACAAAACGTCAAATTCCCTCTTCGGAAAGCGTTGCCTTGGGTCTGGAAAAACTGTCGGTAATACTTGGAGAATCGACACCCACTCTACGCCAAAGGCTTACGGATTTTGACACCAGAGTCGTTGGAGACCTTGTCAGCCAACTCCACCAACTTCGTGACAGCACAGACACATCCCCCCTGGGGGAAAGCGATCTTCCCGGCAATCTGATTGAAAGGTTCCAGGCTGGGGGGAAGTATTTCCTCAGGGTATTTCCGTCCATGGACACTTGGGACTTCGAAGGGCTCAAACAATTTACGAATGCGGTTTCCCGCGTCGCGCCAAATGCCACCGGAAAGCCTTACACAACAAGGCTCGGCCTGGAGCAAATGAAAACAAGCTTTCTTCAAGCCGCACTTTATGCATTTATTGCGATCCTGGTTGTAGTTTTTCTGGAACTCCGCTCTCCCCTTCTGGTACTCCTTTCCCTTTTACCTTTGATTACCGGAATCACTTTATCCCTAGGAATGATGGGCTGGCTGGGTATCGCATTGAATCCGGCCAATATGATCGGCCTTCCCCTTTTGGTGGGAATCGGAATAGACAATGGTTTGCACCTTGTGCACGATTTCAAGGATCGAACCGGTCCCTATCGGCTTGACTCTGCTGTTTTTCGCGGGATCTCCATTGCATCCGCGACGACAGCATTGGGATTTGGGTGTTTGATGACTTCCTCCCACAGGGGATTGGCAAGCCTTGGACTTCTTTTGACAGTAGGGGTTATTGCCTGTAGCCTTTGCGCCCTGTTACTCCTACCGGCAATTCTCCGCATACTTTCCCAGCGCAAAACCTTAATGGCTGAAAGGCCGCCCTTGCCATTGGCGGATCGCACAAGCCGGGCAGCTTGATTCGGTTTCCAAAGATCCGATTATCGCACAAACTCGGCAGTCACCCGCCCGCCGATATGCCAAGATCCTGATTTTCCCGCACGAAGAAATATCAATTCGGGATCAGCGCACATTTCATCAAAAAACACAAAGTTATCGAGGCCTGTGCGTTTAAGGGACACACGACGCCCGAATATCGTTAACCAAGCACCCTCTTTTGACTCCTTTAATTCAATAAGCCCGTAAGCCGGATTGACAAATTGGCCAATCATGATCGGGTCAAGTGGCATCCCTGACCATTCTTTTGTTTTTTCTTCTACCATTTTTAAACGGGTTGATTTAGCTTGAATCTGGTCGTCCTGTTTTTTTTGCAATCGGTTTTTCCATAGGGCGGGGGGCACCCCAAGGAGCATGTCAGCCACCGAATATCCCAAATCGTGATTGAATGGGGTTCGGTCCAAATTCGACAAAACGATCAATGCTTGTTTCCGCAAAGGAAAAACCAAAATGAATGCCCGAAATCCATCAACAACACCTCCATGGGCAAGTACGGCTTCACCCCTATAGGTCATTGTCACCCAACCAAATCCATATCCCAGGTTCGCAACTTCAGGTTGAAAAACCCGATCCTGATTGACCCGTTCCTGGGATATCCGCGTTACCCGGGTTTCCAGGATTGCCTTTGTGAGCCCTTTTTTGTTTTGCTTTTCCGAGTCATCAATTCCTGCCTGGGCTCTTAGCCAGGAGGACCATTGATTCACCGGCAACCAAAGTCCGCCTGAGGGATTTTCTCTTGGATCTGCCCAGGCTTTGCCCCATTTCAATACCCGATTTTGTTCATCTACCTGATGGGGATGGGCCCGATTTTGATATTTTTCAGCCTCGGCTGCCGACCAGATTACCCCTTCCACCCCAAGGGGCTGAAAAACTTCCTGTTTAACCAAATCCCGCCACGGTACCTTTGCAGAATTTTGAGCCGCCAATGCCAAAGCATAATATTGTGCTGTCTGGTATTCGTACACTCTCCCCGGCGCATCAAACCTGGGCAATTTCAGAAGTTTTTCCACGACCCCCTCAAGGGTGGAACCGGATCGGTAAAAAAGTAGATCGTGGGCCGGATAACCAGATGTATGGGACCCCAAATGCCATAATCGAATTGGCTCGATAAATTGATTGTCCCGGGGCCTATACCAATCCAGCCATTTTATAACCGGATCATTCCAGTGCAGAGAGCCTTTCAGGTCCAAACACGACACCATTGTCGCCGTGAAAGCCTTGCTTAGTGATGCAGCAGGAAAAATAGTTTGGGGATCGACTTTTTCTGCAGAATCCAAAGATCGTCTTCCCGCGACAAAAACCCCATCCGTTTCACCGGTCCCGACAAGGACCATCGCTGCCCCTGGCACCTGCCAATCCAATAAAGCCCTATCCATCTCCTTCTGAATCCGCTCGCGATTGGGCGGTTCCTGGCCAAAAGTTAAAATGCACAGGGATATAAGGGATATAAACATCATGCAAACGCCAGAGGATTAAGGATACCCTCGACACGAAGAACCTCTTTTTTATAGGCATCATCACTCAAAACCGGTTCCAACAAAGGCCATGCTTCCGGCAACTCCAGTTCATGGAAACTTTTACACCCCTTCCAGGCCGGATCTTCCGTCACCATGGGAACCATAGCCGGCCTAAATACACGAATGGTGTGAAAAAAAATTCCAGGACTTCGGTAACGAAACCTCGTTTGGATTACCTCATCTGGCCATGGGGAATTCTGGGCCAGGACAAGTGCCGTTGCCAAATCATGAATGTGATAGCAACCGGTAGTTTGACACCATCCGGGTAGAGGAATTTTGCCTTCGGTCACCCACCGAATCCATGGAACGCTTTCGGGATCGATTTCCCAGCCGCTGCGAACGGGGTTTCGTTCTTCATGAAAGCCGGTGGGATGGAGCCAATATTCTCCCAATGGACCTTCCATATCGTGGGGCCCATCCACCAACCCACCTTTGCGAAAAAGCCCGGCGATCCTGCCGGACAGAAGGTGGGAACAAAGAGAGGACCATTCTTTTAGCGCCCGGGTTTTCATGGGTGGTTCCTGATATAGGATGTTTCCGCTTCCGGCCTTGGTGTCCGTTGAAGGAGTTGTTCCACTGCAATTTGGGGTTTGACCCCTTCAAACAAAACCCGATAAACAGCCTCGGTAATAGGCAGCGAAATGCACGCCTCTGTGGCCCGCTTATGGATAACCCTGGCGGAATTGACCCCTTCCGCAACCTTTTGCATCTCGCCCTGGATCTGTTCAAGGGACCTCCCCGCCGCAAGTTTGAAGCCGACCTGCCGATTACGGCCATGGGGACTGAAACAGGTTGTAATCAGGTCACCCATCCCAGCCAGGCCCATAAATGTGTCTGGTTGGCCACCCTGAAAGCTTCCCCATCGCGCCATCTCGGCAAGACCACGAGTTAACAGTGCCGAAACGGCATTATCGCCCAAACCAAGCCCAGCACAGATCCCGGCAGCGATTCCGATCACATTTTTATGAACCCCGGCGCATTCGACCCCAATAACATCTTCCGATGTGTAAATGCGAAAACGCGGATTTCCCAATTTGTCCTGGATTTCCCCCGCAAGCACCAGATGCCTTGAGGCCGCAACAACCGACGCCGGCATCCCACGAGCCACCTCTTCCGCGTGACTTGGTCCACTTAAAACAACGATTTGATCATGCCCGGCCCATCGACCAAGGAGTTGACTGGGACGCTCGCTTGTGACCGGATCCATGCCTTTGACCAAACTAAGGATTCTGGGAATCCGCTCCCAACCCCTCTCCCTGATTCGTGTGAGCGTCGCATCAAGGTAAGCCGCCGGGGTGGCAACAACCCACCAATCCGCTTCACGAAGGCAATCCAGGCAATCGTGCTCAAGCGATACAAAATCGGGAATGTGGATTCCGGGAAGGTATCTTTGATTTTCCCGTTTCCCAAGGATTTCTCGATAGGAATCTTCCCGGGGAACCCAAAGGCTAACTTGGCAGTCCAACCGTTGGGCGAAAAGCAAGGCCACAGCAGTGCCCCAACCACCGCTCCCCAAAACAACAACTTTTGTTCGTTCCCCCATGATTCCCCTTCCCTCGTGGATTATTCCCAATGTATGGAGAATCGCCATGACAAATGCGGCAAGTCTACCCGGTTTTCCTTCACAACCGACCGCTTGTGAACCGATGAAGGTTTGGGGGAAGTTCCGTTGGCTGCCCCGCTTGCGGAACCAAAATCAGGGATGAAATTCATGTCACGCCATCTGCGATTGTTTCAGGCCACCGAAGCGGAAGTCGAAGCCTCCGGACCAGAGCCCGTCAACAGGGTTACCTTGGGTGACCTTTTGCCTTTGGTAGCCTTGGCCTCCCGGCGCAATTATGCTTGGCTACAGGATTTCCTGGATGATGAAGTCCTGATAACGGATGACCTAAATGATATCCTTCAGGCCTTCCGGACCAGGCCCTCGGCCTAACCCTGGAGCCTCGCACTACTTCGAGGGAAGTTGTGTTGGGTTGATTAGTCTTCGTTATCATCACGCAAAAGCTGGGGCTTGGCAAATTCCGCCAAGTCCACATGTCCTTTGGTTTCCTGTTCCAATAATCGAATTCGGCCTTCCAGATCCCGAACTTTGGATTGAAGAACCGTAAGCAATGCTTGTTCCTGGGATTTCTCTACATATCTCGGTACTTCAGGATAACCCAATTGCCTCTGTAGGGCCGCGAACAGGTAAAGTGGATCCCGATTTCGATTCGCTCCCGCAATTTTCCCTTCTTTTTCACCAAACAATGGGGAAAGCGATGGATCATAAGCGGGGTCTTTTCGCCTCTGTTCGATGACATACCAATCCGAACGTAAATACAATAGATCCGCAAAATCAACAACTGCCAACTGATTTCTGGCATCCGCAATAAATTCCCTCCATTCTTTCCAATAAAAGTTGTCTTTTGAAATGGCGTTCAGACCATCCTCATAGCCCAATCGGTTCCTGGAAAGCACTTCAAACTGGTAAATGAAAAGTCCTGACTGCGTGGGATTACCAGACCGATAGAGCGCTTCCTTTTCCAAACACGAAAGCGCGTGATGGATAGAAAATTTCATCCGGTCGTTTTCCGCGCTGCGCATAACGTGGGCCTGAAAGGCACTAAAGTAGTGACCTAAACGCTCAAAGCCCCCTGAAAGATTCCCGGAATGTTTCAATTCCGATCGAAGAAAACCAATTGCCATTGGCAGTTTCGTGGTGGACAAAATCTCCTGATCAAGCGATTCCATAATTTCCTGGGTGGAAAGGCCTTGGCTGATCCGTTCCCGAAGGACCCGAAAAAAATAAGTCTGCTCGACATATTCTTCTTTTTCCAGCGCCATTTTTTTTACCCAAGCATTAAAGGACCACCACCTGCCGTTATCCTAACCAAAGTGGCCGATAATGGGCTGGGGAATGACTGGGTGGAATTGAAAATGAAACACTTACCCTGTTTAAACAGGCAAAAGATGAAAGGAAACCGCCCCAAAATCTCCCAGCAAATTGTTAACCTAGCCTGCTCTAAAGACTTTTGCAGTATCACTCATTGAGCGATCGTAGCTTTTAAAAAATGAAAATCCAAGAGGCCTCAAAATACTTTGACCATTTTTGAAAATATCAAAATATACCACATGTCCAAATGCTTAACGATTGCCTATTCAGGCCCGGGGACATGAGCCAACTAACCCTCCGGTTAAATTACCCCTGAACAGTGCAAAGATCCGCAAATCTAAAACTATTCCCGCTTGCAATCAGGGTTGGCAAAACTTTTGGCCATTACCCTGATTCAATCAAAGCCAAATCAGGCCGCGCGACTTTGAACAACCGCGACAGCTTTTTCCCGTGGTGAACCGTCAAAAAGCGAAACCACCAATTCCCTGGCGCGGGCGGCCAACGCCTCCTTATCATTATTTACTGTTATCAAACATTCCATCCCGCCAAATCCGATTTTGTCCCCCCTGGAAAGAAGGCAATCCCCAACCGGACAGTCATTTACTGTTGTACCGTTCGTGCTACCTAGGTCCCGGAGGCGCCAATGACCGCCTTGAAAATAGATCTGGGCGTGCTTTCGGCTTACCTCTAAAGCGCCAATTCCTGGAAAGTCCGCCCGGCCGAGAATTTTCCCGGGAGGATAAATTTCGAATCGACAACCAGCCAGAGATGCCTCCAAAACCAACAATGCATCTTCCATTTGCAAACTCCTTGGCTGGACAAAATCGTGAAATTTTGCCCAATGGGTCAGCCTTTGGGCCGTTTGGGACTCCCATAGTCTGGCGAAACTGGCACAACACAACCGATCGTATCGATTATTTCGACTGAATCGGCGGGGGACTTGAGGCAATCCCGGATTGACTCAAGTTTTGTTTGTAAGTCCCTTTGGACTGGGACAAACTGGAACGGCCTTTAGTGGGTTTCCATCCCGGTATGCTCCATTTGCGTTGGATTTTTTCCGCGGGGTGGCCGGGAGGGGGGGAACTCGGGGGAGGTCCAAAATTATGAAAATGATTATCCGTTTGGCAATTTCTGCTTGTGCCTTGATTTCTGGGCTAACCCAGGAAGTTAATGCCTTCCATCTGGGAGCCTTCCGGTATCCCAAGGCATGCGTTACAAAGCAACAGTGCTGCCTTCCTGAAGTCAAGCACCGGGTTTGCCACAAATTGGTAACCGAGGAGATCGAAGAAACCTGTTACAAGCCGGTCTATCGCACCGTCCTTCGTGAGGAAACTGTAACGGTTTGTAAGCCCGTCACCGAACAGCGCATTCGGGAAGTCCGCTCGATTGTTTGCAAGCCCGTGATTGAAGAACGGGATGAAGTTCGTCAATACACAGTCATGAAGCCTTGCTACGAGCAAAAGATTCAGGAAGTTCGAAGAACCGTTTGCAAACCGGTTTGGCAAGAAGAGGTTGTTCCTGTTAACTATGTAACTTGCCGACCAATCTATGAACAACATGTTCGCCAAGAATGCTACAAGGTCCGCAAGCCTGTATATACAACCGTTCAAATTCCGGTCCGCACCGTTTCCTGCCGACCCGTTTACGAAAATGTATACGAGGATCGTGTCTACACGGTTCAAAAGCCGGTGTGGCACGCCTACACAGTTCCAGTAACGCACACCACCTGTAAACCCGTTTATGAGCAAAGGTGCGTGGAACAGCGTTATGTTGTCAATCGGCCAGTGATTACCGAACGCCAAATCCCTGTCACTTACACGGTTTGCAAACCAGTTTATGAACAATGTTACCGAGATGTTCAGGAAGTCCGTTGCAAACAGGTTTTTGAACAGCGTCAAAGTGTTGTTCGCACCTGCCGTTACGAGCAGGTTGTGGTTCGCAAGCCAATTAGGGTTGTTTCAGGCCGTTGGCGTGAGGAAATTGAGTGCGTTCCGGGCGCGGTCATCATGCAAAAAGTTTGCAGCCCAGGCCGTTTCGAATTCGATCCCTG
>CAMBMH010000102.1 GCA_945868575.1 Singulisphaera sp. GP187 | reverse complement strand
CGGGCTAAAGCTGCCTCCAAAAGTCTGGCCAGTGCCTCTACAAGCACCAAAAACCGATTTCTTGCTTGTTATGCGGACCTGATAAAAAAAGAGGCAATCCAAATCCTCGAAGCCAACAACAAGGATACGGCGAGCGCCTCTGCCGCGGGGATTAGCGGGGCGTTTCTGGATCGACTCACCCTAAACCCAAAACGACTCGAACAGATTCTTGATGGACTTGCCCAGGTTGCCAATCTTCCCGACCCAGTAGGCGCTCTCCGTGAAAAAAGGACCATGCCAAATGGCCTTCAGATCAACAAGGTTGGCGTCCCCTTGGGAGTAGTTTTTTTCATTTATGAATCGCGGCCCAATGTCACCGTTGATGCTGTGGCGCTTTGTGTTAAAAGTGGCAATTCGGTGCTATTGCGGGGTGGCTCGGAGGCTTATGAGTCCAACAGGATATTGGCTGACTTGGCTTGCCATGCACTCATTGAAGTGGGACTATGCCCGGATTGCGTGATTCTTGTCCCCCCTCGTCCAAGGGAACTTGTTGACTTCATTTTGGCTGATTCCGCGCATGTCGATCTTGTTATCCCAAGAGGCGGCAAAGATCTGATAACAAGGGTGGTTGCACGAGCCAAAATGCCTGTAATAAAGCATTACACAGGCAACTGCCATGTATATATCGAATCCTCCGCTGATCCGCAAATGGCAATTGAAATCGTAGTTAATGCCAAGTGTCAGCGCCCGGGAACTTGTAATGCTGCGGAAAGCCTTCTCATTGATCGCGCCATTTCACGGACAATTTTGCCGAGCATTCTGGGGGCCTTGGATTCCAAAGGGGTGGAGATACGGGGTTGTCGGGAAACTGTAGGCTTATTTCCCAAGTCCATAGCCGCTTCCGAGGAGGATTACTCAACCGAATTTAACGACCTTGTGTTGTCCGTTCGAATTGTCGCCGACATGAACGAAGCAATCGAAGCCATCGAAAAATATGGATCGGGGCATACCGAGGCAATCGTAACCTGCTCGGATGAAAAAGCGGCGGAGTTCACTCACCGGGTAGACTCATCAGCCGTAATGGTAAACGCAAGCACCCGATTCAATGATGGATTCGAACTTGGTCTTGGAGCTGAAATTGGGATTTCCACGGACAAGTTTCACGCCAGGGGCCCTTGTGGCCTAATGGAATTGACCTCGACGAAATATATTGTTCAAGGAAAAGGTCATGTACGGAACTAAGATAGTAGTAGTTTTTGGGTCTGCAGACCTTTTTGGACCAAGGTAGGTTTCCATGTTTTGGCTGGTTGCAGCAACCGTCTCGGGAGCACTCCTGATCCTTTGGTTTGCCGCCCGCTTTCGCCGGGCGACCAGCTCAAGTGAACCTGCGGTCAGCACTTTTAGTCACCAGCATTTTGAGATTTTTCAAAGCGAAGAATTGGATCCAGGCCATCTGGAATCTGTTCAAATTTCCCTTAGGTCCCGTCTGGAATTCGAATCCCCTGAGGAGATAGCGAACGGCTTCAAAACGGACACCCAATTCCTTTTTCAAACCGAGGCTCTCGCCCAAATTGGTTCGGAAAAAGCTGCAGAAACACTGATTTACACCCTAAAAAGGAAATTGGGTGGGGATTCGCTTGAAAAGGGTTGGGTACTGTATGACCTCTTGAGGGCCCTCAAATCCCTGCATTATGCCGAGGCGATTGACGACTTGTTGGTTCAAGTTTCGCAGTTACCCCGGGAAAATCCCCTCACCTTTTATTGCGCCGCGGAAATTGTTGGTTTCCCGGGCTTTTCCCGCCATTTTTCATCGAGTCAAACAAATACCCAACCTCTCAGTAAATCCTCCCTCGCATGGAGTGTTCTCCTTGCGGCTATTGAGGGATTTCGATTTGGCGTTCATTCCAGGTTGATTCCCGATTGCCGTATAGGCGAAATTTTGGAAAACCTTTGGGCAACGCTACCCAATCGATTTGAACCAGAATTCCTGTTGTGCCTGGGAGAGGCTTTTCGACTAACCAGACGGTCCAACTTATTGCACCGCCAAATCGAGGAAATCGAGGATTCGGAACCTCTGGATTGGCAGCTTACAAAAATTGAAGCATTGGAAGAATTGCTAAAAGAAAATCAGGCGGCTGCCCTGGAAATACTAGTCCAAAATGTGCGTGGCCCGGATGCGGCCAAACGAAGAACCGCATTGGCTGCAGTTGTCAGACTAAGGTGGGACACAGGAGTTCACCTCCCCCAACTTCTGACGGTCAAGCCATTCCCTCCGGATACAGATCTCCTTTTCCCCGCCCTTTGCTTAACCAAAAACAGAAACTGGTTTCCCGAGGTAATTACGCTTCTCAAAAGGCTGGTTGGAAAACTACCTTCCGGTAAGCTAGAAGACGATGAGAATTCATCGGTTTTGCGCCATGTTTTGGATTTACTCAGGCAGTTTCCTGGAGGCCAAACCGAAAAAATTCTGCTCCTTTGTGCCAAATCCGCAGACCCTGCCATGCGGCGTGCCGCTGTGCGCAACCTTGGTTGGTGGGAACCCGTGGATCGACCTTCGGTTTTGGGAGCCCTTCGCAAGTCTGCGGCAATGGAAAAAATAGGAGAGGTTCGCTGGGCTGCGAAAGCGGCATTGGCGCGACTTGGAGAAAGGAAATCCCTTAATTCGCTTCGATCCCTTTTGTTTTCAGAGGATATTGCAAAAGTTCACTTGGGCATTCACACTGTTGGCAATGAAGGAGTAAGCCTGCTTTGGCCTGACCTGGACCAACTAATGGACAGCGAAGACGAGGAGGTCTCTTACCATGCTTGGGAAGCGACAGAAAAACTTGGATTTCAGTCGGAGATGGGAAAATAGTTCCGTTAAAAGCGGTTGCGCGGGACCATTCAAATCAACTCATTTTATTTTTTGAAAACAGATTCAAGCATCACCTGAAAAGTGAAGTTAGGCTTCCCTCACATCAACTTTACACCCGTCCCAATTCCGCCAGAACAACCTTGGAGCCACAACATGAAGAACCAATCCGTTTTATTAAGGGCGGGTTTATTTGGTTTGGTTCTATTTGCGTTAACTTCATGCAAACAAACGAAATCTGGGGCCACTTCGGATCCCCTATTGCCATCTTCTCCAACCCCATCGACCCCAGCCGCCCCGGCCAAAGTCACATCCTCTGGAGGGGATGTTTCTGATCCCCACTCCAAAGATGCCACGAAATAAATTCCTGGTGCACGAAATCGGAATGCTATACAGGTGTGCTATTGGGGCAAATCCACCACTTGGATTTGGTGGTTGTCCATACCAATGAACAGCCTTCTTCCATCTTTTGAGGCTTGGATACAATAAGCCCCAAAGTTGGGCAGTTTTTTTGAAAATTGTTTCTTTTTTGTCTCCAGATTCCATATCGCAATATTGCCACCATACCCACTTACTGCCACTCTTTTTCCATCCGCAAACAGGCATAACCCATAGAGGTCATCGTCGGTGGGCCCCATTTCTCCAAGGACCTTACCCGTCGCCGCTTCCCAGGTGCGGATTTTCCGGTCATGTCCAATCGAAACCAGTGTTTTGTTGTCGGGCAGGAAAACGATTCCAGTCGTTCCACCTATTGTGCTGCCTTTGAATGCCTTAAGTTCCTTTCCAGCGGGAATTTCCCAAACCTTGATTTGACCTTCCGCACCAGCAACCGCGGCAGTTTTTCCATCCGGAGAAATTGTGGCACAAAAAGCCGCCCCGGCCAAACTTCCCAGGTTTTTCGTTTCCTTGGCTTGTTCAACGCTCCAAAGCCGGGCAGACTTGTCCGAACTGGCGGTCAGTAAGCTTTTACCATCAGGAGTGAAAGTCACCCCATCAATAATTCCGCTGTGCCCCTTCAACTCCTTAAGCTGTTTACCATCCTTCATATCCCATAACCGAATTGTTTGGTCTGTGGATACACTGGCAAGTGTTTTGCCATCAGGGCTAAAAGATACGCCGTAGACCGGTCCTGTGTGGCCTTTGAATTCAAGCGTAGTTTTTCCGGATGCAACATCCCAAATTCGAACGGTTTGGTCAAATCCAGCTGAGGCAATTGTCTTCCCATCTGGTGACAACCCAAGATTGTGAACCAGTGCGGTATGGCCTGACCAAATGGAATCTGCCCATGCGATTTCCACAGTGCCCCCAAGCAATCCAAACAGAAACAAGGGTAGTCCAAGTACTAACAGGGATCTAATTCGAAGCATCATGGCCTCCCATTTTCGATTTTTGGAACAGATTCAGGCAGGGGATGCCCGGATCGGGAGCAGTTAATTGGGGCTGGGTCTGGGCGTTGCTCCCTCATAAGAAGATAGAAAGGAAAGCAACCATGAAAATAGGGCCCTTCAATATCCTCGGAACCTTGGGCACTGGAGCCCACAGTACAATCCTGAAGATTCGTCGTGATTCAGATCCTAAAACCTATGCCCTGAAAGTTGTTCAGATCGACGATCCCGAAGAGGACCTCAAGTACAAGGCGCAGGTGGAACATGAATGGGAGGTCCTCCAATCCCTGGATCATCCCAACATTCTCAAGGGGTACACCCTTGAGGTAATCAAGGATTGGTTTTTCAGAGTAAAAAAATTGCATTTACTCCTGGATTATGTTCCGGGCCAACCTTTGGATAATGCGAAGGGACTTAACATCCCGCGGACCGTTGAGGTTTTTCAAAAGGTTGCGGCGGCGATGGTACACATGCACCGTCGAGGCGTCTTCCATGCCGATCTCAAACCAAACAACATTATGCTTGCACCTGGAGGGGTTCTTAAGGTCATTGATTTTGGATTGGCCCACATAAAAGGAACGGAAAAAGGAAGAGTTCAGGGGACTCCCGAGTTCATTGCGCCAGAAACGGTCAAGCAAAAAGTCGTAAATGAACGCACGGATATTTTTAACTTTGGTGCGACCATGTATCGCATGTTTACCTGGAAAGTCCCACCAACAGTTATCGGAAATCCCGAAACCGGTGGGTTACTCGATGTAAAGTTGTGGCAAAACCAGCTTAAGCCCGCTCGCGAACTCAAGCCAGCACTCCCGGAGAATTTAGCAAATCTGATTCATTCCTGTATGAGTTTTTTACCAGGTGGCCGTCCGGAAAGATTTGGAGAAATCCTTAACGAATTGGAACAAATTCGGGAAGCACTTCCATACGGGCCCGAGGATACACTCGAAAATATGGACGCTGTTTAAGAACCACGGGACCTCTCTTTGAGTATGTCTTTTTCCAGTCATTCTGAAAAACAAACAAGTTCTGTGACCGAGGGCAATATTTCAGCCACAAATCATGGAACTTTGCGTAGCTCGAAAATCTCCGATTGTATTGCAGACCTCGAAGCCTGGGTGGCTTTTGACGCCGCAAACCAGGTCGCCCAATTGGCCCGGCTATATCATGGGTTTGACCCTGAGCAAACAACCAGCGACACACACACCCACCCATCATTAGACCAATTAAACCTGCTTTTTGAAAATGCCCTGCCTTTCTTTGAATGCGCCGGCTTTGGACGACTTTCTTGGGCGGATCTTCATGACGCCTCTCAAACTTCCACCCCTCATGGAATCAACCTTCATGTTGACCCATCCCGATACCAGGCAATGCTTGTTTTGGGGCGGGGAAAGGGTGAGAGGACAAGGTACCATCGCCCCTGGTGGAATTTTTGGCGCAAAAGTGAATACAGATTCGAGGTACACAACCGCGTCATTCTCATGGTCAAACCCAACCCGGATCGGTTTCCCGACCTTGATCTTGATACCGATAGCGTCTTTCTCCGACTCTTTCGGGATGTCCCTGTCAAGGACTTGGAAATGATCCTGCCTGGAGGACGGGTCCGGATTACCCTCCTGGATAGGGCGCTAATCTATTACCCACTGATTGCTGGTTTGGGACTTCTGCTTTATCAGATGCGTCCACACCTGATGACTAGCGCCTTTTTTGCGGTCGGGGTGTATGCACTTTTCAAATGGACCGTTGCCATGGCTCTTGGAGGCTGGAGCTGGCGTTCCTATACCGCCTACCGTGGCAAGCTCGAGCAATATGGCCTGAAGCTATCAAAAAACCTGTATCTCCAAACACTAGACAGTGACTTGGGTGTATTTACCCGCCTGGGATCGGACATTGCCGATGCGGAAAGAAAAATTTTTGTTCCTACGCTGCACGAATGCCCAATGGGAACTCCACCAGAAATGGTTCAAAAGGTAGGCGAAAAATATATTCTAAATTCGCCTGAGCCCTCCAGGGATCGACTTCGGGCCGCGCTCAAGCGATGGATCTCCTTCACCTACACCTCATCCACAAACCCTTAAGGAATTTTCATTCGATATGAGCACCCAAAATTGGCACGCTGACCGCCTCACATACCTGGATCCTAGCGGAATCCGCAAGGTTTTTGATTTGGCAAAAGACCTCAAAAACCCCATAAACCTAAGCATTGGACAGCCTGATTTCCAGGTGCCGGAAGCCATCCGGCAAAAAGCAGTGGAATCCATTCAAAATCACTTCAACGGGTACACCGTAACCCAGGGTATAGATTCGGCAAGGAATGCACTCAAGGTTCGCGAAGGGATCCAAAATACCCCGGAAAGGGAATTGATCCTGACCTCGGGAACGAGTGGGGGGCTGGTGCTTGCTCTTTTGGCGACCGTCAATCCCGGTGATGAAGTAATTATCCTTGACCCATGGTTTGCCCTCTATCCCAATATGATTCGCCTGGCAGGCGGAACCCCTGTTCCTGTCTGTACCTATCCAGATTTTGACCTGCCTGTGAATCGAATCCGGGAAAAAATTACGACCAAAACAAAAGCAATCCTCCTCAATAGCCCCGGCAACCCATCAGGCCGAGTCTATCCGATAGACCAGATCAAGGCTCTTAGCGAGCTTGCCAAAGAAAAGGGCATTCTGGTCATTAGTGACGAGATTTACTCAGCTTTCACCTATGAAAAAGAGTTTGTTTCTCCTTTCCGTTTCAATTCAGACACACTTGTAGTATCCGGTCTGGGGAAAAGTTATGGCTTTACAGGGTGGCGGGTAGGGTTTGCCCACGGGCCAAAGGATCTGATCCAACAGATGATCAAACTACAACAGTTTATTTATGTATGCACTCCGACACCAGCACAGCACGCTATCCCAACGGCGCTCGATTGCGATATCACTCCTTTGATTGAAACTTACAAAGCAAAAAGGGATTACATTTCTGACCGGCTTCAGGTTGCCTTTCCTCACCAAAAACCCGAAGGGGCATTTTACCTATTCCTGCCTGTGCCAATAGGGTGGACCGGCACATCTTTTGTCGCAGAGGCAATCCGCAGGGAACTTCTAATTATCCCGGGAAATGTTTTCGGCGAGAAAGACACACATTTCCGGGTAAGTTATGCCGCATCCCAGGAAACGCTGGAAAAAGGCTCCAGAATTCTCCTCGAAATAGCGAAGCTCCCCACCCCGGTTTAAGCAAAGAAAAACACCCAGCGCCCTGGTGTTCAAAGAGAAAATATTAATTTGCGCAACACTAGGAAATATACACAGCATGGGGCGCTATTTAATATCCCAAGTTCGCCCCATCTCCAGTTGCCCCGAATGGCGCTTCAGGTTAACAATGCGATAGGACTTTATTGTCCCCTAAAATTGAAGGTGTGTGCTCACGGGTGCCGCCCCCTAAGTAAAGGATCCTGCAGATGATGCGCATGTTGGGCTTTTTGGTGGTGGGTGCCCTGGCTTTGGCGGGTCCCCTCCAAGGACAAGAAACACCTGCCAAAGGTAAGGCATTTGGCCTTTTGGTAGGGGTGGGGGCCTACCAAGATAGCCAAATCAAGTCGCGTCCAAACGCCGAAAAAGATGCGGTAGCCATTTCCAAGGTGCTTTCCGACCATGGCCACCTTGGCATTGCAAAGGAAAATTTGCGCCTTGTGATTAGCAATTCGGCAAAGGTTCCAGGTGCGATTGAAGCAACCAAAACCAATATTGTCAAAGAACTGAATTGGCTTGCCAAAGCAGCCGGTCCCCAAGACCTTGTGTTCTTGGTAATGATTGGTTCAGGCGGGCCTCTGGGTGACACAGGCGATCGCAGAGGATACTTTGCGAGTGATTCAACTTTCGCCGGTCGTAATGAAAACGCCATATCGGCGACCGAAGTTGGCGAAATTCTAAAAAACTGCAAGGCTGACCGCTTTGTTTCTTTTGTTGATGTGAATTTCAATGGATTTACCGCAAAGGGGCGCGGAGTTGCCGAAGCGACATTGGGCCAAAATCCTTACAAGGAATTTCTTGGCGATGATGGCACCGACGAGCACGGCCCAGCCACTGGCCGTGTAGTGTTCCTTTCAAACTTGGGACTTTCCACTTCGCTGGACCTCGCGGATCATGGAGTTTTTGGAAAGGTGATTGCGGAGGGACTTGATGGCAAGGCCGACCGCGAAGGATATGAGCCGGATGGCGTGGTTGACATCGATGAGATGACCGATTACCTCCGTAAAACCTTACCCGAAATCTGCCGCAAGGAAGGTAAAACCAAAACGGAAAAAGAGCAGATGCCTATCGTTTTGGGAGGGTTGAGGAGCCATTACATTTTAACAAGCAATCCCCCCGCTTTGGCGAAATCCAAAGCCCGCTCGGAAGCATTTGCCAAGCTGGTTGCCGAAAAGAAAATCCCGGCAAAGTTCAATGATGAGGGCAAAGCCCTTTTGGATCGGATGCCGAAACTGGAAGCCCAGCGAAAGCTTCGCAAGGATTACCAGGAATTGATCGATGGCAAGGTCGACCTTGAAGCATTTGAAACAACCCGAAATGAAATCCTTGAAAGCACGAAACTTGACGAAGCTGAAGCCGGTGAGTTTGCCCAACAGGTCATCAAGGCAACCCGGGTGATTCGGGACAATTATGTTAAGGCAATCAAGCAACCCGAAATGATCAAATGGGCAATTACAGGCCTTTTCAAGCAAATTGAGGAAAAAGTCCCTGCCAAGATTGAGGAACAACTCAACAATCTTACATCCGCAGACGAGGAAAAACTCACCAAGCTTCTCGTGGAAGCCCGTATTGGGTTGGGCAAACGGGAAGACCTTGAAAAACACAAAGACATCGACATCACCCTTCAACGGATGATGTCCAATCTTGACCCATACACCAACTACATTGACCCGGAAACCAAGGCAGCCTTCGACAAGGAAGTCCAGGGGAACTTTACAGGTATTGGCGTTCAAATTCGCAAGGATAGCGCCACCGATATGCTGCTCGTGGTAACCCCGATCAAGGGAAGCCCTGCCTACAAGGCCGGAGTCCAGGCAGGCGATTTGATCACCAAGATCATTCGGGAAGTTGACAGCGAAGGAAACGAGCTGGAAACCCCTGAAGAAATCTCCACTGTCGGAATGAGCACCCAGGATGCCGTCAAAAAAATCCTCGGCAAACGGGGCACCAAGGTAACAATCCACATTCAACGAGAAGGGGAAGCCAAGCCTCGTCCCGTGACCCTCCAACGCGGTCAGGTAGAGGTGGAAAGTGTCCTGGGATTCAAGCGTGACGCCAATGATGACTGGGATTTTTATATCGATCCCAAGTCCAAGATCGGTTACCTCAGGCTGACCAATTTCGCCCGGTTTTCTGCTCGCGATTTGATTAAAGCCGTAGAAGGTCTCCGCAAAAAAGGCCTTAATGGGTTGATCTTTGATATGCGATTTAACCCTGGTGGCCTCCTTGATGCGGCGGTTGCCATCTCCGACTACTTCATTGATGATGGTCTGATCGTGACCATTCGCCCCCGCCTTAAGGATTCGACGGTAATTACCGGTCGAACTCCCAACAGTGTGACCGACTTCCCAATTGCTATTCTGGTCAATGGTGGAAGCGCTTCAGGATCGGAAATTGTTGCGGCGGCACTCCAGGACCATGGACGCGCATTTGTCCTTGGTGAGCGCAGCTACGGCAAGGGCTCGGTTCAAAATATCCAACCATTCGGTGAAGGGGAAATCAAATTAACCACAGCCACTTTCTGGCGGCCAAATGGCAAGAACCTCAACAAGTCGAGCACAAAGGGAAAAGATGATGAAGATTGGGGTGTAATCCCAAATGAGGCGATTCCTTTGACCCGCAAAGATCGTGAAGACCTTCAGGAACACCTCCGGGATACGGAGATCATCCAACCGAAGGTGAAACCCAACGGAACCACCGAAAAACCAAAATTTGAGGATAAGCAGCTCGATGCCGCCCTCAAGTATTTGAAAAGTCAAATGAAAATAGCCGAAATTCCCGGCGCCAAGAGCGAAAATACGAAGGATTGATCGAAAAATCCTTGTGTTCACAAAATGCCGAAGGATCGGGGGGACAAATCCCTCCGATCCTTTTTTTTGTTAAACAGCTTTTGAAATTGCTGGTCACAAAAGCGATCATGGGAAGCGATAAAGCGGGAGCTCTTAAGCCAAATTAAAGGAGACGCAGACCATGAACGCCCGACGATTTACCTTTGCAGCTTTGTTTGTGGGCCTTCCATTCGTGGTCGGCTGCCAAACAGGAAACCAAGGCACCCTCACTTCAAGCACCCAGCGGCACGGTTTGTTTGGGGGGCTGCTCTGTGGCAAGAAGCATCATGAAGAACCCAAACCTGCAGCAACATGCCTTCCCCAGCAAGATTACAGCCAATACACCGGCTCCGCTATGTACATGGAAGGCCCAAGCCTAATGGGCGGCATGGGGGGATCCTCTTGTAGTTCCTGTTCCACAGGTACCGTCCTACCTGGTTCCTCGCTGCCTTGCGCTCCTGGTTCATCCGGAGCATTGACACCAACACCTTCAATCCCAGGGGCCCCAACACCTGCCCCGTCCAGGACAGTACCCCAGGCACAGCCAATGGAGGCACGGCCAACCAAGCTTTCGCCTTCCATTGACTAGTTTGGACATCCCCTTTTATTTGGCCAAAAGCTCCTTGAATGCCCCACTTAATCGTGGGGCAGTTTCATTTCCAAGGCTGTTGATCTCACCATATTGGCTTTTTTCCCGGCCGTAGCAAAACGGTGCTTTTTCATCCCATTGGCGCTTTGGAATGATGTAGCCAACCTCATCATTGGCCAAGCCGACTGTCATTTTCCACTTCGCGCCACTCATTGAAAACAAGGATGGTTCAAGAGGGGCCTCGGGATAATCCGCGCCGGGTTCAACAGGCTCCTGGAATTTTCCCAGAACCAATTCAGGGTATATTTCGCCGGGGACCAAAAAGAGCTCCGCGTCGCCCAATCCTACCCAACCTATTTCCGATTGCATCCAAAATTTGCGGTCTCCTGCTTCAGAGGGTTTGATCGATTCATAATTGCCCGGGGAAGTTTCCACAAAAGCCTTTCGGTTGAATGCCCCAAGCTTGAAAAAAGCTTGATATCCCTTGTTCTCCACAGGCAGGTGGATGACTTTCCCCTTATACTCCAGATTGGAAAATTTGACCGGTTGAGCCTTTTGCTGTGCCAAAAGTGCTTTATCCCCCAAAAGCTCTCCCAATCTCTCCATGGTTTCAAACTTTTTCAGGGGCATTTCAGCGCCGGATTTGTCCTTTACCTTGACCCCGATTGTGGTCATCAGGCCACCAACAGTTCCCGTTAAATAAATCCCATTACAGCCAAGCGATTTGGAAACCGTCGCCAATGCGGGCGATGTAAAATCCGCCGTAATCAAGGTCCCGTCCGAATCCACAGTTTCCGGATGGTTGTTCCATTGCAGTAAGAATCCATGGGGCTTTCCCGTTTTTACCGAATCAAATCGAAGAATTACCAAGTCATCATGAAGGATGTTGGGGAGCCTTCCATCCCGCATCAGTTCCGGGGCAGCCGCTTTCGCGGCAAACATCTTGCACGGCTTTGAGTTGGAAATCGCTTTGCGGACTAAAACCGGAATTTGATTCTGCATCGACTTCATGTAAGACTTGTTAACGCCCGATCGACCCAAGCCCGGTCCCCAAAGCCCAAGCGTATCTGGCCCGTTATGATTGTGTGTTGAGCAAATCACCAAATGGTCAACCTCGGGAACCAGGGCCCTGGTATCGACGACAAAATCGCGAAAAAGACCAACAAGATCGACGGAAACGATCGCAATTTTCTTTCCCCCCGGCTGTTCAAGATAAATTGCACGTGCAAAAAGCGGATCATGAACGCCTGTCGCAACCCGGTTATCGCCAAAACCTGCAATGTAAACTTTGGAGGCCTTGGTATCTGGTGTGATGTCTACTTGGGCGAAACCGGCATGAATAAGAGATTCGTTGGTTTGGGATTTCGCATCTCCCCCAGCCCAGAGCAGCGTGGACCATACCGACACCAAAAAAATGGCGAATAAGCGGTTCATTAAAACATTCCTTTGCAATTTTGCCGAACGATTTTGTTATTTTGTTATCATGGAATGTAGGGCGCTTCTCGCCCAGCCATCTCCACCCAGAAGGACCGCCGGGGGATTTCGCGTGTGCCATTCTGCCGTTGGTTTGAAATTCGTTTTGGGAACACTAATCCTGGGCCTTTGCCTTAGCCATGTATTTTTGTTGGCTAACCCCCAAACCGATCCCCCGACAGCTCTAATTGAAAAGCTTGGTGATCCGGATTTCGCTGTCCGGGAAGCAGCGGGCCTTGAACTGAGTCGATTGGGGGAGATCGCGATTCCTGTTTTGGAACAGGCAAAAAATAGTCCCGATCCGGAAATTCGTCATCGGGCGGGCGAAATCCTGGAAAGCTTCCGCTTTGGAATCCTGCCGGATACCCCCCCTGCCCTTCGGGCGGCCATGATGGAACTTCGCCGTCAATCCACCGAGGATGGAAGACGCAATGAAATAAGAAAGTTGATTCAGGGAGGCGACAGAGGAATCAAAAGCCTGGAACGCCTGGTCCGGCTTTCCCGTAATAATGACGAATCCAAACAACTATTGGAGGCTATTTCAAAAGATCTTCCTTCAATTATCGGAACTCTATGGAAACAGGGCGCAACCCAGGATGTGCGCAGATTTTTAGAGGCCTTTGCGAGCCGGGATGAGGAGATCTTACCCGACGAAGTCTTTAAATATTTGGGTGTATGGGATGCCCTTTTTCCAAAAACGCCCCTTTTGGCAATCAACAAGGAAAAACCCCTCTCCTCGACCTTTGCTTTGAGGGCCCAGGGGAAATTTGCCGACGCCGGAAAAAATGCCGCGGGGATAAAAAATCGGGATGAAATGCGTTCCGGTTTTATGGTGGAATCCGGACTTTGGCCTGAAGCCCTCCTTGCACTAAAAAATAGCCCACTTGATGAAGGTGATCCGGAATTTCTTTCCCTTGCTTGCATGTATGAGCACCTTGCGGGGAACACACAGGAATTCGAGAAATACTACGAAAAATATGCCAATCATCGTGATTCAACCACGATTACCGGGCCAGAGAAACTTCCGGCGAATTTGAAGATCCTGTTTCTCTGCGATCGTCCCATCAAAGCGATCGCAAAACTAAAGGAATTTCCTCCAGGGCAAAGTTATTTCCAGGTCCTCTCCGCCCGGATGGAAATGGAGGAAGCGATCCAATTGGCCAAAGGAAAAGAGCCTGAAAAAGCCCCACCTGACCTTGTGATTCAAGCTGCAAAAATCCAGGCAATCCTCGGCAAAAAAAAGGAGGCTTTGCAAGCGTTAACGACCCTTCGGACGAAAATTCAGCCTGCCGAAGCACTTCCCTTGGCGGAAACTATCCTTGAAACGGCACTATCCCAGGGAATGTCGGATTTCGCCATCGAAAGTGCTCTTTTGTGGATTGATCCCCTCAAATCGGACGATTTACGGACGAAAATTATAGCCAAAGCTACCGCAAATGACGCTGAAAAGTTTGGAGAGATCTGTCGACTTGTCAACATTCTTTTATCCGAAACCCCGGACAAAAATACCCGCAAGGCATGGCTCTTTTTCTTGCTTGGAAAAGCCGACCAGGAAGAAGCGAAGGAGAAAATTTCCAACTTGCGTGGAATGATCAGCCGGCCAATTCCCAAAGCCCAACCACCATTCAAGTCTGGGAAATTATGCCATCAGCTTGCCCGATTGGCCCTCCACTACAAGTTGCCCGAGATCCAATTGGAGCTTTTGGCCCCACCCCATTCCGAACCCGAAATGGCACTCGATTATTCCGCCTGTCTCATAGAGGCCAAGCAATTTGAAAAAGCGATCTCCTTTATGGAGAAATTCCACGAGGCCACACCCGGTATACCCAGAAGCTGGACCCTTTTGTCCCTGGCACAAGGGCAAACCGGGAAAACGGTTGAAGCCAAACAGTCACTTATGGCCGCAATGTTGGTCGGCACGGGAGATTCCCGAATTCTCCTGGAAAACCTTGGTGAAATGGAAGAAGGCGAAAATCCAAGCCAATCC
>CAMBMH010000101.1 GCA_945868575.1 Singulisphaera sp. GP187 | reverse complement strand
AAATCCTCTAAATTTTCTTTTTTCAGGGAATGCTTTCGGAGGGGGCTAGTTCTTTGCAGCTGCAAGGGTTTATTTATGGTACGAATCCACCGCCAACCAACAATTTGGCCGTATCCGGCATCTTTCCCGGAAAACGGTTTAGTGGATAGAAATGAGCGGCGGGCGGGAAGGCAAGGCCTCTGTTAAACCCACGAAAAGCAAAGTCAACCCGGTAACCCGTTTCTGTTACCCCCACAAAAACCGCTGGTAGCCCTTCCGCATCCCCATTGAAAAAAAGGGGGCATTGAATCAGGGTGCCTTGCTGGTGTACCTCAAAAGAGCCCCTGAACCAACCCTTGTGTTGGGGGTGCAAAAACAGGAGGCCGATGGAGTGGTTGCGGACTCAGGGCAGGGGAAATGAAGCTTGGTTTCCAGCCCAAGGCGCATCGACGGCTGTTTTGGGAAATCATCAAGACAAAAAAAACACCCAAGCGGTAGCCTGGGTGTTTTCGAAATGGCAATTTGGTTGAAACCGTTAGGCAGCGGCGGGGGTGAGGGCCTGGTCCTTGTGCCGCCTGGTGAAATACACCCCAATGGCCCCCGCCAACAGAGCGGAGCCTGTCAAAATCAAGGTTCCCGGTTCGGGCACAGCGACGACCTCGACTGTACCTGCCATGGAATAGGTAGATCCATAAAAACCTTGATAAGTTCCCGCACGATTTGGCCCGTGATCATAAACATTCTTATAAACCACATTCTGGGAAGTAGGATTTGAATAATTAACCCATACTGCCAGATCTATCGTTTCGAGCATAAAAGCATAACGGGTGTCGGCTGCGATATTGATTGCATTTGACCCGGTAAAATTGAATGTGTACAAGTTTGCCAAGCCTGGAGGGGTGGGGCCATCAGTAATAATCAATGTCCTATCAATAACCGCTTGCGCTATAGAGTCACGTGTTGCAATATAGCCTGAAGAGCCAGAACCACGGTCATAAAAAATTGTATCATAAATTTTTAAAGTGGCATTTCCAGTCTCGAATGAGCGATTAGTTAGATACAATGAAATGGAACTAAGATTCATGCCGCTTTTTGATGTGGAAAAAGTATTGCCATAATAATAAACTTCGCTTCCACGCTCATCAATATTTAAAGTTGAAGCAGCATAACTTCCGGTACTATTTACTCCAACATCGTAAACAATATCCGATCGCAGCGAAGGGCATGACACCATTGCTGCCAGAAACATCGCACCGACAAGGAATCGCCTCATGGCATGAAGTTTTGAATGCAATCCAAATCGCATGGATACCAAGCCTTTTGTTTTGAGGGTCGGCGTCTCTTTTGGTGATCTAGCCGTGCCACCGAGCGAAATTCTGTCGTTTAGCATGGGCTATATCCCGTAATTTTTGCGATTGGACCCTGGAAAAAGGAAAATAATACCTTTTATGATATCGGCCAAAGTTAAAGCATAGTCCATAGGAAAAATCGGCGAATGGATACGACAAATATTTGGAAACAAAACGCATCATTTTTGTTGGTGAAATCTGCGTAATTTTCCAATTTAAAATTTTTCAATGTTGGGGCCGTCATAAACAGGGGGGGATATGGAGATGGTGCGGACTCGGAGAAAGAAAATGAAGTTTGGTTTTCAGGCCCAAGGCGCATCGACGGATGTTTTGGGAACTCATCAAGACAAAAAAACACCCAAGCGGTAGCCTGGGTGTTTTCGAAAGCGCAATTTGGAACCTGGTTGAAACCGTTATACGGCGGCGGGGGTCAGGGCTTGGTCCTTGTGCCGCCTGGTGAAATACACCCCAATGGCCCCCGCCAACAGAGCGGAGCCGGTCAAAATCAGGGTTCCCGGTTCGGGAACGGCGGTTACATCGACTGTGCCAACCATTGATTGGCCCGGGGATCCGATTCCACCAAAAATTATGTTTTGATCAGGAAATGCTGTATTGTTTGTGCCAAAATATAAAGCGCCAATATCGGATGCTCCACTAAAATCTGTATAGAATGCGTAACGAGTGCCCGCAGAGAGGGCTCGATCTGCAATCTTGGCACCGGTAAAATCAAATGTATATAGATTGGCTAGTCCAGCATCAGGAACTGTTGAAAGATTAATGGATGCGCTTACAAATGCATCTCCTGATATGTCATATAAGCCTGTGGTATTATTCTTTGTGGTTGCGTAAATGCCAAGACTCAAAGTTCCTGTTGCATAATAAGTCGTTCCAGCATCATCAAGTACGCCGTTATTATAAAGATATAATGAAACAGAATTAATTAATGAAGGGCTACTTGAATTGGAAAAAGTATTGCCCAAATTAGCGGTGGCCAGAGAATAAGATTGACTCGCAGGAATTTCTGCGGGGAGAACCTCGTAAACGATATCCGCTTGTATTGAAGGACATAAAAGCAGAACCGTCGTCAAAACTATGAAGGATAAAGTTTTTTTAATCGAAAGGGAGCTCCCTTGTGTTTGAGGATTTTTGGATATTGATCCTGGTGGCGTGGATGTTTTTGTGTGTTTATGATTTGCAAAAAGCCAGATGTTTGATATCCGACATGTCCTATTTAGCATTTGGGCTCTTTGTTGGTTGTTAATTTGCGTAATAAATGAAAAAAAATTGCTATTTAGCAAATCTGCAAAATTTAGGTTATTGCTAATTTTTGCAAACAGCAAAGGTTTATGAAAATAATAAAATGCTTCCATTTTCTGGATTTTCCGTAAGCTGCTGCGCCATTGCATCGTAATTGGTTTTGGGTTTTTGTCCCGCCAGCACATTTGCGCACCACAGGCCTTGCGGAATACGCTTTGCAGCGACGATACCCAGCGCGTTTCATCCATTTCGTAAAGGGGCTTAAAGTAGTGTTGGGTCCACCGGGATCTAAATTTTCAATCAATTCTTTGCCGGGAATGCAATGGACAGAGTGGCAATCTGCAAAAAGCCCTGATGGGAAAGAGGGCGGGCTCAGTCGGTGTTTCGCTTCCGGCGTTTCCGAAGGACGGCCACCGCGCCACCCAAGGAAAAAAAGGAAACCAAAAACGAAAAAACCCTCCGGGGTAACCGGAGGGTTTCTTGATCGTAGAAGTGGAGCTGAGGGGATTTGAACCCCTGACCTTCTGAATGCCATTCAGACGCGCTCCCAGCTGCGCCACAGCCCCTTGCTACATTGGAAAAGATAGACCCAACCGTAGGGATCGTCAACGGTTCCCCTATCCTTCCTGAAAAGATATCGGCGAAGGATGGTGAAAACTTTCCCCGGGATTGGAAAATTCCAAAGAAGGCCAATTCCCCCCCGGCGCAAAGACGCGGGCCAAGAATGTCCCTCAAACCAATATCCAAAAAGGATTTGCAGACATGGAATCGGCGAGTGTGGGAATCGACCTGGGCGGAACATCGATCAAGCTCGGGGTGGTGACCCCCGAAGGCGATGTGATCGCCCGTTCGGAAATTCCCACCCCAACGGGCCATCCCCGGGAGGCGGTTCGGGAGATTTCCCTGGCGGTCAAAAAAATGATCGATTCCTCGGGCCTCAATCCATTGCGGATAGGCAAGGTCGGGGTCGGAACGCCCGGAGTGCTCGATCCGCAAAAGGGTGTCGTGCGCTCCGCCGCCAACCTTGAGGGGTGGAACGATGTTCCCCTTAGGGATTGGCTTCAGGAAGACCTGGCACGACCGGTCCGGGTCATGAACGATGCCAATGCCGCCGCCTTGGGAGAAATCCGTTTTGGCGCGGCCCGGGGATTAACCAACCTGGTACTTTTGACCCTCGGCACGGGCGTTGGGGGGGGAATCGTCCTGGGAGGCAAGGTCATTGAGGGTTCCCGCGGGCTTGCCGGCGAACTGGGCCACATGCGGATCGAAATGGGCCAGCCCCGTCCTTGTGCCTGTGGGCTTTTTGGCTGTCTGGAAGCCTATGCAGGCGGCAAGAGTCTTCTTAAAAGGCTGCACGAAACCCTTGCCGATGACATTCAGGAGATCTCGCTACTCCAGGAAAAATCGAAACGGGAAACCCTTACGGTGGAAGATCTGTTTTGGGCGGCAGGGGAGGGCGACGGCTTGATGATCCGGATTGTGGATGAAACCGCTTTGGCTTTGAGTGCGGGGATTGCCAATCTGCTTCATGCGCTCAACCCGGAGATGGTGGTTCTTGCGGGCGGGGTCAGCCGATCGCTATTGCTGTTGGAGAAGATTCGGGAATATTTGCCGGATATGGCTCTTATGGCGTACATGGAGAATTTTCAGCTTTGCACCAGCGGGTTGGGGACCGACGCCGGGATCCTTGGAGCGGCGGCGGCCGTGGAAGATTTGGCCTAGGGCGGGGAAATCGTTTCCCTATCCACCCAAAGATTGTGGATTTGTCAGCCCAGACGGTCCCTTATCTAGAATAGCGGGGTCTAGAATGACGGGGTCGAGAATGAAGGGGGACCAATTCTTACGGGAGACCGCGAAATCGCAGGATGCTTTTGGGCCAAAAGGCAAACGGCAAAAATCCGGCCGAGCGATTTTTGCCTGTGGCGGTTCCTGCGAGGATCATTTGCAGGCCAAGATTTGGTCTCCCAAGTTTTGGTTAACCGGTTTTTGGCTGCCGGGTTTGGCACTTATGGGCCCTAAAGGATTTGGGGTCAGGCATTTGGTGTTCGTGGAAAATTAGGGGTAAAGCGGTCCATGCATCCCATCCGGCAATTGACTTTTCCCCTGGGGACATGGTGGGGCCTATCCGTTCGTGTCCATTCGGTGGTCGCGATCCTATTGGTGGGTCTGACCCTGCGGCTATTGATCGAATTTCCCGGGCAATGGGCGATTGGATTGGGGCTTATGGGGGTCTATGTGGGTGCTTTGATCCTGCATATTTGCGCCCACGCGCTGGCTTTATTGTTTTGGGGTGTGCGACCGACGCTGGCTTTGGTGGATCCGTTTGGTGGCCAAGTCTCCGCACCTGGAAGCTTTGCCGGGACTGCTCCGCCTGCCCTTCGGGTTTGGGTTGCGGTTGCCGGGCCGTTATACCATCTGAAGATGGCGATTTTGGCGGGGGCGGTGGTTTGGATCTTTGATCTGCCCGAGGGTGGGGCTCTTTCGCAGCTCCCCTGGAACCCGTTCCGGCCTCCTCTTTTGGATTCGCTGCCCCAGGAACCTCTTCTTGGGTTTTTACATGGGTGGTTTTGGGTCAATTGGGTGTTGTGTTTGGCAAATCTTTGTCTTGTTGGTCTTCCCATGGATTCGGGGGAAATGGTGGCGGCGTGGATCACACCGATCACCGGGGCCTCTGATTCGACCAAAACCGTCGCCCGGGCGGGTTTGTGGATGGCGTTTTTGTTGTTGATTGCCTCCGTTGCGGACAATTCGGTGGTTGTGCTGATTTTGGCGCTTCATGTGGTGGAACGGGCCTGGACCACCCTATGGGAAGAATCGCACCAATCTGAAACCGAGTACGAAAAGACCGGGGACGAAAAGGCCTGGCAAACCGAGGTGGAGACCGAGCGGGAATCGTGGTGGCAGAAGTGGGTTCGCGAGCGGGAGCGCAAGCGTCTTGAGGGGGAAATCGTGCGCCAACAGGCGGATGAGGCGCGAATGGACCAGCTTTTGGAGAAAATCCACACCCAAGGGAAATCGTCCCTGACGAATGAAGAGCTAGAATTTCTGAGGGAGCGGGCGGACCGCTACAAAAACCGGATGGCTTGAATCAGGCAATCCTTCCCCAAACCAGACTCATTCCCAAGTCGCCGATCCACGCTTTAGGACCCCGCATGACCTCCAAGCCCCAGCTCATCGAACCCCGCACACTCAAGGGCTTTCGCGATTATCCCCCCGCGCTCATGATTCCCCGGGAGGAGGTCCTGCAAACGGCGCGAAGAGTCTATCGGGCGCACGGATTTGCCCCGATTGATACGCCCGCGCTGGAATATGCGGAAATCCTGACCGGCAAAGGTGGCGAGGAGTCCGATCGGCTGATTTACCGGTTCAAGGACCATGGCGACCGGGATGTGGCGCTTCGATTTGATCTGACGGTCCCGTTTGCCCGTTTTGCCGCGATGCACATTCCCAAATTGGGCACGCCTTTCAAGCGCTATGCCATGGGGCCGGTTTGGCGCGGGGAAAACACTTCCCACGGCCGGTACCGGGAATTTTGGCAATGTGATTTTGACACCATCGGAACCACCTCCAACGCGGCGGATATCGAGGCGGCGCTGGTCATTCACGAATTGTTGGTCGCGCTTGGGCTTGAGCGCTTCGAGATCCGGATCAATAACCGTTTGGTGCTTAATGGCCTGCTTCAGGAAGCGGGCCTATCCGACAAATCCGTGGCGGTGTTGCGGGCGCTGGACAAGTTGCCCAAGGTGGGGATGGACGCGGTTCTTGAAGAGATGTCGGGACACGGGATCGACCGTGAAGCAGGTCGCAAGGTGCTTGAGTTGGCGTCCTCGACGGGGGAACCGACCGAGATTCTTGAACGGCTTGCCTTAGCATATCCGGGCAATGAAACCCTTGGTGAAGGGGTTCGGCGTCTTAGGGAACTTTTCGCGACTGTGGCGGCCTGTGGGCTTCCCGCGGAGCGGTTTCGACTGGATCTTTCGATAGCCCGTGGGCTCGACTATTACACTGGGACCATTTACGAGACCTTTCTGCTCGATTTGCCCAACATAGGCAGCATCTGCTCAGGTGGTCGGTACGACAATCTGGCGGGGCTTTACACCAACCAGAAACTCCCTGGCGTGGGAGCGTCGCTTGGAGTGGATCGGTTGCTTGCGGCGCTGGAAGAATTGGGACGGCTGGGGAAACGGGAAACCCCCGCGGAGATCCTGGTCACCCAATTTGATGCGGCCTCGCTTAGTCAATATTTTCGAATCGCCTCGGTCCTTCGCAAGGCAGGTCTGGCGGTGGAGGTTTATCCGGAGGCCAAAAAAATCGGGCAACAGCTTCAACACGCGGAAAAGCGGGGATTCAAACTGGCGGTGATCGCGGGGCCAGATGAGCTGGCCTCGGGGCGGTTTAAGCTCAAGAATCTGCTCAAGCGCACCGAAGAGGCTTTTGGCGAAAACGAATTGGCGGAGGCCGCAAAACGGGAATTGGCAGGGGAAGTAACGGTTTCCTGAGGCGATTGGGCGGAATTGGCCTTTAAACGAGAGTGTCAATGTGGCAAAATAAGATGATCGGGGTGGTTTGATTTTTTCTGGTGGCTCCGATCTTTGATTTGCCCCGATTTTCCGGTTGTGATTTTTTTTGGGGTGGAGGGTTTCACATGTCGCTTCTTGCCCGAGCACCGCATCGAAGCCTGACCCGGCGAGGCGGGACCGAGTACGAATCGGCGTTTGTGGAATTTTTGAGGTTGCAGGGGAGCGTGGCGCTGGGTGTGGATGAATCGCGGCGCAGTTTTGTCGAGGGAGAACCTCTCAAAAGCATGGATTATGTGGTCCTGACCCGGGGTGGCAATTTCGTGGTCGATGTCAAAGGCAAACGGTACCCCGGAGGCCCACCATCGAAACCGAGACGGGTATGGGAAAACTGGGTCTTTGACGCGGATGTCCATGGCCTTTCCCGTTGGGCGGAAGCGTTTGGCGCGGGGTTTGAAGGGCTAATCCTTTTTGTCTACAAGATTGGTCCCGAGGTAACTTTTTCCTCTCCGGTTCAGGATCTGCTGGAGTTTCAAGGGGAAAGGTATCTCTTTCGGGGCATTCGGGTGGCGCAATATGCCCAAAGGATGCGCCGCCGAAGTCCAAAATGGGGTACGATGGATCTGTCCCGTGACGATTACCGGGCACTGGTGCAGCCTCTTTCGAGGCTCTTTGGTGAACCCTGGGAACAGTTTTGAGCACATAAAAGGCGGTAGGCTTTGAATTTTTCCTCTCTTTCTGGCACACCCTCCCGAACTCCGTCCCCAGGCAAACCAAGGATTGGGGCCCGTCTTTTGGGAACCAATATTTCCGGAATCGCACAATTACGGGAATGTTTGGACCACCTGGCTCCGTTGGGGGCTTGTGGAGTGCGATTGGACATAGGCGGCGCCATCGAGCCGGGCAAACTTTCGCAAACCGGGCGTCGGGAAATCGCCTCGGTTTTCCGATCGAGGGAGGTTCCGTTGGTGGCTCTTGGGTCGGGGCTGCGCAAAGCGCTTGATGAGCCCGATAACCACGAGGAGCGCCTGGCCCGGATCAACGAGCTGGCCCGGTTGGCGGCGGATCTGGGTGGGCGGGGTTTGATTTTACCCTCGGGGGATCCGGTGCGGGCGCCTAATGCTACGGATGCGGTGGGGGCGCCCAAGGCTCCGGAAGCTCCCCGTCTTTCTCCTCTTTTGGGAGGAGAAATTCGATTGAGGCGACCCCTAAGCGATCCACGATCGCGGACTCAGGTGCTGGATGAGTCGCTTGAGTTTTTGACGCAATTGGCCGGGCGTCAGGGGCTTATTTCTTTTTTGGATCCCGGTTCCCATGACACGGTGGATCTTTTTGCGCGATTGCAGGAAGCGCCTCTTGGGGAATTGGGTCTGGTTTGGGATCCGGCCACCCAACTGGCCGCGGGGCGTCGCCCGGAACATTTTCTTTCCCAGGGGAACGCGATCCTTGGGCGAGGTCTTTTTGTTTCGGGCCGCGATTGGCTTATGAGTCAGGCCCAGGAAACCGTTCCCGGAACAGGGGATGTGGGCTGGGAGGAGCTGATGGTCCGATTGGCGGCGGCGGGTTATGGAGGATACATCACGGCGCAGGGGGCCAATCTTGAAGAGGTTTCGGCAACAACCAGCGCTTTGGCGGGTCTTTTGCCTCTGTTTTAGTCACACAGATGATCCTTGCTTGATTTAAAATATTAAGATCTTTTTCCTGGAACCATTGATCCGGGTGAACATTCCTTGGAAGATCCTGTGAAAGATATCAGGGCCAATATTTGCGAAGTCGTCAAGTCGCTTGGGGCTCTGGCCGAATCGGCCGACCGCGACGCGGCGTGGCCAACGGCTTCGTGGGAGGTTTTGGACAAGGGGGGAGTCTTGTCGTGGTCGATTCCCACGGAATTTGGCGGAAGGGGACTTTCGACCCTTGAGCAGATGCGCGGGAATGAATCTCTTGGCGCGGCGTGTTTGACGACCGCGTTTTTGTTGTCCCAACGAGAGGCGGCCGTGCGCTGGATCCTCAAAGGACCCGAAACCCTCAAACAACGGTTTTTGCCCGATGCGGCCCGTGGGATTGGATATTTGACCATCGGGATTTCCCAGCTCACAACCAGCCGTCAGCACTGTGCTCCCGCGCTTTTGGCGGAGCCTTTTGAGGGGGGATTTCGGCTTGATGGGGTGATTCCCTGGGTAACCGGAGCAAGCGGAGCCCAAGCGGTTGTTGCGGGCGCGGTTTTGGAAAATTCGCAAACCGGGGGGGAACAGATCCTTTTTGTCCTGTCACTTAAGAATCCAGGTGTGAAAATCGGGCCACCCATGGCGCTTTCCGCTTTGGCGGGATCGTGTACATCGGAGATCCGCTGTGAGGGTGTTTGGATTTCCAGGGAGGATCTTTTGGCGGGGCCGGGGCGTGAGCTCCTTGGAAAAATGGGTGGAGGCGGCCTGGAGACTTCGTGTCTGGCGTTGGGGCTTGCCGGTGGGGCGATCGACTGGCTCGGTGGGGAATCACAAACCCGACCCGAAGTTATCGGCATTTTCAATCATTATGAGGGGATTCGCAGCGAATTCCGCGGAACCCTACATGGGATGGTGGGGGCGGCCCCCACACCGGAAGCGGCGCTGAAGCTTCGGGCGGGGTGTACGCGCTTGGCCCTCCAGGCGACACAGGCGGCGTTGATTCTCTCCAAGGGTAGCGGTTTTGTCGCGCCTCATCCGGTCCAGCGCTGGGTTCGCCAGGCGCTGTTTTTTCTGGTCTGGTCGTGCCCCCGACCCGTGGCCAGCGAGGTGCTGGAAGGGTTGCTTGGGAAAATCGGATAGAAAATCTATTTCAAGATCGTTAAAGTCTTTTTATCCAAGCCCTGTGGCGCGCGAAATGCATCAGGGTTTTGGCTGGCCGGGCAAGGGTGGCGCTTCGGGGCCAATGTCGGGAATGACCTGGCCCGCCAAATCCACGATATCCTCAAGAGGCTCAAGGGCCGGGGCGGGTTCGGATGTTGTAAAAAAGCCTTGTAGCCAGGGGGGAAGGCATTTTTGCCAAACAGATCGACGGGTTTGCCCCACATAGACCTGATCCAAAGGTTCGATGATGATGTTTGTTGCCTGATCGTTTTGGTCGATAATTGCGGGAAGGTCGATGGCGAAAACTTCGGCTTTTTTCCCCTGGGCGATGTGGGGGCGAACCACCTGGATTTTTTCAGGCGAGGCGTGACGCGTCAGGCCGCCCACCCTTTTGAGGAATTCGACGACCGTTTCGGGCCCCTGATACGGGACGGCCCGCTGGAGTCCGATCACCTCGCCAAACACATAAACGAATTGGCTTCGGTGTTCGGCCACCCGGACAAAGACCGCGTCCTCGGGGACTTCAAATTTTTCCGCCAACTGCCTGAATACTTCGCGGACGCTAATTCCGTCCACCCGCATCTTGCCTTTGGGGCCCAGGTCGATTGTTCCATCGATCCCGACCACTTTGGTTCCGGCGCAATCCGCCTGGGGGGCACAGAGGACCTCCAGGACATCCGGTGAGCGGATCACATAATCGCGACTGACATCACGCAAAACCCCGGGGCGGTTGGCACCCAATAGCCAACGGTCAATTTTTCGTGGGGACGAGGTCGAACAGGCACAAACGAACAAAGATAACCAAGCCATGCCGAACCCGGCTTGTCTTGGTGCTCTTTGCCATAAGCTGCCCATCTTGCCCAAATGCATAGCCCCTTCGACCCGCAATGATCCACTAAGCGCTGCCTATAGCCTTTGAGCTTCCAAGTCGAAAGGGGAAAATAGGAGGAAAATAACGCGGATATGGGGTTTTGATGGGAACTCAGGGGTCAACTTTGGGTGAGGGTGGGTCAAACCACCCAGGTTTTCCCATCCCAATCCACCATCCGCTCCAAAAGCCTGAGGACATCCTGGGTAAACACCCGGAAACAGGTTTCCCCTTTTTCCGGGGTCGCGAATTGGGGGGAGCCGATGTGTCCCCGGTCGGTGCGATCCTTGGTGATCCAGGCCCGGTGTGCTGGTTCGATTCCGCCTGTATGGTCGATCGTTTTCAGTCGGGTCACATCCTCCACGAGGTCGGGGCGAATGCGCATCACCATCGAGGTTTCGTATTCACAGGCGTGCAGGACCTGATCCTGAAACAGGGTGGGATCAACTTTTTTGGGTTCTCCCCCCAAAAGCCAATAGGTGGCCGATGCCAGCAGCAGATCGTTTTTGGCACGATACTTTTGCCTTAGCTCAAACATCGCTTGTTGCGCGGGGACAATGTTTCCGCCATGGCCATTGAGGATCAGGATCCGGTTGAATCCATGAAAAAGGAAGTTCTCCACCATGTCGCGCAAAAGATCGAGATAGACCCGGGGTGAAGCCGACATCGACCCGGGAAAGTCGAGATGGTGTTCGGAATTGCCCAGCCACTGAAGCGGGGTCACCAAAACCTTGGCGGACATGGCTTCGTGGGCGCGTCTTAGGACTTCGCCCAAAAGCATGCTGTCGGTGAAAACGGGGAGATGGTCTCCATGTTGTTCGAGGGCGGCGACGGGGATCACCACGGGCGTGGCCCGGGAAAGGGCGTCCACTTTGGACCAGGGCATTTCCTGAAGAAGCATGATTGATTCCTTTGGGTTTTGGGACTTGGTCCAATGTTGAGAACGGGTTCGGGGTTCCAGTGAGTGTTTACCAGTTGGTTACTCGGTCCGGAAAGCACTTTTGGCAAAAGGCTTGTAGGCCACCGCCATCTCGGGCGTTTCTATTTTCCTTTGACCCAAGGATAGGGATTTTACCCCACCTATGACCATGCCCGAGGTGAGGAGTGTCCGCTCGATCGGGTAGGGGACCTCGCCTGTGAGGTACATCTCTTCCATGTGGCGAATCAGGGGGTTGAAAAAATCGGCCGTGGTGGCGTTCTTTCTGGGCATGGGGAGCATGAATTGGCAATTGTGAATTTTGCCCGAGTGCTCCATCCCCGCATAGTTGAAGTCGGCAATCTTCGCCAGGATGATGGTGGTGCGAAATCCGTCCCGATGGTCGATCAGGTAGCCTGTGACTTCCGGAAGGGCCTTTGTGGCCCAGGCCAAATCCACCGGGGCCGACATATATCCCAACTCCAGGGGGAGGCTATGACTGGTGTTGAGTGCCGAAACCACCAGGTCGGCTGCGGTTTTGCGCTCGGGCCGGGCCAGTTCGGCCCATAGTTTGGGTCCTTTCAGGGCCCAAACAGATCGAATTCCCGTTTCGCCCCCCTTTCGGCGCTCCGACATGCACTGGGCGGTTTCCAGAGCATGAAAGTCGTAGCTATCAACTCCGCCATACGCGACGCAAACGCTTTCCTTGAGTGGTGTCTCAAGGGGGAGTTCCAACTGGGGCAATCGCCAGGTTACAGGCAGGGAAGAGCCCGCTAGAAACGGAAATTTGAGCCGTTTGGAATCGGCCACCATTTCGGCGCACCCGGCCCAATCTGTGGAGAGGTGCTTGTCATTGAAAACAGGCACCGAGCGCCCGGACGATTCGAATACCCGGACCACTTTTTTAAACCATTCATAACGCGGATACAAATACTGGCCTATGTAGTTTTGGGGGTAATCCCCGTGTTCGCCTATTATCGCCACCCCATCGACGGCCAGCTTGCCTGTTCCCAATGTGAGCGCGTCCTCAATGGTCGCAACCATATTCAGGCGGTGTTTTTTGGCCCGGCCCCGGGAAAGGTCACTATCCGGGAACTGGTCAATATAGACCGAGGCGACTTCCACTCTGGGTGCTCTCCAGCGCCCGCCCCAGGTGTAACCCAGGGTCATCCGGTCCAGAAAGTGCTGGGAGTGGCTGAGGTTTCGTACCACGGTTCCCAGAAAAGCGATGCGAGGTTTGGTGACAGGCGGGGTTTTGGCCCCGGATTCGCCCGGTTGGCCCATGCCCCAAATCCGTTGGCCCAACAGATCCAAAAGGAACGGGGCGGATCCCATTAAGACCGGGTTCGCGCCCAAGGCCAGCGCCGAACCACACAGGAATTTCCTACGGTGAAGCATTGTTGTTCCTCTTGGGGACCAGGACAATTGTGCAAAAAAGCGAACCGATCGCTGAACCCCTGGGGTGGAAGGCCGAAGGGGGAAAATCCCCTGCAAAAGGCCAGGCAAGGATTCCTGAAACGGTTAATTCGTACGGGAGGGCTGGGGAGGACCCCTTTTGGGGGTGGTGGAGGCCCACTTGGAAGGCATGTGTTTAGTTTTGCCGGGATTTGCCCAAATTCAACCACCCTTTTGCCCCGGCTTTCCGAAAACCCCGGGAAAGATGCCGCAAATACGGGAGGAAGGGCTTCGGGTTGCTAGAATTTCCCTTTGGGGATTTTCAAGCCAAACAGGACGGACAGGTCATGGCCGAGGCCGCAAACACATCTGGCAAAATGGACTATAAGGCCGCAGGTCTGGATCTGGAACTCTATGAGGATGGTTTGACCCGGATCTCGAAGTGGGTCAAGCGGACGCATGGCCCCCGGGTTCTCGATGGATTTGGCGGCTTTGCCAGCCTTTTCAGCCTCGATTTCACCAATCGCCTTTTCGCAAAAAATTACAAAAACCCGGTCCTGGTTTCGGGCTCGGACGGCGTGGGGACGAAACTCAAAGTCGCCTGCATGCTGGGTCGTCACGACACGGTCGGTATCGACCTGGTCGCCATGTCGGTCAACGACATTCTGTGCACGGGGGCCGAACCCCTCTTTTTCCTCGATTATGTTGCTCTTCCCAAGGATGATCCGGCCCTTTTGGAGCAGATCGTCAAAGGGATCAGCAACGGTTGCGTTGAGTCCGGCTGCGCCCTGGTGGGTGGGGAAACGGCCATTCTTCCCGACATGTATCAACCCGGCGATTATGACCTGGCCGGGTTTTGCGTCGGTGTGATCGACCGTGACCACATTTTGGATGGTCGCGGGGTGCGTGAAGGGGATGTGGTCATTGGCTTGACCAGTTCCGGTCTGCATAGCAACGGCTATTCCCTTGCCCGCAAGGTCGCTTTTGGCAAAGCGGGGCTCAAGGCGGATTCTGTGGTTCCTGAACTGGGCCAATCCATAGGCGATGTTCTTTTGACGCCCACCAGGCTCTACGCCCGGGCGGTCAAGGAAATCCTGATGCACTACCCCGTCAAGCGCCGCGTCGTTCGGGCAATTGCCCACATCACGGGCGAGGGGCTTGAGGGGAATGTTCCCCGCACCATTCCCTCGGGAAGGCGCGTCCGGATCCGCAAGGGTTCCTG
>CAMBMH010000100.1 GCA_945868575.1 Singulisphaera sp. GP187 | reverse complement strand
GTTACCTTGAAACGAAAGGTGCCCTTGCTTTCCGGGCGCCCGCTTAGCAAGCCGCTCTCGGCGTTTAGCAATAAACCTTTGGGAATTTTCCCCTGCGATATCCGATGGGATAGGCAAATTCCCTTTGCTCCAACAAGGTATTGGAAATCCTTTTCAGTTTGAGCTTTCAAATCGTTTTGTAAGTTAAAAAAATAGGGTTTGGAAATGAGTACTGTTTGAATCGCCACATAGCCATTATTTTGGGGAGCGTTATTTGCACCATAATCGCCATGGCCCCAGGAAATTATGGATCCATCCGTTCGCAAAGCTGCAAAAGCCATCTGGTTTGAGAATATTTCTGTGTGGCCTATGCCCGATGGCGCTCTGCTACCGCCGGATTCCGGATCGCCCCAGGAGGTAATGGATCCGTCCTTCCTGATGGCGGCAAATGCGCCCTCTGTGGAAAAAACTTGTTTGTAGCCGTTGTCCGTTGGCCCACCTGCACCGCCAAAATTGGGATTTCCCCAGGTTGTGATGGAGCCATCGGGTTTCATTGCCGCCATGGAATGCGGATTGCTGTAAACATGCACATAGCCTTTTTCCTTGGGTGTTCCCGTGCCACCGAAGTTTTGGTCCCCCCATGAGACAAGGGATCCATCGGTTTTTAAGGCGGTGAATGCCCCAAAGGTTGAGAAAACCTTTGTAAAGTCGTTCCCGGTCGGGCACCTGGTTGCGCCTTTTACAGGATCTCCCCAGCATGAGATGGTTCCATCATTTTTCAAGGCGGCAAATGTTTGACGGGTTGCGGTAATTTGTACATAACCGGGATCTGTTGGGGCTCCTTCCCCGCCAAGTTGAGGTGCGCCCCAGGCGTTGATGGATCCATCTTCTTTTAAGGCGGCAAACGCATACTGATTGGAAAAAATCCTTGTATAGCCCGAATCCAAAGGAGGGCCCGAACCGCCATGGTCCGATCTCCCCCAGGCCGCAACGGATCCATCGGATTTAAGCGCTGCAAACGCACCCAAATTGGAAAAAATTCGGGTAAATCCTGTTCCAGCGGGAGCCCCCCTTCCTCCGTCCTGGGAACTGCCCCATGCCACAATTGAGCCATCATTTTTCAAAGCGGCAAAAGCATAGCCTGTCGAGGAAATTTGGGTGTAGCCTTTGTCCGTTGGTCCATCTATGCCTCCACAATCAAATCTCCCCCAAGTGGAAATGGATCCATCCTCTTTCAGTCCGGCAAATGCAAAACCATTTGATGTGATTTGCGTGTAACCTTTGTCTTTTGGCGCGCTGTCAAATTCGGAACCGCTTTTTCCCCAGCAGGAAATACTTCCATCTGGTTTAAGGGCGACAAATGCTTTAAGGTTTGGGAACTGCTGGCTATTGCCTGCGGTCCAATGGGCCCAACCGCCAACTCGTTGGCTTGGTTGATTGATTTCCAACGAGGAAATCCTCAGAAGAAAATCCTTGCTCGCGGTTCCCAAATGGTTCGTTGAGGTAACCGAGAATTTGAAGACTCCAGGTTTGGAAGGTGGCCCCACCAGGATCCCGGAGACCGGATTCAGCCTGAATTCGGGAGGTAATTCTCCCGAGGAAATCGTGGTTTCCATCTGCGGACCAATCGCACCAACCTGGCAAGAAAATGCAATCTGTTCCATCCCGTTTAGATGGCTGGAAATATTTAGGAAATCGGGAGGTCCGTCGATTATAACCGGATCCGATGCGTTGCTTGGTATTACAGGGAAAATGTTGAATATTCTAGTATAAATAGTTTTTGCATCGATAAAGTTAAAAAATAGATAAACTAAAAAGAGTGAAAAAAAGTATTGCGTCATTCTGGGGAAGTTCAAAAGGTTTTTTGCTGTTTTTTGTTTGGGTATACTGTTCGAGTAAGGTATTTGTGGTATTTCCCCTTTGGAGCAAGCCGTATCGACAATTTCAATCAGGTTTCCCGAGTGGGGGAGGGTATTGAGTGACAAAAACAGCGAATGTGCATCCTGGAATCTTGCCGAGGTTGATTTCTCGCACAGGGTATCGATGATTTTTGCCAATGCTTCCGGGATTTCTGGTCGGGAGTCCCTTGGGTTTGGGTTTTTGAGGGTGGCCTGGGCGATTGCTTTTCGTATTGGGTTGGTAAAGTTTGGCTCGCTAAAGGGAACTTTTCCTGTTAACAAATGAAAAAGGGTGCATCCCAGTCCATAGATATCTGTTCTGGGGTCGGCCTGCCTTCCATCAAGGATTTGTTCCGGGGCCATATAGTCCAATGTTCCCAAAAGTTGTCCGCTTACAGTTTGGGAACTCTCCAGTTCAAGCCATGGCCTTGCCAGGCCCAGGTCCAGCAGCACAACTTTTCCAGATTTGGTCAAAAACAAATTAGACGGTTTGATGTCGCGATGGACCAGCCCTTTTTGGTGGATGTGTTCGAGGGCTTTGCAGGCCTGTTGGCCGATCTGGACGACCGCCCAGATGGGTAATGCTCCCAGTCGTTCCACCAGGAAGGAAAGATCCATCCCTTCCAAATATTCTGTCACAAGAAAAAGAAAGCCGTCCCTTTCGCCTCCGGCAATGAACTGGACAATGTTTTCGTGATGTATTGATTCAAGTGTTTTTGTTTCTTTTATAAAGCGTTCTTCTGTTTCTCGGTTAATATTTTTTCTTGCTATTTTAATTGCGACCTTTTTCTTTGTGGCGATGTGGACGGCCTTGAAAACCTCCCCCATTCCGTTTCTTGCAATTTTGCTCTCAATCCAGTATCCCTCCCAATTTTGTTCAAATGGAAATTCCCATTCACGGGTGTAAGCCAATGCCTTGGCTTTTTTGATTCCTTGAATCAGGGCCAGTTCAAAATTGATGTTGGTGCTTTTAAGTTCAGAATTGGGGGAGGACATAATGGTTTTCAAATTTTTGGGGAGACAAATGTATTAGGGTCCCAAACGCATTAGGGTGCCCAATGCATTAGGGTGTTTGGAGAGCAGTTCTTAGTCGTTTTAGAATTCTGGATTTCGCAAGATAGACGGAATTTGGGGTGATTTGCAATTTTTCAGAAACTTCCGCGACGCTTTTGTCTTCCACGGCTACCATCCAGAAGGCTTGCCAGGTGACATGCTCGAATTCGCAACGGACAGTTTCGAGAATTTTTGGGTTGTACGCTTTGGGAAGTTGGGCTCCCAAAGATTGTGAAGAGCCTGGGGGCATCGGGGGAGCGCTGATTTCAGAAAAGAGTGTTTGGGCATCGGAGCCACCGATTCCTATAGGGGCTTCTCCCAGGTTTGAAAAAAAGTCGGAAATGCGCCTTTGGGTGATGGTGGTGATCCAGGCGCGAAAGCTATGTTTCTCTTCGGTTTTTTGAAAATTCGGCAAAGATTTGAAAATCGATCGGAAAACCTCCTGGCAAATGTCAGCGCTATCATCCGGGTTGATGTTCTTTCTCCGGCAAATTTTGTAGACGAACGAGTAATATTCATCCACCAATTTCTGCCATGCCTCGGGGTCGGAATTCCGAATTGCGGCAAGTTGTTCCGGGGTTAAAGTGCTGGGAGAGGGCATAAAGTTATTGAGGATTTCTTTGAAGATTTCTGGGTGCCATTTTGCTGCAAATCTTTCCTTTTTTCATGAGCCCACTGGACGATATGGGCCCGGATAGATCACTATTTTATCAAATTCGCCTGTGCTTGAACAAGCGCATCTCAAGATAAGGTGGCCTTGCTACCTCACTCCTATTTTTAGATTTTTTGGAAACCACGGCTATAAATTTCACAAGTTCGAATCAAGTAAGTGTTTGTGGAAAATTATGGTTTACAGGGTTTGTATTTTGCAGAGAGAGTTGACCCGTGGGTAGGAAAAGCGGATGTTTATGATATCATTGGATAAAAATAATCTTTTGAGTGCTGCGGTATGCCACTAAAAGAGGGCGGAAATATTATCTGACAGATCACGCCGAAACCCCCGATTGTTGGGATAACATTTTGAGGATTTTGGTTCAATTTTGTTGAATGTCGGATTGGTTTTTTTATTATGATTTGGGTAATAATAATGATTATGATCTTGATATTGGAAAAAAGAATTTGTGATTGGAAAAAGAAGTATAAAATAAAAAAGAAGCCTTCTAAAAAAAGAACGACAAGAAAAAATGGAAGAATTCTAAGGGGTTGAAAAAAGGCCGAAGGATATTACTGAGGTATTGATCAGAAATCATACGATGAATAAAAGGGTAGAATTTTGCTTAATGAAAAAGCCAGGATTGATAAATAGTTGAATCTCAATGGAAAAAAATAACTAAAGTCAATTTTAATAGTAATTGTATTCAAATTTTGATGAAGCAACCATTCGGTATTGATCCAATTTCCAATCCCATTTAATCTCCCACTTCCACTTCATGAAACGCCGATTGGCCAAAACTCTCTTCAACCTCAACCTTTACGATGCCCTTGGTGAAATTGTGTTTTTCCTTGAGGGAGGCGATCAGGCGTTGGCTGATGTAGCGGGCTAACAACTCGGCGGTTGTGTTCTCAATAGGCAAAAGCACGCAGTCGTCTTTGGGGAAATTCCATTCCCGGTTCTTGTACCGGACATGGATCTGGTCGTTTTTGTGTTCGAGGGTGACCAGCTTGTTCCTGGTCGGCAACATCATCCGGTGATCAAGCTCGTTGGTGATTTCCCGGGTCCGGTGTTTGAGGGCGATGAAGTCAAAAACATAAAAGTTTTCATCCAATGGACCTTCAATCTCCACCGCTGTGCGGTAGTTGTGTCCATGCAGGCGCTCGCATTTGTCGCCTTCGTAAGTGATGAAGTGACCGGAGCAGAAAACGAGGTTGTCTTTCGTCACACGGACGCGGAATCGTTCACGAGCCATGGAATGCCCTGGAGCGGAAGTTGGATGTGATGTAATTCTATGGGGTTCGGCACGGATGGTTAGGAACCCGTCGATCAAGTTCGCTGGCGGGCAAATCATTTGCCCTTTTCGAACGGTTAGCAAACCATTCCGGCATGCCAGGCAAAAGGAAGGGGCAATCGTAGCAATCCATCCCGAAAGCCGGCATAGAGAACTGCGGCAACATAGTCCGCTGTGGTTCCGGGGTTGTACCCGTTTCGCCTAAGCCAGCCATCAAAGGTTCTAAAGGCTTCGATTCCGGGCTGTTTGAGGGGCCATTGTCGGTTCAATACTTCCGCTGCCCGGTTGGAAACTTCCGTATTGATCATCTGGCCGAATTTCCGTTTGATCAAGGTGTCCCCATCACGGGCCAACTTGTGGAGGAAAAGCAGGATCACCGAAGCCTCTATTGATCCGGTGCCTTGGATCCCGGCTCCCAGTGATGGCAGGCCTTCCCGGAAAATTTGCGCAAATCCTGTGGACCAAAGCTCGGCGATAAGGTCCCGATCCCGGGCCAGCCGCATTGCCTCGATCAATGTGACTGAAGGGGCTTTTTGGATATCCTGGTCGGGCACCTCTCCCAGACCCCCTGGTTCCATTAGCCTTATCGCTTCGTAAGCCATTTTGGCGTCGTCTATCGTGGTTGCATCAAGTATTGGACCGATTCCCAGGTGGAGAGGTTGGTCATCTGGCACGGCGGCCATTGGCGCCAGCAGCAAAAGGATTCCCAGGTTGGCGTTGGTCGCCGCGACGGCCCTGCTTGCAACGGCTCCTTCGAGAATTGTTTGTCCAAGTGGGCGACCAATTGCCGTCGCCAAAACCTGGGCGGTGGCGCCCGCGCAAAAAATAAGATCCTCAGGCCCCGGGGAACTCAAGGGTTTGGCCGGACTGCTGTTGCCTGGTTTTCTGGCCAAAACTTCAAGCGAACAAGCAGCTTGAATAAGAATGGTCCTGGAGAAAAGGGATCGGTTTATAGGGCCAGATTGGGACAAGTATGTTTCTCCTCAATTTGCTGTATGACAAGGTTTGCTACATCGATTCCCGTTGTCCGGGAAAATGCCCGAAAACCTGGGACGCCGTTGACCTCGATCAATTTCCAATTCCCATTAACATCCAGGATCAGGTCGATTCCACCAAATACCACCCCGGTCACCCTTGCCGCGTCCAGGGCCATTTGCGCCGCAATATCCGGTACAGGGCAAGCTTCCGCCGAACCGCCTTGGGCGACATTGGTTCGCCAGTGCCCGTTGCCATCGCGTTTCATTCCGCCAACGATTCTCCCGTCCAGAACCATTACCCTTAGGTCCCAGCCGGGATGTTGGACAAATTCCTGAAGATAAATGACTTGTCCCATGCGCTCAATTGCCGAAAAGACGCGCCATGCGGTGTCCGGATCCGAAACACGAACGATCCCTCTCCCTTCGGAACCAAACAAAGGTTTGACGACGCCGTCACCTCCAAGAATTGCGAGTCCCTCCAATGCTTGGATAGCGGTCTGAAAAACAATGGTCCTCGGAACGGCGATCCCCGCGTTTTGGCAAAGGGTGGTAGTTAGGTACTTGTCGATGCAAACCTCAAGACTGCGTGGCGGGTTGACAAGACAAATCCCACGGGTGTGGGCAACCCCAAGGAGGTTCATCCGGAAGATTACCTGCTCCAGGGTCCCCGCAGGCATGGTGCGAATGAGAATGGCATCCGGATGGAACGGGGCTGGAGCGTTTTTGGGATCGCCCCAGGATACCCCTCCTCTTTCGGGAAGGTTTGAAGCCAACTCCCGAAAATCGATCATTTGGGCGGTGTGGCCGCGCGTGGTTGCGGCCAACGCAAACTGTCGTGCATGCCAACCCGCACAGTCCCCAATGATGCCGATGTTCATTATCCCAATAATCCCTAATGGCCCAATTATATATTCCGGATTAAATCCCTGCCATTCCACAAGACCGAAGCAGAATCGAGGGTTCCCGGTGGCCGAATTTGAAGGTCCGTCCGGATGCAAGATTGCAAAAAACGACCTCGGCAGGAGAAAAGAGCATCGGATCCACCTTGTAAAAGTCGCCCCCGGCCTCTTTAAGGATTTGGCCAAAAGGTCTGCCGTGCATTGTCGATGCGCCTGAAGGGACCTTGGGACCCAGTTCGGCAATAAGCTCGTCTTCGGTTCGCACCCAAAGCACCACGCGTCCGGCATAAAGGATGGCATCGTTGGTTCGGCCTATGGCATCGAGCGTTCCTTTTGCCGGGGTGGGTAGCGGAGCCGTGCCCCAACCAGAAACAATTTGATCCATGGGGAAATGGACCTCGTGAAGCTTGTGCATTGCGGTTTCCAGGCTTCGTGCAACGATTTGTACGCCTCCCGCCAGGCTTTTGGTCGATGCCGCCAAAAGGTGAACCTTCGGGGACTCACCAATCTTTTTCTGGATCCAACTCAAAACATGCTCTTCAGGCAGTTGGCCTGTCTCCAATACGCCAACAATGTCCGGGCTTTGATCTTTTTGACCGGGTGCCAACTCGCCAAAAAGTTTCTCTCCAGCATAAGCCGCCCGCATCGGTCCCGAACCCATGGCGAAATATTTGTCGACCTGGATGGCCCACCCGGCATATTGGCTCATCAGGCAAGCTCGGACGGGTTGGTCGCTACGGACCCAAACTTCAGGGAATGGAAGCCCTTCCACTTGCGAAGTCGATAATCCGACCTGTCCCAAACCGCCAAGGCAAATTTCAGCCAAAAGCACACCTGCTTCCAGGCCACCCGGCGCATGAACTCCGAAATCCCAGACGCTTCCCAAAGGTGATTCGTGGCGATGAATTCCAAGGCGGTCAATTCGATCGGAGGAGCCTGAGAGAATTTTTGCCACAAGGGAATTGAGGCCATGAACGGGGGAGAGGGGTGGATGGGTCATGTATGCTCCAGTTGATTTCTCAGGTCTTCCAGGATGGGTCCGAAACGATCTTTCAGGTCAGCCCATTGAGTTCCCTTTTCGATTATGGTGAGGATTGGCGCGCCTTTGGCCACAAAGGTCCCCGGTGTGGGGAGGTCACAAAGCCCTATTTTGTGTTTTTCTTCAAGGAATTTAAATTTTGTAGGCCATGGAATGTCGGTAGGAAGCCAGATTTCGGAGCGTGCGTACAGGATTGCCTTTGTTCGCGGGTAATCATCAGGAGTTGGCACATAACCGGAAATTGGGAAGGGATCGGTTGGGTCATTCGAATTCGGGGATTTCTCAAAACACTCCGCATGGAGTTTGGCAAAGGATGTGCCTCTGCTCATTTCACCAAGCTCCATCGAAGCGGTATATCGCGGATTGATCTCCAGGACGAAAAATTGCCCAAGGTCATCGATCCGGCCATCAACTCCAACGAGTCCCCGAAGCCCCTCGTTCCAAAGAAAAGTTCCCAGGGTTTGCATCAAAACCGGTGATATGGATTTCCCCAAGTTTCCGGCAAGTTTATTTTCTTCCAAATGGTTTCCCACATAACTCATCCCTGGAGCGTCCAATTGATCCCGAATCGGGATGCCTCGTGAAATCATCAAAAGCAAAGGCCCGATTTGGGTCAATAAAAAGGAGATGGAAATGTCCTCACCGGGAATAAACTTTTGAGCATAATACCCCGGCGGCCACTTGCTATTTTCTTCAGGAATCCCTGAAGCTTTCTGGTAGGGACGGATTCCGATTCCCCCTGAACCTCCAATCGGTTTCAAAAGCCATTCCTTGTCCCCGGGTATCTCTTCACCTGCGGAAATCACATCGGGAAAGCCAATGCCCAGCGATTTCAGTCTCCGGGAAAGAAAAAAAGGATCACGCAAGGATTGATAGACAGTTGGAATATTTCCAAAAAATGGATGGGATTTGGTGATTTCATCAAGAAATGCAGGATGGTTTTCCAGTCCGCCGGTGAAAACGAAAGGAATTCCCTTAAATGGTTTGAGATGGGGAAGAATGGCCAAAGGCCACTCTGGCAAATCGATCGCTTTAACCGGGGCAAATGCACTCAAATCGGCATCCGCAAAAAGGTCGAAGCAAATGGGCAAATACCCTGCCCGAACAAAGGATTGCGCAAGGGCCCGGCAACTGGCCCCCGCCAGGATCACCGGCGTACCGTTTTTATCCGGGCTCAAGGTCTGAGCACCATCTGGCCCAGGCCTTCTTTTGCCTGCATCGCTTCGCGGATCAAATGGGTGGATACATCCTCCCCCAGTCGGGAGGAATTGAGAACCATGTCAAAATGGTTGGGATCGACAATGATCGAGCCGAAGGCCTGTTTTGCGAAATCCTGACGCTTTTGATCACGAAGTCTGCATCGCTGCATCGATTCGGTATGGCTAAGCCTAAGTGTTTGTGCAAGATAAGCGACCCGGTCGTCCAGATTGGCTACAACACGGACTCGCAATGTATGCGATTCGGGGAGTATCCAGTGAGCGCCTCGCCCAACAAGAATTACTCGCCCCTTGGCGCCCAAAGCGAGAACCACCTTGAAAAGCGCAAGGGTTCCATGTTTGGAGTCTTCGTTTTCAGGCAGGTTGGTGGATTTTTCTATCGACCTTTTTTTCAAAAGGGCCAGTTGCTGGTTTACCCATTGGGTCTGGCTTTCGTCGAGTTCGCCAAAAAGCTCCGCCGAGGCTACCGAGTCGCTGGCCAGGTACTCCATCAGTTCGCGGTCGTAAACTTGCCACCCCAAGCGTTGGCCCAGGCGCTGACCTATGGCGCGGCCACGAGCGCCCGCTTCGCGGCTAATGGTTATGGTGGGGCCTGATGGGCAGCTTTGCGCTGATGAAGGATGTTCGGGATCGCCACGGTCTCCGTGGTGGGGCTGGGCAAAACCTTCCTCGTATTTGGCGCCAGGGATATCGTTAAAACCCTGCTGGTTCGACCAGTCTTCCCGTGCCATAATCTGTTCCTTCCGGGGCTTTTGCCTCTTGCTATATCATACTCAGGTCGTGCCACAGGTGCCCTTACCCGCAACCCGGGAAAAGTGCCAGGCGCCCAAAATCAGGAAAGCCAGAGTCGCGCAAAGGAGGACCGTTTGGGCATCCGCGGCGTTCACGGGCATCCACATCGTTTCCGTATCCCACTCGATTCCTTTTTTGCGAACCGGTTCCATAACCATGCAGCGCAGATAAAAGCTCAGGCTTAGCCTTTTCAAAAGACCGGGCATGCTTCCCAGAAAAATCTCAAGAAAAAAAACATATGCCATACCGATGATGATGGGCCTTTTCATAACCGCTCCCATCCAGAAAAACAGTGACGAATACACAAGGGCACCGCATAGTCCCATTGGCCAGATCAAATTCCAAACATCTTTTCCTGGTGGCCCGGCTATTTGACAGGACATAAACAGGCCCAACATCACCATTCCCACGGACCAGGGTAGCTGGCCCAACCACCGTGCAAAATAAATTGAACATACAGGAATGGGGCGCAAAAGCTGCCAAATGAGTGATTGATTTTCCCGGTCGCCTCCGATTCCCTCCGTGGCAAAACTCAGGGTCCAGAACGGGAGGAGGAAGTTGAGAAATAGGGTAAAAACAAAGACCCGGAAAAACACAGGCCAGCGGAGTTGCTCGGCGACCCCTTCGGCGACCAAAAACGGGATATCCGTGGGTCGAAAACCCGATTGGGAGGTGAATAGATCCAGGAGGGTTTGCATGCGGATTTGTAACATTCCCACGGTCTGTGAAGTCCCACGAGGGAATTTCCAGGTCGAAACCTGCCAGGCCCCAACCTCAGTCAGATACCAGATCTGAAAAAGGCCCAATGCAAAGAAAAGCATGGCGAGCCAAACCATGGTCCTGGCGCGTGTTTGTCGTACAAACGAAACCCATATCAGGTGAATAAACCCGCGAAAGGGGCTTGGCCTTTCGGTAAAATTGTACTTGTTTGGGTCGACAATTTCATAAGGCAACGAGCCCGAATCGCCGGGGTTGAACCCCCCATTTGGCGAATCCTTCTGGAAGGCGCTAATTGCTTCGATTGGTGCCTGGGCACCATGATTGGTGCCTGGGCACCAGCCATGTTGGTTGGACGCGGAATCGCCAGGCGAAGGACTTTTGGGGGAGGATGAATTGGGATTCACGATGTACTTCCCATGATTTTTCCACCCAGAATTCGCCCAACCAGCGCCCTGGTCGACCCATCCAGATTTTCCACCCGCTCAAGCGTCCAGTTCCATTGGAGAACCTGGGATTGAAGGCGGGTCAAAAAGTCGGCTTCACGAGCCGCCCGGATCAAGCATCCCATGCGCCCGGGAATGGTGTTAAGCCTTTCCCAGCCGGAAATTTCTGGCCAGTTGGCCCACTCCCCAAGAAGGGCGCTCAACGATGGCTGATCCGGGGTGTCGGGCCATTCCAAAGCAACCCGGCAAGGGTGGTTGTCAAGGCGCTTGCGCACCTCGCCCGCGCTCCCTACCGCCACGATCCGTCCACGAACCAGCACCAAAATATTTTCGGTGAGTCGCTCGACCTCGTCGAGTTCGTGAGAGGAAAAAAGCAGGGTTCGGCCACCTTTTGCCATTTTTCGGAATAGTTCGACAAGGTCTTGTCGGACCACAGGATCCACACCAGAGAACGGTTCGTCCAAAATCAAAAGTGGCGGATCGTGCAAAAGGGCCTGGGCCAGTTTGACCCGCTGTCTCATTCCCCTGGAACAACCCTTGATCCTTTTTTCGGACTGGTTTGACAAACCCACTTGGTCCAGTGACAATTCGGTACGCCGGATGGCCTCGTTCTTGCTGAAGCCGTGGATTCTTGCCATGGTAACCAGGAACCCCAGCGTGGTGTATTCCTCATAAAAAGAATCGGTTTCAGGAGCGTATCCGACCAGGGAACGGGCCTGGGTTTTTCTTGTGGAAACGCCAAGAATCGAGGCGGACCCCTCGTCCGGCAGGATCAGGCCCGATGCGATCCGGAGGAGCGTCGTTTTTCCTGCTCCGTTTGCCCCCACCAAACCATGAATTCCGGTCCCGAGTTCAAGATTGGCCCCATTTAAAGCCAAAACCTGACCATACCATTTGCTGGCTCCATCCAGACGAAGTGATGGAGGTGTCACCGCAGCACCTCCACCCTGGAAAGACGAATTTTAAGATAAATAAAACTCAAAATCGGAATCGTCAAAACAATTCCCAACACAAGGGAAAAATCCGGTTGCTTTGGAGCATTTTTTGCTTCAACCACCACGCCCAGAATCCTGCTGCCCACCTGGCAAATGTCGTTCCACAAATCCAGTGCTTTCCAATTTGCGGGGTATCCCAACCGGTCCACAAGCCCCTCGGCAACGCCATGCAGAAAGAGGAAACTGAAGATCCAGAACATCGCAATCGGAATGGTTCGGGTCAAACCTGCGGAGCTGGCAAGCAGCAAAGGCACAAGACCCCATGTGAGGATCGCCCCATAACCTAAAATCGACACGAAAAGGCGAAATTTGCCTTCGCTCCAGCTCCAATCTCCCAAAAACCAGGCCTGAAAAAAAAGGATCAGGGCAGGGATGGTGGTGAGCATGTTCAGGAGTACAGCCGCCGCGAGGCCTTTACCCAAAAGGTAGTGAAGTATCCCTATAGGCTTGCTGAAATAAAACGGAAAACTGCGAAAGCGAAAATCGTTGCCCACAAGTTGCGCTCCCGCGAGCGCAAAAATCACCATGACAATGGAGCCTTGGGTTTGGAGGAAGTTGTGAAACATCCCCGGGGACCCGTCCATTTTTAACATATTGCGCAAACCATCGATCATTTCCTTGCGGGGAATGCGTGCAAAAGGACCAACGCGAATGGCTTGTCCGGAGTCCTGGGAACCCGCCCAAACCAGAAGGTATTGGCCGAAAAAGTAGAGGAAAAAGATGATTAGGCCCAAAAGGTAAAGGCCCCAAAACAATTTCCTTCGAAAAAGGAGTCCAAGACTGGTTCGGGCGATGGCAAAAACCGCACTCATCGGCCCGCGCAGCCGACCACGATACGGGCGATATTCCAGGAAGTCGCCCATGCTGGGTGTACCCTGTTCACGCAGGAATTCACTCATTCCGGCCCCCTGGTATTTGAGTTGGGCCCGGGCTGGTGGATTGTTTTTTTCCGCGCAAATCCTTGCCGCCACCAGCTTCCGCCAAAATTTGGGCGAAGCGCTCGCGCAGGTCTTCATGCCTTGGGCTGATATGGGAAACAATTGCCCCCATTTGGAAGGCTTCACGCCAGATGAGACGGGTGTCCTCTGTTACACGATTTTGGTCAGCCAATGAACTTTCGGATGTTCCCCCTTTGGGACCCAAATGAACCAAAAAACCATCGCCCTCCGGTTTCCAATGGTTAGGCAACACCGAATCTGGGGGGATTTGAAGAAGCCGGACCCGAAATTCGCTTGGAATCGTTCGCGAAAGGGATGCAACCCGTTCCCTTAGCAAAACCTGTCCCCCGGAAAGGAGGATCATGTCCTTGCAGGTCCTTTCCACATCACCCAAAAGATGAGTGCATAAAAGGAACGATTTCCCATGATTCTTGTGGAGTGTTTGCAATAAATCCAGCATCGCGTCCCGCCCGGACGGGTCAAGGCCGCTTGTGGGCTCGTCCAAAAACAGAAGTGGGGGATCGTGGATCAGGGCCTGAGCCAATTTGATCCGCTGCTTCATTCCGGTGCTATATTCATCCAGCAGGCGATAGCGAGCTTCGTCCAATTCCAGCACATGGAGGAGTTCATGGGCCCGACGGGACGAATCGCGGCGGGAAAGCCCGGCAAGTTCGCCCGCAAAGCTCACATAATCAATGCCGGTCATGCCCGGAATCAGAGCATCGGCCTCGCTCATATAGCCTATTACCCGGCGAAGTCTATGCCCTGAACCGAGAGGAAACCCGGCAACCATTCCAGAGCCTGAAATTGGATGGAGAATTCCCAGTAAAACTTTGAGAAGGGTCGATTTTCCGGCACCGTTTGGTCCCAGCAGGCCCAGTGTTCCCGACTCCATGGTCAGACTAAGGGGACCGAGAACGGCCTTCCCCTGATAGCCCGCCGTCAATTCCCGAAGTTCTAGGATGGCCGCCAAAGACAAGATTCCATGATGTTAAGAAGGCGGTTGTGGATTATCAGGCCTGTGGTTTGATGGCACCGATGGCTTCTTCCAAAGTTGGAAAACTTTGCCAAATCGTATCAAGCGAAGTCACATGAAGGAGTTCCTTGATGTTGGCGTTGGGTTTTGCCAATGCAATCTTCCCCTTGCGGGCTTTAAGGGCCTTGTGGACCCTAAGAAGCAGCGATAGCCCAACCGAACTGAAGTATTCAACATGGCTTAAATCAAAAACCACCAAGCCTACCCCTGGATTATCGATGGATGGTCGGAGGCCTTTGATAATGGTTTCAACCTCCATTTCGTTCGCTTTCCCGGCAGGATTGAAAAGGGTTACCAAAACGGTTGGACCCTCTTCCTTGGAAAGGTAAAATTTTGCGAGTTCGTTGCCGGATCCAGCCATGGGTGAACACCTCAAAGATGGGATAGGTATCAAAGTGAATCGGTTTATTTGGTCATCTTATTGCCGTTCCCATGGATGTAGAGTGGGGCAGGGGAGGCGATTGGGGGATTCCTAGATTTTTTAAGCTCCCTTTCACACTCCCTTTGCCAAATGCTTTCCTTTAACAAGCCGGGAACACCTTGGGTGGGCAATCCGTATGGTTGCTTCCC
>CAMBMH010000099.1 GCA_945868575.1 Singulisphaera sp. GP187 | reverse complement strand
AACAAAAGGAAGTTTCCAAGAAGTGTGGTCCCCTCAATCGTAAGGAAACTTTCGGGGTGAAACTGAACCCCATGTAGCGGGTAGTTTTTGTGGCGAACCCCCATAATTTCCCCTTCCTCGGTCCAGGCTGTGATTTCAAAGTCCGGGTTTTGAAAACTTTCTTTCCGGATTACCAAGGAATGGTAGCGGGTCGCGTCAAAAGGATTTGACATCCCAACAAAAAGACCTCGGCCATCATGGTGAATCGGGGAGACTTTTCCGTGCATTACACGAGTGTTGCGAACAACCTCGCCACCAAAATTGTGACCAATACATTGGTGACCAAGGCAAACACCCAAAATCGGAACATGTCTGTAATAAGCCAGCATAATTTCGTTGGAAACCCCAGCTTCTTTCGGTGTACAAGGGCCGGGAGAAATTAGGATCCGATCAGGGCGAAGCGCCCGCACCACCTCCACATCGATTTTGTCATTGCGGTGTACGCGAATATCCAAAGAATTGTCGATTTCGCCAAACCTTTGAACGAGATTGTAGGTAAATGAATCGTAGTTATCAATTATCAAGATCATTTCGTTTTTTTATCCTCAAGCACTATGTCGCCCGGAAAGAAGCCGAAGAAGTCGTCTGGCCCAAGAGGCACTCTCTGCGGCAATGACTGCCCGATCCAGATCAGGATCCTTGGCCTCCACAGAAAAGGAGCCCGCATAGCCCACCCTGGCCAATTCCCTTATTAGTGAATCCCAATCAATCGAACCCCTACCAGGGGCCCTGTATTCCACGGGTGCTGAACCCCGAACTCCGCCCAAATGCGAGGCAGGATGAGGGTGGATAGAAGGATTTAGCAGGCTCGATGTCCCATCAAGACGAGTAAAAACATCCCTAAGATGGACATGCCAAATTCGGTCCGGAAAAGCCCGGACAAATTGAACTGGGTCAACACCCTGCCAGACAAGATGTGCAGGGTCGAGGGTAAAACCAAGGGCTTGATGACCGCCTAAGGAATCCAGCAAACGGGAAGCAGAGCTTACATCAAAGGCCATTTGCCCAGGATGAACTTCCAAGGCAAATCGGATTCCACTGTCCAGACATCCATCAAGAACAGGTTGAAAACGGGTTGCTACCAGATTGAAAGCATCTTCAATCTCTTCGGAATTCGGCGCGGGATATGTCCAAAACCTGGACCAAATGGGAGACCCTGTAAACCCACTAAGTAACCCAATCCCAAACGCCTCTGCCGAGCGCAACAACGATTGGATTTCCACCATCGCCCGATCCCTAATCCCATTCGGATCCCCATCACCATATACATGGGTTGGCAATATTTTTCGAGAATATTGACCTATTGGGTCGCAAAGGACAGTTGTCAAGCCGTGCGCGGCAATAATTGGAATGTCCAACCTGTGTCGTCCCAACAAGTCGCGGGTCGATTCCAGGAATCCCCCATCCTTGGAGTGAGCAACAAGGTCCCAATGCCCTACACCAAGCACTGCCTCGAAACCATCATATCCCCAATCAGAACTGCTAACGGCGAGTTCCGAAAGTGGTATATCTCGAAAGGAATTCGTGCAAAGGAGCAGCGGATGGGTCATTGGGGTCCTCTATGATTGCCTGTCGGCCCTTAGGATCCCGAATTGGGACCTTTCAAAACAGACAAGGAAATCGCACCCGGCTTAGAGGTTTCCGGAACACTCCCACATCCACCCGTACTGCCCGATTCCCTGGCAGGTGTGGAACGCGAATTGGTCGGCTTGTAATCAGGAGCCACAACGGGAGCAAATACAGGATCATCTTCCTCATCCAGATAAATATCCCGAATCTCAACATCGTCAACTTTTCTGCGCAAAAGCAGATAGATGCCCGTTAGAAATGACCAGAAAAGCGAATAACCAACGCCCACAAGGGGTAATACAGCCAAATAGAGCCATCCTGAAGCAAGAAAAGCGCCTGTCCGCTGGTTGGCGGTTAATGAATCCCGGTATTTTTCCAATCGGTTAACCTGGATCACCCCATTTTCCACCACTGGGTTTCCTTCGATTCGCGCGCCATCCAAAAGCAGGGTTCGCCAGCCAAAAGTTGTTGGTGCATTGATAAACAAAAATTCGGGTGACCGGCCTACCGCGACCACTCCTGGGGTTTGGGATACTCCCCATTTTGCCAAATAAATCCCTACGGATCCAAGCCAGCAAAGGAAAATCAAACATATCGAGCCATACACCGTACAAAAAACTCCCGACCCCAAAGCAAGCCAACCTTTTTGGCCCAAATAACTATAAGGCTTTGTTGTAGCTGCAAATGCATCATCAGAATCTACCGAGATGGCAACGGTCATAATTGGCCAGCCAATAAGGCCCAGTGTTATTACCGCTAATACCAAACCAGAAACCAGCATTACAACCCAGCCCAGACCGCTAAATACGATGTCGCCCAACCAGGGAATCATGTGAAAGAACCCAAAAACCACCATACCCAAAAGAATTACCCCACCCGGAACCATAGGCAACCATGGGGCAATCAGATAGTTTTCGCGGCGCGCCTTGATGTAGGCGAATGCTTTGGGAATGGAAATCGTCTGTTTTCGGGTATATTCCATTGCGGCAATCCGACTGATCATTCCACCGATCAGCGTCCAGACACTTACCACTGCGCCAAGGATTAAAAGAAAGAAGAATCTTTGCCCAACAGAGGCATTGGGATGGATCAAATAATAAAAGGGCAAAAGCACCTTTGATATTGGCTCCAAAGCAAATGAAATTTCCGATTTTACCAAATTGTAGAAACGCTCAAACAAGCCTTCCTTCCCTGGGCTTCCAAAAGCCAAAACAGGATTTGGCCCACGATCCTCAAACCATACCCAGGATGCCAGTCTGTTTGATGGTTTGGCGATTCCCAGTTTGGCCACAATTTCCTTGGCCCGCTCGGGGCTGATCCCTTCCACCGGAGAAGCCAATACGGACTTGGCAATTTCCAATTGGGTGGAAGAACTGGGATCGAAAGTCTTCTCATCACCCAGTGCCTTGGCCAGCGCATTATATTCCGCGGCGGATTGGGCCAAATCACTTAACCCCAATACCGAACCGGAACCATTGCCACCGACCCCGGCAACTTCATGCCAAAGATTCCATCTTGACCAGGCAATTTTGTGGGATTCCCAGGATTCAGATGGTGAATCGGGGGGGAATTCGGGAGGAGTGAGGTTGGGTGCGAAAATAGTAACCAGCAGAACCACCAAAACATTGGCAATAAGCACCCCAATAATGGCCAATCCTGTCTTTTTAAGACAAAGGCCAATGTTGAATCCGCGTGCAAGATGGGCCAAAATTCCCAGCCAATTTTTTCCGTTTTCTGAATGCTTGGTATCGCAATTTGACATGATCCCCAGCTCCTCCTGTGATTTGGGGCAAAAATCCTTCTACTTAGACTATTATGGCAGGAGTCGGTTGAGCTGGTAAGATCCGGACTTGGTATTTGGTCAACAAAAAAACTCGGCCCGGTCATCAGGTTTTAGCCTGATGACCGGGCCGGGGAGCGTTGCGGTTTCGCGTCAGGGGTGACGAAACCGCACGGTCGGGAGCACTTTTAGAACACTAATGCGAACCCTGCGTTGAAGCCGTCCAGGAGGCGGAAGGTTGACTGGTAGCCGGGGTCAACACCCATCCAGTCGAAGGACACAGGCACCGGGCTGGAGATGGTGTTGAAGAAGGCCATCACATCATAGCCGAGCCGAATTTCCACACCTTCAAAGGGGTAGTAGTTGATACCCAAGTTCGCTTGAAGCTCAGGAACAAGGGTGTACTGTTTGCGGCTACGCTTGCTTACTGGGGTTTGGTTCTTGGTGGTGAACTCATATTTAGCACGAGTGTTCACGATGTCAACCATCAGGGCTGCCCGGGTATCCAGGAACCCGGCGAACCCATGACCCCAGTACCACTCCTGTTGCGCACCACCGAAGAGACCATACATACGGTTAGACACAATGTTGGTGTAGATGGCGCTATCATAGTTGCCGGTGTCACCCTGAACATTTGCATCTGTGGTTACCCAGGCAAACCGCTCCCAGAACCATACTGCCCGCGGACCAACAACCGCCGAGCAGCGATAGTTTTCGGTCTCATAGATAGGTTTTCGGTAGGTTGCCTCAAGTTGCTGGAATTTCTGACTGAACTTAAGCGTCATCAACTCCGCACCGTTCCAGATCCCATAGGCGGTACCATAGGCAAGACCAGGCCCAGGTGAGGATTCTGTTGGTGGATTGTCAACTTGCCCGGAGATGTTCCGCACATCATCAAGTGGGCCCGCATAATTGTTCGGGAAATTGTACACAGGCGAATAAAGGTAACTATTCGCAAGATTTGATCCAAACTGGAGATTTTTGGGCACAAAAGACGCACCACTGGTGTAGTTGGTTGGAGCCAACCACATGAAATCAACCGTTAGGCTTGAACTATCCTCAAACTTCCAGCCGGCTTCAAGCTTGAAACCAGGACTATAAGTCGAAGGGCCGCTCACCTGATTGGTGTTAAGGGCTTCAACTCCGCTCCCCTGGAATGACCCTGGGAAACCCGCCGGATTGGCGGCCGATGCCGTTGCAGCACCTGTTGCGTCTATGAACCCCCGAACAGCCAGGGTTTCATTCCCCATCGTGTTCGTTTGACGGTACATAATGTAACTGCCACCAATAAAGAAGCCGCTATCAGGCCTCGAATGGTAAAGTGGCAATGGTAATTGAAAATCTGGTGGGGCAGCATCTTCGCCCCGCGATCCACCGGTGAATACCAGTGTCAGGCATGCCAGGATTCCCAGGCTCCTGATCTTGTGGCTTTTCATCTCCCTGACTCCTCCATAACCCTGATGCTCGGCGGACCAGTCCAAATCCCCCCGGACGACTGGCCTTTAACCACAAATTTTCCGCAAACGCTCCGTTGCGGAAGTTGAGTTGTGGGTTTACCTCATGGGTAACTTCACCAAACACTAAGGGTCACAACATTTCTATCGGCACTTTTTTGGGAAAACTCCTAACAATTCCTTCAATCCGAACAAACCTTTTTCGTGGACTATCCGTTAAGACAGGAAGAATGATCAAATGGGGAAGACCAAAAATCCTCCTAGAAAACCCAATCTACCCAATACCCCAAATATATTTCGCCCACTGGGAGCACACCATTCCATTGCGGGAGGGATAATCAATGCCGTCAACCGCGCTCAGGAACTCCAATCCTCAGCCCTTCAAATATTTACCAAGAACGCCAATCAGTGGACCGGCAAGCCCATTTCGGACGGGGACGCAAGGAGCTTCCGACAGGGAGTACTAGACGCCAAATTGAATTTTGTGGTTTCCCATGATTCCTACCTGATCAATTTGGGCTCCGCAAAGGAAGACCTTCACGCCAAATCTGTTCATGCCTTTGTGGATGAGCTTCAAAGGGCCGAACTCCTTGGTCTGGATGGAGTCGTAACCCACCCCGGCGCTCACGGCGAATCAACGCCCGAGGAAGCACTCCAAAGAGTGGTGGACGGCCTTAACGCTTCACACAAATTGACGGCCGGCTTCCGTGCCAAAACCCTGGTTGAAACCACAGCGGGCCAGGGAACAAGCCTGGGGTGGCAATTGGAGCAAATTGGTTGGATTCTCAAACGGGTCGCCGAGCCCGATAGGGTCGGCATCTGCTTTGACACCTGTCACCTTTTTGCCGCAGGCTACGGAATGACCCCTGGTGAGGAACTCGAATCAACAATTCATGCAATGGAAGAAGCTTTTGATCTGAAAAACATTGTTCTCATTCACACAAACGATAGCCTCAAACCTCAGGGAAGTAGGGTGGATCGCCACGCCCATCTTGGAAAAGGACATATTGGACTGGAGCGACTTCGTGCTTTTGTTATGCACCCCAAGTTGGCCCATTTACCACTGATTTTGGAAACCCCAAAAGAAACAGATGAAGCCGGCGAGGACATGGACGATGTCAACCTCCGGCTTCTGGAAAAATTCCACTACACGAATCTATAAGCCTTTTGCCCGAATCAATTCAGCCATCCTTGCCCCTTCAAGAGGAATGGCTGTCATTGGTTCCCCGGCCCCTTCATATTCCAATACGAGAGACCCTCTATAGCCGTATTTTGCCAGCATGTCGAGAATACGATTGTAATCCACATGCTCCTGAGGCCTACCCTTGGGATGCATGTCCACCTTGACCTGAACCACTGCCGCATAGGGAACAAGTCTTTCCAGATCCCCATAAGGATCCTCGGTCCGGAAATTACCCGTGTCCAGGTTAACGGCGAAAAGGGGATGATCCACCGACTTAACCAGATGAAGGAGCTGATCGGCGGTGGAAGTTATCCCGCCATGGTTTTCGAGTGCCATCAACACCCCATAAGGCTCAGCCCGCTTGCAGGCGGTTTTCATCCCATCAATCGCACGGGAAACCGCAGAAGCCTCGGTATCGCCCTTCGGGGTTTTCCCGGCGAATATTCGCAAAGTGCGACCTCCCATGGCCGCGGTCTTTTGGGCCCAGGAAACAGCAAGGTCAATTTGGGCATCAAGTGCCTTCCCATCCTTGACGCAAAAATCGTTGCCTACCGCTGAACCGGTAATTTCCAGTCCAAGTTTCGAGCAGTGCGCTTTGAAACGAGCCAAATAGTCCTGTGAGCTTTCCTTGAAGTAGTAGGATGTTGGCTCAACTCCCTCAAATCCCCATTCCGCAGCCTTGGTGGCGAAACCAAAAATATCCATTGTCGGAGGGTTCTTACCCTTCAAATCCAGGTATTTCCGGAGACTATATGCCGCCAACCCGGTGCGAAGACTGGGTTTACCCACGCGCTTCAGAGGCTCAATTCCCCATGTACAGGGCAGACCCATCGTCAATCCCAAAGCCTGGGCCCCCAACATCGAGGCTCCAATCCCTTTCAAACTTTGTACCAGAAAACCCCGACGGCCAGACAACGATACAGGCGCCATATAAAGACTCCCTAAGAGTTGGATGTTTCAGGTTTAATAGAGGCGGCAAGCGACTCCATGGTTTCGAGGTGCTTTTCCAAAAGCTTCAGACCCCCCTGCCAGAATTCCGCCTTATTCCAATCAATTCCGAGCTTATTAAGAAGTTTTTCCGGGCTTTTGGATCCGCCAGCCGCAAGGAATTCGAAATAAGCAGCCGCAAAAGGTTTGCCCTGATCAAGGTATTTGGCATAGAGGGCCAAAACAAGAAGTTCCCCAAACGCGTACGCATAGCAATAAAACGGGGAATGGACGAAATGGCCTATATAAGACCACCAGGATCCATAACCAGGATTCAGTTCCAGGGAATCACCAAACATCGACTGATTGGCCTTCATCCACAGATTACCCAAATCCTGGACAGAAACCTCACCCGTTTCTTTTCGGGCATTGTGGACCTCATGCTCAAACCGGGTCAGCACAATTTGCCGAAAGACCGTGGCAAAGGAATCTTCAATCTTTCCGGCCAAAAGCAAGAGTTTCGCCTTGGGATCCGTGGTTTGGTCAAGAATTTTTTGGTGAACAAGCATCTCGCCAAAGACACTGGCGGTTTCGGCCAAAACAAGCGGGGCATCCGCCTGAAGGTATCCCCTGTCCCTTGCCAAATATTGATGAAGCCCATGTCCCAATTCATGGGCCAATGTGGAAACATCACGCATGCGGCCCGTGTAGGTCATCAGCGTATAAGGATGAACAGAGGCCAAGCCACTTGAGCAAAAAGCTCCAGACCTTTTGCCCGGCCTGGGAACAGCATCGATCCAGCTTTTCTCAAAAAAGAGGGAAACAATTCTTCCAGCTTCGGGGTGAAAATCCCCGTAGGCCCCTACCACCAATTCCCGGGCCTGATCCCATTCCATTGTCCCAGTTTCCCCTTTAAGGGGAGCATAACGATCATAATCGTAGAGTTTATCCAATCCCAGCAGGTTGGCCTTGAGCTTGTAATACCTGCACACCAAATCATGACGCGATTCAACGGTTTCCATCACCAGGCGGACCAATTCGCCTGAAACTTGGTTGGAAAGGTTTCTGGGCATGTCGGATGCTGGATAATTACGCAATGCACAATCATCCAGATGATCATGAACAAGGGTATTAAGGATAAAACCCAATTGACGGGAATGGGATTCAAGGGTTTTGGTTATTCCCTCCGCCGCAAGGCGCCTTTGGTCCCGGTTTGGATCATAAAGCTTGGAGAGTGCGCCTTGCAAAGATAACTCGGCCGGAGTTCCCTCGATTTGGAATTTTAAAGTACCAAGGGTTTCGTCAAACAATCGACGAAACGCGGCTCGACCCGAAAGCTGTTTCCTCTCAAGAATTTTCTCCTCTGCTTCGGTGAGTGTGTGGACGCGAAAAACCCGGCGGTGTTCCAGCCAATGCACAAAGGGAGCCGTCTCGGGAAAGCCAAGAATATGGCCAGCCCTCTCCTCCTCCAACTGAATCCATTCAAGTTCAAAAAAGAGAAGTTCCTGAGATGCCTTGCTGTGGGATTCCCGCGATTTTGCCAAAAGCTTCCCACGGCCCGAATCTGTGGTTAGCGCGCTGTGGTAAAGCATTGCAAAAATCAGAGGACGATCGATTTTCTCCTGCAACTGCTGATATTCCTGAAAAACAGCAGAAACTTGTTCCCCCGTCAATTCTGGGTTGGACCAAAACCCCCGGAATCGGCCTGAAAAGTTCTTGGCCAAACTAACACCCAACTCCATGTCCCCTTTCAAACTCGGGTCATTCTCCCCAAGAGCGTAGAGGTCCGAAAGGTCCCATTCGGGTGGCAAAGTGGCATTGGTGTTCACAAACATCCTCAAATTCTTTCATTCCCATAAACAGCCCGAGGCAATCTTATTGGCAATTGGAACCGAAATGTGGGTAGGGGCTTTTTCCAATTCGGAGTTTGATTTCAATCCGGACCAGGGGGCTTCTAAGCTCTCATTCAGCCATAAGATAACTGGCACCGGACGAAGATGAAAACCGTCCGGCGGATTTTGGATCACCCCTGGAAAGGATTTCCGATGGCCTTTGTGGAACCGGTGAAAATAGGTCAGTTGTCAGTGGGTTCCGGGCATCCCTTGCTCTGGATTCTTGGCCCCTGTGTCATGGAATCTCCCGAATTTACCCTAATGATGGCCGAAAACCTTAAAAAGTTATCAGAAAAACACGGAATTCCGTTGGTGTTCAAGGCGAGTTTTGACAAAGCGAACCGCACTTCGGGCAAATCTTTTCGGGGCCCAGGACTCGATGAGGGCCTCAAAACCCTTGAACGCGTCCGAAAGGATTTCGATTTGCCCGTAACGACCGATGTTCACGAAACAGCGCAAGCCACCGCAGCTGGGGATGTGGTCGACCTGATCCAGATCCCTGCCTTCCTTGCACGCCAAACCGACTTGATTCTTGCCGCCGGAAATACTGGCCGGGCTGTGAATGTGAAAAAAGGCCAGTTTATGGCCCCTGCGGATATGCGCCATGTGCGCTCGAAAATGTTGGAAACAAACAACAAAAATCTGCTCCTCACAGACCGTGGAACTTTTTTTGGGTACGGCAACCTCGTAAACGATATGCGCTGCATAACACAAATGCGGGGTTTGGGATGCCCGGTAGTTTTCGATGCCACCCACAGCGTTCAGGCCCCGAGCATGGCCGGCGACAAAACCGGTGGTGATCGGACCATGGTACCCCATCTTGCAAGAGGGGCGGTGGCCGTTGGATGCGACGCTTTGTTCCTGGAAACCCATACCGATCCCGACAAATCCTTTAGTGACGGCCCAAACATGATTCCCCTCGATCAGTTGGGCCAACTTGTGGAAACTTGCCTTGCACTCCGGGCGGCCCTTCCTGCAAACCTTTGGAATTAATCCGATGACTGAAAATAGCACACCCGAGAAGGAATCCAGGCCTGTACCCATTTGGCTAATAGGTGGAGCCGTGGGGTTGGGTGGTTTAATTGTCCTTTTGGCGGTGCTAAGTTTTCTCCCCTCGGTTAAAGAACTCCCAAAAACCCAAACCACCGATCAGCAAGGCGAATCCGGAGCGGACACCACGCTTACCACCCTTGCCAATCAGCCCGATTTGGAAAGCACAAGGGCCTTTCTTGCCGCAAATGCCTCAAAGATCGTTAAAGCCTTGAAGGAACTTCCCGCGGAAAATACTCCGGGGAACGCCCCTCTTTACGCCGGACTCCTCACCCCTGCCCAGGTTGAGGAAACTGGCCAGTTGGGACCAACGAAACTGGATGCCCACCACATCGTCAGCGCGCTGTTTTGGAGGGAAATTGCAAACAGGATCAGCGGTTCCGGTGATCTATGGTCATCGCTTCGAAAGGACCCGGATAAAAAAGCGGCCATGGCATCCTTCGCATGGGTGTGTCGGCTTGTGGCCTTTTCCGGAGGTGGGTCGGAGGGACCAGATGGGATTCCTGTCGATCCCCAACTAACGCTGAAAAAGGGGTGGGGAAGCGCCCTGGATCGTGCCCTGATTTTCCTGGCACTTCGCGGGCAACAAATTCCCCAGACTGAAGCCAAAAATCCCCCCGATCTACTCCTTCAATTAGATGCGGGACAACCGGGCAAATCCAGAGTCCTTGTCGGAGTGTGGATTGCATCCCGCAAGGACTGGTGGATCCTGGATCCGGCCCTTGGACTTCCACTTGAGGATGCAGACCCGGAATGGGCCTGGCTGGGTTCCATGCCTATTGGCGAAACTGGGCAAAAACCACTTCAACCCCTCAAGTGGGCTGATATGGAATGGGATTTGCGACCGGATTGGTGGAAAAAAGTGGACATCTCAATGGTGTGCACACTGAATCAGTTTCCCCGAAGGATGGAATCGATAGAAAAAATACTTGGACAGGCCGGATTGAATGTTTCCCTTTTCGCCAATCCTTCGCAACAAAGCGCCGTCGCCGAAAAGGAGCTATCCCGCCTGGGAAAGACCTCATGGAAAGTTGGTGTTTGGAAACCGGGAATTAGTCTTTTACAGAGCTATGTAATCCCTTTAGAGGGTGGCACCGACGCGGACGAAAAGCGTTTCCGCTTCCAGCAACTCGGATCGGTCGCATGGGACGCTTTGCCTCCCGCACTGCGAATTGATGTGCAACTCGGTGGAAATCAATCCGTGCTTTCCCGCGGTCCCTGGCTGATCAATTTCTCCAAATGGGACGCGGGACTTACCTCGCCTGTTCCGCTCCAGGTCGCCGAAAGAGTTGGCGATTTATTTGGATCCCCTTTTCTGGCCTCCAGTTACGCCCCTGGTAAAACCAAGGATTTGTTGCTCCGTGGAAAATGGACCAAATTGACTACTGATCTTGTCGGTGAACAGGACGAACTGAAGAAAAATCTGCGATCGTATGAGACAAATCGGCAAACCATCGATCAGTTGCTCAGGGAGTGGTCTGCCACTTCCGAGAAAAAATATGCCGACTTGACCCGGGTCCAGCGTCGCGGCAACCCGGATGAAATGCGCTTCGCCAATTCCGATATCGAATCGCTTTGGAAAAACGCTGGTGGCCTTTACTCGGTTGTAAGTTACGCACTGGCCCGATCGCGGGGAACAGAGATCGCTTATATCCTTGCCCAAATTCGCCACGAAGAGGCTGAGCGGGCGGGACGATTGGCCGGGGATCCACAAAAAATCGCAATGGCATGGGATGAAAGCGCTTCCGCGTGGCGTCGTTTCAACGAGGAATATGCAAACGGAATGGTTGCGCCTGTGTCGCTTTCTTCATGGGCGGAAGCACTTGCCTTGTCCGGCCAAAAATCCCGGGCGATCGCAACCCTTGAGCAAGCCCCAACAGGAATGCCGCCCATCTTGCGATTACCCCTTTTACTCAAAGCAAAGGTTTTGGCCAAGGGACCGAACTAAACCATTACTTGCCGCCACGCCAATCCGAGTCTCATTTCACATACGCAATCCCGCCTGCTGAATCATCAAGAAGCAGGCGATATTCCGCCCATTGTAGCCCCTCCAGGTCCTTGACAAGGCTCGGTTCGCCACTCTGCAAGGCGCGCCTGCAAAGATCGTTCATCCAAAACATATCCCAACCGGGGTTTTGGCGGGCCCGCTTTTGGACTTCAGGGGACTGCCAATTTCCCGCTTTGAGAATCTTTCCCAATGCGGCATGGATTGGGTGAATTCCTACTCTTCGAAACCAATAAGCCGCATTAGCGTGATCAGGCTCACGACGATGCATCAGTCCGTGCCAATATGCTCCATCGGAGTCGGCGAGAGCCTGGCTGATTTCGTGACTTTGATCCAGCTCCCCCTGCCAAAGCAATATCCCGGCCAAAGTCGGCAAATGAATATCCAAATCCTTCGCACGAAAATCCGGCTGGGGTTTTCCGGGGCTGGCCACTTTTCCAACCGCCCCCGGACCCAAAGGCGCCACAGTTAGTGGCCATTCCAATGACTCTGGCCAATAAAGGGGTTTTTCAAAAAGATTGGCAAAGCCTTCAAGCAATGGATGCATCAAATCACTTTGGGGTAAAGAGTCAAACGATTCATATCGGAAACGAATCCCGCCGCAATCAGCACTGCCTTCAGCGGGGATTTGAAAATGGATTCATCGTTTATGGATTGAACACTTATTGGGGAGTGCCCAATTGGCCCTGTGCCCAGTCGTGATGCACCACTTATCAGCGACTTAAGAGATTCCACAATCCTGCCCTCACCGATTCCGGTTGCGACCGAGAGCTTTTGCCCCGCAAGCTCCAAACCAAGTACAACTTCCCCACCCTGAACTACAACCCAATTGGCTGATTTTCGCGGGATCGCCAATCCAGGTTTAGCACCGGAAACCTTTTGCTCAAATGCCCCCAGACTTCCCTGGACATGGGCGGGGTCCATGGAGTGGAGCAAAATGGGCGGATCACCAGCCGCCTCAATTGGTTCAAGAAGCCTTAGGCTATCCACGGCCTCCGGCAACGCAAATTGCGCTCCTTCAAGTCCCTCGATCAAGTGCCCACGACGAACCTCGCCCGAAAGCTCCATCCTCCCATAAATCTCATAAAGAATTTTCCAGGATGGCATTAGCGGGTCCAGATTTGCCAATTCCCTGGTGACAATACCATATCGTCTAAGCAAAAGTTCGGCGCAAAACACAAGCCGGGCCTCAAGGTCCGGATGCCCCCACGAAATTAGACTCCACCGCCCATCAGGTATTGCAGAGATCCCCTGCCTGAGTGATCGAAGTCCCGCCATTCGGGCTGGCCTCATTCCCGCTCCCGGCCTGGAAACCGCATTCCCCCTGGTAGATTTTAGCGCATCAAGTGCAGGATTTTTCCTACCGGTTCTGAGAACCTGAACCTTGTCATTGGTGACCCGCCCCTGGGCGGCAAGGCTCCATAGGCCCTCCCGGACAACGCTGGGGTCAAGCTTGGTGGCAAGCGCGATTTCAGTTACAAATTGCGCGCCACTGGAAGACAGTTTTTCCAAAACCGCCAAATCCTCTCCCTGGCGATCAGGATCCATCGCTTCACCAGGATCCTCTGGAATACCTCGGGAACCCAGCGCCCCCCTCGACCAAAATGCAACACGTTCAGGGCCATGACCGCCCAACCCCGAGCCCGCCCAAACTCCCTGTCCGGAATCGCTCCACTGGTCCAAAAAAGCGGATTGATAGCCGACTATTCGGCATGGTAAAATCCCTTTTTCCCATACTTCAAGGGGCAAATAAATCCCTTCCAGGTTTTCAAGAACCCCTGCAACCCCTTCCAAACCCATGGAAATGGATTGCCCTTTCGCGCCTTGCCAACCCAAAAGGAACCGGCCGAATGCCGCTGGAGACACGGGGCGAAGTTCCCGCCGTTTTATGGATAAGGATGTCCTGCGAACCTGTTCCAAATTCCCTGGTATTGCCCATTCGAGAGGCTCGGTTCCCGTCTTGCGTGCAACCGAAACCGCCCTGCCCGTTTTGGTCCAATCCTCGAGTTGGGCCAACAACCATTCACGATCGAAGGGATACCGGGCAAGGATCGTCCCGGCTCCAACTAGGGCGCGCCCCGCCAAATAGCGACCCAAAATCGCCTTGGCCGCCCGATTTTTTTCAACCAGATCCCCACTATCTTCAAAAGCGACCTTATATTGCTCTTTGAATTCCGCAAATACCCACGAAGGCTCCTTGAGGGAAAAGGGGACCACTTCTCCCGTTTCGACCAACTCGCTTACAAATCCACCCATTCCGCCAACCAATTCCTTTTCGTTCAAATCGCCAAGCCTTCGGAGTATTTCAGCCATTTCCGCTCTGGTTCTTGGAAGCAGCGTCAACCCGCGAATTCTAAGATCCGCCTGGCGCACCGAGGTTTCGTCGATGTCCCCGTCACTGGCCGTTGCCGGAGAAAAGATTTGGTCCAAAAGTCCCCGATCCAGCTTTTGTCCCGTCTGGGTTTCCGGTTCGACAATATCCGTCTGATACAAATTTGCGGCGGTGAATGAAAAAAGCACATCCTGGGCAAAAGGACAAGGCGCTTCCGCCTGGCGCTTTACCACCCTGACCCCGCCACGACGGAACAATTCCAGGAACTCGCGCAGAGCATCCAATTCCAGATGATCCATCAGGCATTCGCGAAAGGTTTCCGCAATAATGGGAAAATCAGGATGCTTACGGGCCACCTGAAGCAGGTCACGCCC
>CAMBMH010000098.1 GCA_945868575.1 Singulisphaera sp. GP187 | reverse complement strand
CTCCATCCGCTTTTCTTCATCCGAATTTGGCCGAGGGCCCTCTCAGGAGCCTTGATTCGCAAAGAATCCGGGCTCTTTCGGCAGAGAGGCTGACAACCCTTTTGGCCAGAGTGCGCGAACTCCCTTTCTGGGCCGACCGCCTGAAAGGAATTGCCCCATGCCTTGAACCATTCGAGCAACTTTCCCGCATTCCCCTTTTGCAAAAATCGGATCTGCTAACGGAGCAGAAACAACACCCTCCTTTTGGTCGGTTGTTCTCCTCCTTTGGTGATGGGCTTTGTCGGTATACCCAAACTTCCGGTACCTCGGGAAACACCCTCCGTTGGCTGGATGACTTGCCCTCGTGGCAAGGCATGCTCGATTGCTGGGCCATGTGTTATGAGATGGCCGGTGTGGGAAAATTAGACAGGCTATTTTTTCCGTTTTCGTTCGGCCCGTTTCTTGGATTTTGGACCGCGTTCGAGGCGGCAACCAGGCAGGGAATACTTGCCGTGCCAGGTGGAGGCCTATCTTCCGAGGCCCGTTTGCGCATGGCGGCGGATGTCGATGCGACCGTCCTGTTGGGAACGCCCAGTTACTTGATCCATTTGGGTGAAAAAGCCAAAGAGGATGGAACCAGAGTCCCCAAACCAAGGCTTTTGATTGTGGCTGGGGAACCGGGTGGTTCGATTCCGGCCACCCGCAAAAGACTCGAAACGCTTTGGAATGCGAGAGTGATTGATCATTCGGGTATGACCGAAGTGGGGCCTGTGACGGTGGAATGTGTTGAGAACCCGGGTTGGCTCCATATTCTGGAATCGCGGTATCTGGCGGAAATCCTTGATCCCCAAACGGGCTTGCCCTCCGACCGGGGCGAGCTAGTCCTGACGAATTTGGGCCGCCTGTCCGGGCCGGTCCTTCGCTACCGTACGGGTGACCTGGTGGAGCGGGATCCCAATCCCTGTCCGTGTGGATTTGGTGGAATGCGCCTCAAGGGGGGGATTCTGGGCCGCCTGGATGATATGGTTTTTATTCGCGGAAATAATTTTCATCCGCAAACTCTGGAATCGATTTTGTTTGGGCTTCCCGGCCTCTCGGAATATCAGGCGGTTATTCATCAACCGGGCGGGATGGCTCGCCTTGAGGTAATTGTCGAACCTGAGCCGGGGGCCGATGCGGACTTGCTTGTCGATGCGGCGGACCGCGCCATCCGGGAGCGTTGTCTTTTTCGGGCGGAGGTCCGGGCGACAACCCCCGGGACCCTTCCCAGGACGGAACTCAAGGCGAAACGCACCAGCGTCCAATCCTGAAATTTTTGGACGACGAGTTCACTCAGCAATTTCCCAAAATCAGCTTGCCACCGATCCACACCCTGAGCGGGCGAAACGATTCGTCCAGGCAAAGGAGATCCGCTCGCTTGCCCGATTCGATGGATCCGATTTCCCCGTCCAGACCGGCGATGCGCGCGGGGACAAGACTTGCCGCCCGAAGGATGCGCCAGGCGGGTTCCCCCGTGGCCGCGATCAATTGCCTTACTCCTTCATCCATCCCCTGGATGGCAGAAGCGAGAGATTTACCATCGGGCATAAGCCCAACCCGTCCGTTCGAAAAAACACGAACCCCGGACTCTTTGGGCCCAAAAATGTATTCTCCTATTGGCTGATCCAAACCCCTCATGGCATCGGTTACCAGAGCCAATTGGTCCGGTCCCTTGATTTTCCATGCCAGGCGGAGCAACTCAGGCGACAAGTGGCAACCATCGGCGATGACTTCGGTTGTTAGTTCATCAAGACAAAGGGTCGCTTCAAAAAGCCCGCCTCTCATGGGCCAGGTTTGTTCCAAACGGAGTCGGGCCCGGTCGGACATCGCGCAAAAGAGATGATCGACATGCCTGGCTCCCCAAACCACCGCCGCCTCCGCCTGGGCAAAGGTGCAGTGACTGTGTCCCATATGTAGCCTGATCCCCTCCGCGATACATTCCTTTGCGAAAGCCTGGGCATCGGGATGTTCGGGGGCGATGGTCGCCGCCGTAATTATCGGGGAATATTCCAGGAGTTTTTTGACCTGTTCGGGTGAAAATTGTTCCGGATCGGGGTGACAACCTTTTGCGGGGGAATGGAAGTGGGGACCATAAAGATGAACACCGGCAATTCTCGCCCCGACTGTCTCTTTGTCCACAAGCTCGGTCGCGGTCTGAAGCATCCGGAAAATATCCTGGGCGTTCGCCGCGGTCGTTGTTGCCAAAAGTGTTGTGGTGCCGTGTCGGGCATGGGCTTGGCAAGCGGTCCGGAACGCCTCCGCGGTCCCATCCATAAAATCTGCGCCACCGCCTCCGTGGACATGGAGATCGACGAAACCAGGTGAAATCAGGAGATTCCCAAGATCATGCACAAGCGGTGCGTCATTGGGAGCGGAGCCTTCCCGGTGGATGGCACAGATTTTTCCTTTTGAGAGGAAAAGGGCGCCTGGTGATTCTCCGTCGGGAAAAGCAATTCTGGTCGATTGGATCCAAAATTCGTTCATCGTTTGCCCCAATCGTTTGCGGTATTTCAACGAAAACGGGGGCGTTATTGCCCCCGTATGGAAAGTTTGGGGGCAACGCCCCGTTGGTTAAGTGTACGGGCCGGGTGCTACTTGACCTCAATACTCTGAAGAGGGAGCAGCCAGGCTTTTTCCTTCTTGAGCATAAGCACGCGCGCCAGTGCTTTGGCCTCGCTATCGAGCCCCGTCAGGCGAAGTTTTTCGAGTAGGGCGCTTTCGGCCGACATCTGGACCTTCATGTCAAGCAGCCCGTCGAGGAAGTTCTTTCCTTTGGGAAGGTCGAGTAGTTCCGGAGTTTGGTCTGTGGGGAGATTGGCCTCTTTTTTTGCCAAAGCGATTGCGTCCTCAAGCGTACCGAGCTGATCTACAAGCCCATTTTCCAGGGCCTGACGACCTGTCCATACGCGGCCACCGGCCAATTTGACAAGTTCCTCTTTGGTCATCTTCTTTCCTGCCCGTTCACGCCCCTTGAGAGCGCGATCGAGGAACTGGTCGTAAATGCCTTCGATGACTTTGGTCATCGCTTTTCGTTCCGAATCATTGAAGCCCCGCTCCATCGAGTTGATACCGGCATTGGCGCCCCGTGTTACGACATCGGTGCGAACACCAATTTTTTCGTAAACACCACCGATTGCCAATTTTCCACCAAATACACCAATCGAGCCAGTGATGGTGGAAGGTTCCGCCAGAATTCGCTTGGCGCCTGCGGCAATATAATAGCCACCGCTGGCCGCGACATCCGACATTGAGGCAATCACGGGCTTTTTGCATCGCACAAGTTCGGCATGAATCAGGTCGCTGGCAAGAGCCGAGCCACCGGGACTGTCGATCCTGAGGATGATGGCCTTGACCGTTGGATCGCTATCGGCTTTGTGGATCGCTTCGATGATCGTGGTCGAACCGACCGTTTCGCCTCCGGTCAGCCCAATCGAGCTTTTGCCCGTGACGATCTCCCCCACCGCGTGAATGATGGCGATTTTCGGATTCTTGGATTCCTTGACCTTGGGAGGACTCAGTGCCTTGAGAAGAGCGAAAGGATTGGAAAGATCGAGGTCCTCGTCCTTGGACTTGGGCTTGGCATAGTTTTTGGAGATTGTTGCTTCGGGCTTGCCCGCTGCTTTGGGCAAGGATGAGGTGTAGGCTTCGTAGTACTCAAGCTTGTCGACAAACCCGAGCGACTTTGCTGTGGCTGCCAGCAAAGGTGCTTCATCGATCGCTTTTTTCACTTTGGCTTCATCGAGCCCGGTTGCTTTGCGATTTTGGGCGATGCGCTTTACAAGCGCGATGGAATAAAAATCATCAAGCATCGATTCGAGCTGTTTACGGGCCGGTTCGGAAAGGTTGCTTCGGGTGTAGGGTTCCACGGCGGATTTGAAATCGCCAACTTTGAGCATGTCCGCCCTGACGCCCACCAGGTCAAACAGTTCCTTGTAAAAAGTAACCGAGCTTTGAACTCCCAAAATCATAAGGGAGACCGACTCGGGAATGGCGATTTCATCTGCCATGGAGGCGACCAAATAGCTTTTGGAGTCCTCGCTTGTGGTCCAGGCGAAGATCTTTTTTCCCGACTTGCGAAATTTCTGGAGTGCGGACTCGAGTTCGTCGAGTTTTCCCCAACCTACGGAAACATCCTCGACTTCGAGGAAAAGCGCCACCACGGCGGGATCCTTGGCGGCTTTGTCGATTCGTTCCTGAAGGTTTCGAAGCGTGTCAGGTATCGAAGACGAAAAGAGGCTCGTGGATTCCGCCGCGCCTTCTGCCGGGTCGTCCTTGATCTTGATGTGGGCGATCACCGGTGCATTTTTCTTGTCGGTTTTGCCCGGGGTGTCGGCTGCCGGACAAACCAGGCACGCGCCCAGCCACCCTGCCAAGGTCCAAATACGGGAAATGCGCATACGTAACTCCAAAGGATACCCAAGAACTGTTATTTACCATTCTTAGGGTGAGCTAATGGGAATCAAAGGGGAAATCGACCGGGAAGCGCAGGCGGGCAACTTCCTCCAAAAGGGGGCACAATGTGCGTCCGATTGACTTTTGTTATCAACCAAATCTGGAGCAAGAGTAACCAAAATCCCTACACGGTGTCACCAGGGATTTGGGCGGGATAACTGTTTTGTCAATTGATGCAATGGACCGTTATGAAAAAAACTATGACTGATCCAATATGGGTAGTGGTATAATTTTGAATCGTTTCGGATTTTTCCGTTTTGAGATTCGATGTTTTGCAAGAGCGGTTTATGTTTCTCGTGACAAACAAAAGATCCGGGGCATCGAGAGATTCGATGCCCCGGATCTTTTGGAATTAGAACCAACCAAAAACTATCTGGTCAGGTCGAATGTAAAAAGGATATGCAGTTTTGGTTTATCATTTGGACCCAACACTAAGGAAGGGTCACGGGAATTCCGTCGCTTCTGGCGCCGAGAAGTTGATAGATGCGCATGTCGATGGATTCGGGCAGGAAGCGAACCGAACCATCAGCAAAGGCGAACTGGGAACCGCCTGTGTGACCGGAGCGGAAGCCCCAACCCACATTCCAGTTACGGGCGTTTTCCAAGGGATTGTTACAGGTTCCATCGTTGTATTTGATCTTATAGTTGATGGGAACAATTGTGCTTACATGTGAGGAGCCACCATTAAAGTGCATCCAGCTATTCCAGCCGGAAACATGGTCATGCTTGTCCGCAAGGATTTCACCAACCATCAGAGTGTTGGATGTTCCATCGTTAATGGAAGCAAGCTTGATCTTGGCTCCCAAACGATTGAAGCACCCACGCACATCGCTCGCATTGCGAGTGTTGCCAGCATCCGGGCTCCAACTATAGCCCATGTTCTGGGACGCTGCGGGTTGGCACCAAGTGTAAAATGGATCGGCTCCACAGCCGCCTGGATTACATTGGGGCCCCATGCTGCCTGCATAGTTGTAAACTTGGTCCTCTGTCATGGATCCATCGCTTGGACAGCGGTATGCCTTTACCCGAACCGCATTGAGCGCGGCCCCGGCGGCGCCAGTATTGTTGTTCTTGGCGGTGATGGCTTTTCCAATGGGATTGATCGAAGATTGATCTCTTGGATTGAGATTGATATTGCCATAGTTGGAAGTGATAAGTTTGTAGGTGGTATCTTGTTCAATGTAGGGGAGGACTTGCACCCACATTGTGCCACGATCATCACCCCAGTTATCGTTACCATTAGAATCCTGGCCCATGAGGCCACCCGGAGCAAGGATTCCATTCGTGTCATGGTAGCTATGCATAGCCAAGCCAATCTGCTTGAGGTTGTTGGAGCAACTCATGCGGTTGGCAGCTTCGCGAACCTTTTGAACGGCGGGGAGCAAAAGCCCGATCAAAACGGCAATGATTGCAATGACCACCAAGAGTTCAATCAAGGTGAAAGCGCGGTGATTGGGTCTCCACCAAGCGCCTTTTTTCAAAGAGAGGATAGACACTGCGACTCCTTGTCGTGCCCTGATGTCAGGCTATTTAGGAAAGAGTGGGCCAAGGTCGAACCATCCGACACGGAATTTATGAGGAAATAATCATCAATAAAGGCCGGAAAGGAACAACTTAATAACTACTCTGAAGTTTAACAAAAGCCCTTCACCAATTCAATACTGAGCACTCGGCAAGTTCCAAATCTGGGAAGTTCGTTTGGGATGGGGCAATTCCACGGGCTTGGTAGGTGGGTCGATTGACCGCAGGAGGCTCAACAATTCCGGGTTTCTTCGGATTGGATGAGCAGGCTACCCTGGGGTATTCCCGGAGACTTTTGAGTTGAGAAAAAAGAAGCTTTAGCAAGACTTTATTTAGTGGCAGATAATTAATATTATAAAGTATTAGATTATGTTGGTTTCCATTTTTTGGATTTTCAGGAAATATATTCGGAAAACATAAAAGCCGGAGTATCGATTGATTGTATACCCCGGCTTTATCCATGTTGAACAGCCCAACAACTATTTGGTCAGGTCGAAAGTGGTTACCTTGTCCGCGGGAGGAACAGAAATCTTCAAAGGCGTTTTGTCGTAGGTACCGTATTGCTCGGGGAGGAGGCTTTTAGGGCCTTGTTTGGCTCCAGCGGGGCCGCCTTTGCCTGGCATTCCGCTTTTCCCCATGCTTTTGCCCATGATTTTAGCCATGTCTTTGGTCATATCCTTACCCTGATTTTTGCCTGGGTCCATGGACATGGTTCCGCCGGTCACTTCTTCCTGTCGGACGATCACTTTGTACTCGCCTTTGGGAGCCCCGAGTTTCGCAACTCCAGCGCCGTCAGTTTGGCCGGGTTTGAGGTTGGAGGAGACGCCATCCTTGCCGGCGGGCATTAGGGTGACAATCGCACCTTCAACAGGAGCGCCGCCCATGGTGATTTTGACTTCAAAGCTGGTGGGTGCCAATGCATCGCCACAAGCGGGAATCATTACCAAGCCAAATGCAAAAACAAAAGAACCGAGAATTCTGCGAGCCAACATGATGCATTCTCCGGAGGTGAAAAACAATCAAACAAAAGAAACAAGGGCGTATCGTTTTAACGAAACGCCCTTGTGATTGACCTACTGGACCCAATACTAGGGAAGGGTCACGGGAATTCCGTCGCTTCTGGAGCCGAGAAGTTGATAGGTGCGCATGTCGATGGATTCGGGCAGGAAGCGGACCGAACCATCGGCGAAGGCGAACTGGGAACCGCCGGTGTGACCGGAGCGGAAGCCCCAACCCACATTCCAGTTACGGGCGTTTTCCAAGGGGTTGTTACAGGTTCCGTCGTTATACTTAATCTTCCAGTTGATCGGAATCACGGTGCTTGCATGGGCAACGCCACCATTAAAGTGCATCCAGCTATTCCAGCCGGAAACATGGTCATGCTTGTCGGCAAGGATCTCGCCAACCATGATGGTGTTGGATGTTCCATCGTTGATCGATGCAAGTTTGATTTTGCAACCAAGACGGTTGAAGCAGCCGCGCAAATCGCTTGGGTTGCGGGTGTTTCCGTGGTCAGGACTCCAACTGTAGCCCATGTTGAGCGAGGCTGCAGGTTGGCACCATTGCTGATTGGGGTTTGCTCCGCAACCGCCATCCATGCACTGGGGTCCCATGCTGCCAACATAATTGAAAACCTGATCGTCGGTCATGGAGCCGTCGCTGGCGCAGCGGTATCCCTTGACGCGAAGGGCATTGAGCTGGGAACCGGCAGCTCCGGTGTTATTGTTCTTGGCAGTAATTGCTTTCCCAATCGGGTTTTTGGAGGATTGATCCCGGGGGTTGATGTTGATGGTTCCATAAGTGGAAGTGATCAACTTGAAAGCGGTGTCCTGCTCGATGTAGGGGAGGATTTGGACCCACATGCTGCCACGGTCGTCACCCCAATCGTCCCCACCATTCGCATCCTGGCCCATGAGGCCACCAGGAGGAAGGGTTCCATTGGTGTCGTGGTAGCTGTGAATGGCGAGGCCAATTTGCTTCAGGTTGTTGGAGCAGCTCATGCGGTTGGCGGCTTCACGAACCTTTTGAACGGCGGGCAGCAAAAGCCCGATCAAAACAGCGATGATGGCAATAACCACCAAAAGTTCGATCAGTGTAAAAGCCCGGTGATTCGGCCTCCACCAAGCACCTTTATTCATCGAGAGGATAGGCATAGTATCTCCTTGCCGGGCCCTGGATCAGGGGCCTTGAAAAGATTGCGTTAAGGGAAGTTCGTCCAACAGGAAAAAGATAAGCAGATGTGCAAAAATCCGAGTTGGAAGAGGCAACCCATTGATCTACTCGGAAATTTAACTTGGTACCTTCACCAATTCAAGACGAAAAATCCCTGATTTTCCATTTTTTGGGAACCCGTTTCGCCCCACCATGGCACAATCCCGGTAGTTGGGGTGTGGCTTAGGAGTGGAAATGTCCTCCTCGAAGGTTTTTTTCGCGGGGGGGGGATTCGTAATTTTGCCCTGTTTTGCCTGTATTTTTGGTTATTTTGGGCGGATCGTCGGATTCCCGACTTTGGAAAACTCCTTTGGAAGGCATGCGGTTTTCCCAATGGGCGCCTTATGCAAGGAAAGTTGGAAAGATTGGAAAATTTGATGAAGGTTTATTCAGCTGAGGCAAATGCCGCTCTGGTCTGGGCGATTTTTTGAGTATTCCGACTCGGTATAAGGGGGGAGGGCAAAGGGGATTAGGCAAGGCGGGGCCTGTTTTTATCGGATAATTTGGTATTTGATTATGGCTTTTTGGTGTTTTAATGTTTTTCTGAAAATATTTTTGCAATTTAAGAGGTGTTTATTTGGATAATCTGCCCCTTTGAATGAAAAGCTTTTCGATTGGAAGGCTTTTTTTGGGATACCCATTTTTTCGCCTAGCCAAAACTTGGTGCCTTGGAAAGCTTGGAAGCCCGGGGAATCTTTCCGCAAAGGGCTAATTCTCCCTGTGACGGATTTGGGTCATAGGCTAGGATCAAGGAGAAAGAATTGCTGGAGATCCCTTGGTTTTCAGGCGTAATTCTCTCGATTTGAAAAGGTCTTCCTCTGCAAAGGTTTTCCTCCCATGGCCCAATATTCCTCCCAACCCAGTCGCACAGCGTGGACCCTTTGGTCGTTTGCCTTGGTTGGGGCGCTATTAGGGCTTGTTTGGGCGGGCTGGACCATTTCGGGTCAGGCCCGGGCAACCTTCGCCTGGAAACGGGCGCTTGATGCCATCGCCCGGGAGGATTTTGAAGCCGCTCAATTTGAGTTGGATTTTGCCCGGAGCATCTGGAAAGATTCGTCTGAGGTTTATCTCGAATCCGCAAGGGTCGCAAGGCACCTCGGGCAGTTCGACCGGGCCCACCAGCTTTTGGACGAGTGTCGGCACCTGCAGGGTGAGGAGTACACTATTCAGGTGGAGAGGGCCTTGGTTATGGCCCAGGAGGGAAAGCTTTCCCAGGTTGAGGGTTTCCTCGAAAAGATGGCCAACCCCAAGGGGCCTTTTCGGGTGGAGATCCTCAAAACCCTTACCCCTTTGTATTTTGGCATGTTCGATATGACCAAAGCGAACATGATTTCGAAGCTTTGGACAGAAGCGGAGCCCGGCAGCGCGGAGGCCTTTCAATGGCGGGGCCTGATCCTCGATCGAATTGGATCCAAAGAGGATACCGATTCGGCGTTTTCCAAATCCCTGGAGTTGGATCCGAATCGGGTGGATGTTCTGATCTATTTGGCCAGCCGCAAACTCAGGTCTCACGAAACCCAACCCGCCATGACCCTTATCGAACGAGCGGAAAGACTTTCCCCTGACCACATTGACCTTCCTTTGCTTCGTGCCCGTGCCCTTTCCGAGATGGGAAAAGAGGAAGAGGCCCGTGCGTTCCTTGCATCGCATGTTTCCAAAGATCCGCATCCTGCGATTTTCCGCGAACTGGGACGCTTGGAACTCAAGGCAGGAAAAATAGCCGATGCGCTAGAGCACTTGAAAAGGGCTGTGGACGCTTTCCCGATGGATCAATCGATCCGGTTTAGCTTGGCCCAAGCCCAGGAACAGCTTGGCAAAAAAGAGGATGCCGCCGCCAGCAGGGCCCGGCTTAAGGCGATCGAAGCGGATCTGGACAAGATGAAAGTCATCACCCAACAGGTTGTCACTAAACCCAATGATCCCGCACCCCGGGCCGAGGCGGCAAAAATTATGGCCCAAAATGGGGTTGGAATTGAAGCCTGTCGGTGGGCCATGAGCGCTTTGCGCCTTGATCCGGAAAATGTGGAAGCCCGCAAAGTCCTGCAAGAAAACCAGGCCTCCTTGGCCGAAGTGAATCAGTACCGTTCCGTGTTGGAATATTTGAGATAAGCGGATGGGATTCCCAATTTTGGGAATTTGCGAAGGACCCTCTGGGAAAGCGCACCTCTTGAAAATCACGCCTTAGGAAAAGCATCCCCCAAAGGATGAGAGGTTGGGTTTTGCCGAATTGTTTAAAACTTCCTATTGACACCAACGGGCGCCAGGGTATGAGAGCGGCACTATGAACGCCATTCTCCTTCTCACGGTTTTGATCCCCGGCCAGGCCCAAGCTCAGGCCCCCGGCCAGGCCCTCGGCCAGGTTGCCCAGCCGATACGGTCCGGCAAGGTTCTCCTTTTGGAAAACGAACGGACCATTGAGGGGGAGGTTGATAAATTTGCCGATTTCTATCGGGTCAGACGATCGGTGGGGGAAACCCAAATCCCCACTCACCAGGTCCTTGCGCTCTGTTCCGATCAGCGTGAAGCGTATGATTTTCTCAGAAAACGGACCAACCTTCAGGACCCCGATGAGCGGTTCAAACTGGCCCAATGGGCCCAGGTACGGGGATTGCTTGCCGAGGCCCATATCGAAATTCAGGCCGCTTTGGCCCTTCGCCCCAATCACGATCCCAGCAAGCGCCTGAAGCAGGTTATTGAGCAAATGGATCGCCGCGAGAAAGAGAAAAAGCTCTTTCCGGAAAAACCGGGACTTGTTGCTGGAAACGAAGGGATTGCGCCGCTTCCTTTTGAGGTTTCCACGGATGCCCTGGGGGTTTTTTGCCAAAAAATCCAACCCTTATTAATGAACAGTTGCGCCTCGTGTCATGCCACAGGCAAAGGTGGCAATTTCAAATTGGTGCGGGTCTACATGGGGTCCAGTTCCAACAAGCGCGTTCTTCAAAACAACATGGCAGCGGTTTTGGCCCAGGTAGCCCCCCAGCAAATTGGCGCCAGTCCCATTCTGGTCAAATCGGTAAGTGTCCATGGCGATCTAACACAAGCTCCCCTCCACAACCGGGGAACACCGGCATTTCGAATGCTTGAGGAGTGGATTCGCAATACGGTCAATTCCACCCCGTTTGAGCCTGGCCAAACCACCCTTGTTTCCGGAACCGCCCCTGTGACCCAGGCGGTAGTTCCGGCGATGGTGCAACCCGCCGCCTTGGCCAACACCACCATCAAAACGAGCGGATTTGCTTCCAGTCCGATTCCTTCCGGGGATGGTAATTCCAGGCCCGAAATTCCCGCGACCGCTCCGAAAACGGTCGAACCCAAAACGATCGGAAATACCGATGGGCCAAAAGATCCCTACGATCCGGCAGGGTTTAACGGTCCTGGCCAAAATACCGAGGCAGCCCCGACCGAGGCAGCTCCGACAATGGGATCAAACGCCCCAAGCGACTCTGGTGCCTTGCCAACATCCAACGGGCCAAAGATGGATCCAGCACCAACTCCTCCCGCCAATTCGGGAAAAGGTCCCGGTACGCCTCCCGCACCCAAAAAATCGCAGGGTAAGCCGATGGCAATCCCAACGATCCCCGGGGCAGGAACCAAAACACCGCAGTAAAAAAACACCGATACTTCGGGAAATTTCACAAAACCACCGATTCGAAACTTTCTTGGACATCCGTCAGCAGATATCCACCCCTGCCCAAAGCGGTGGATTTTCTTACTATGAAGGGTATTCAAATAAGGACCAAGCTTTATGGCACGAACCCCGAATCGGCATTCCAAAACCCAGGAGAAGGAAGCCGTGACCGAAACGAAGAAATCCGTCCCATCCAACGGGCCCTTTGATGTGGATACCGTCCGCGAATTGGTCCATCTGATGAAGGACCATGAACTTGCGGAAATCGAACTCGCCGAAGGCTCACGCAGTCTCAAGCTGAAGCGTTCCTCGGGAGTTGTGGTGTCTCACGCTCCGGTACATTCCGCTCCAGTACAGGTGTTGGCAAGCGCACCAGCGCCCGTGGCAGCTGCTCCAGCCGCCCCGGCCAAAAAACTCCTTGAAATCAAAAGCCCCACGCCCGGGACCTTTTACGCCCAGGACAAACCTGGCTCGAAGGCATTAGCTGAAGTGGGACACAAAATCACCCCCACTAGCGTGGTTTGCATCATCGAAGCCATGAAGATCTTCAACGAAATCCAGGCCGAAGTGGCCGGTACCATTGTTGAGGTTCTTGTTGAGAACAAGCAACCAGTGGAATATGGTCAGGTTCTGTTCCGTGTTGATCCCGCCTGATCAAGTGGCGCGTAAGGAACACAAATCCAAGCCCTTTAGGGCCAACCAGTTCAGGTAAGCACCATGTTTCAGCGTATTATGGTCGCCAATCGCGGAGAAATCGCCCTTCGCATCATCCGGGCGTGCCGCGAAATGGGGATTGAGGTTGTCGCCGTATACTCCGAAGCGGATCGTGGCGCTCCCTATCTGGCTTTGGCGAATCAGGCCATTTGCATTGGCCCCGCTTTGGCGTCGGAAAGTTACCTTAATATTCCACGCCTAATCAGCGCGGCAGAAATCGCGGATGTTCAGGCGATTCACCCCGGCTACGGCTTCCTCTCGGAAAATGCGCACTTTGCCGAGGTTTGCCGTTCCTGCAAGATTGAATTTATCGGCCCTCCCCACGAAGCGATGCGTCGGCTCGGCAGCAAAAACGAGGCCCGAAAACTCGCCATGGAAACTGGCGTGACAGTTGTGCCCGGTTCTGAAGGTTTGATCACTTCGGAAGAAGAGGCCGTCGAGCTTGCCGCCAAGATGGGTTACCCTGTCCTGATCAAAGCTTCTGCGGGTGGTGGCGGTCGCGGTATGCGTGTCGCCCACAATGATATTGCCCTGAAGACCGGCCTGGCCTCGGCAAGGCAAGAAGCGGAGAACGCCTTCAAGGACGGCTCCGTTTACATGGAAAAATACATTGAGCAACCTCGCCATGTTGAAGTCCAGGTAATTGGCGACCAGCATGGGAATCTTGTTCACCTTTGGGAACGAGATTGCAGCCTTCAGCGTCGCCACCAAAAATTGGTGGAGGAATCACCTGCCCCCAATCTTCCTTTATCCGTTCGTGAAGCGATTTGCGCTGCGGCGGTAAAGCTGGTCAAATCGGCCAATTACTTTTCCGCGGGAACGGTCGAATTCCTGGTCGACAAGCACAACAACTTTTACTTCATCGAAGTGAACACCCGTATCCAGGTGGAACATCCCGTAACTGAACTGGTTACCGGGGTTGACCTGATCAAGGAAATGATTCGGGTCGCCGCGGGTGAAAAGCTATCCTTCACCCAGAAGGATATTGTTCACCGGGGCGCATCTTTTGAAGTTCGTATAAACGCCGAAGATCCCGCCCACAATTTCCGTCCCTCGCCCGGAAAAATTACCCGTTGGCAGGTTGCGGGAGGTCCGGGCGTGCGCATCGACACCCACGCCACCGCTGGTTACACTGTCCCCTCAAACTACGACTCCATGGTGGCCAAACTTCTGGTTCATGCCCCTGATCGCGCTCAGGCGGTTGCCCGGATGCGCCGGGCTCTGGCGGAATTCCAGGTGGAAGGTATCGCCACCACCATTCCACTCCTTCGTGAAATCTTCCAAAACATGGCGTTTGTGGAAGGGCGCGTGGATACGACCTTCATCGAGCGAACCTATTACAACAAGGGTTAGGTTTTGGTCTAGTGGCCTGCAGATATGCAAAATCCCCTTTAGTGCAAAATCCCGATTGGTCCGAAATCCCGATGGATTTTAAAGACCCGTTGAACCAGAATAACAAAAGCCCCGGGGTTAGATCCCCGGGGCTTTTTTATTGGGTGCCAACAAGCTGATGAATGGTTAGTCGCGGAAAGCGGTATGGCACTCGTTGCAGGAGCGGTTGACTTTTGTTGCAGAAGCCTTGATTTTGGCGGAGTCCTTGGCTTTGGCGGCGGCCCCCAATTCCTTGGCCCCATCCTTCATGAGGGTGTTGTATTCCGCCCATTTGTCCTTGGACTTGGCTTTGTCCTTGTTTTCGGGCCATTTGGCATCGCTGGCAAGGCCGATTGCAAGGATCTGGTGGGCGGCAGCGGTTATGGCCGATTCAAACTTTTCGGCGTCGCCTGCGCTGAGGGGTTTCTTAGAGAGGGAGATCATCTTGGATTCGAGGCCATCTTCGTTCGGGGGAACGAGACCAGCTTTTTCACCGAAGCCAATTCCACCCCGAGCGCGTGGCTTGAAGGAGTGCATAATTGGATCCAGGTCGAATTTCTCGACTTCCTTTACCTTGGAAGCATCGCCAGCGGTGAGGGCTTCGCCGGCCGCAACAATGGAAGCCTGGACTTTCTTCGCGGTTTCCTTCTTATCCTGGGCCTGGGCCGTGGATACAAATTGGATTCCGATAGCAAGAACGGCGGCTGTTCCGGTGAGGCTGGTGAGTGCCCAGCGGGGGATAATGTTCATTTGGAGCTCCTAAAAAATCTTCGATGTGGG